>CAUQMF010000016.1:0-26393 GCA_963518965.1 uncultured Campylobacter sp.
GACGGCAAAGAGCGGTGGGAGGCGGTCAAATTTCGCCTCGTGAATCTAAACCGCAAGCTAGACGTTAAGCGCTTAAAAGACGCTTACAGGACGGATTTAAAGGACTTGGCGTAGTCGTTTGGGCGCGTAAATTTCGGCTACTTCGTAGTTTGGCGGAGTTGGGGATTTTTTGCTGCGTCGGCTATAAATATCAATCTGCAATCCTTTAAAATTTCGGGTCAAAATTTATAATACGGCAAAATTTAAGCCCGAATTTCGTTTGAGACGAAATTTACGTTCGTAGCGAAAGTCGCGTTTAAAATTTTAAGCGACGACGGCAAACTAAATTTTCGCGCCGACTATATGAGGCCTGCCTTTTGCGCAGCCAATTTGGCAAATATTTGCCTAAAAACGCAAAAATTTAATCCTTTAAAACACGTAAAATTTTACAAATCAGGGCGCAAATTAATTTTCGTCTCATAGGCCTTCCGTGGCCTGCACTACGCCGCACGGGCGCTAGGAGGCGTTGGGCTCATTATCGTCGAGGCTACGGCGGTCGAGCCTAGAGGCGGGATAAGGGGCCATGATCTGGGGCTGTGGAACGACGAGCAGCTAGAGGCGCACGCCGGACTGGTCAAAGAGTGCATCAAATACGGCGCCGTAATGGCCGTCCAGCTCGCGCATGCCGGTAGAAAAAGCGAGTGTGATGATCTGATCGCGCCTAGCGCTCTGAAATTTAGCGAGAGCTACAAAACGCCGAGGCAGATGAGCGCGGACGACATCGTCTCGGTTAAGCAAGCTTTCGCCCGGGCCGCGGTTATAGCCCAGCGCGCAGGATACGCCGCGACCTAGATCCACGCCGCGCACGGCTATCTCATCAGTGAATTTCTCTCTCCTGGGATCAATCTGCGAGACGACGAATACGGTGGGAGTTTTGAAAATCGTACGAGATTTTTAAAAGAAATTTTAAGCGAGATAAAAGCTGCGGTGCAAATCCCCGTCGGCGTACGCATAAGCGCAGATAGCTGGGTAAAAGGCGACTGGAGCCTAAAGGATAGCGTGCGGCTGGCAAAAGAGCTCGAGGCCTTGGGTACGGCGTTTATTCACGTCTCGGCGGGTGGACTTTTTGAGCGCACGGATAGCGCGCCGGCATTTACGCCGCTTTATCAAGCGGACTTATGCTAAGTCCGTAAAGCAAGCAGTCGGTATCCCTGTGATCGCGGCCAGACTCATAACAAATGCGTCCGAGGGCGAGGCGCTGCTACTAGGCGGAGTTTGCGACGCGGTGGCTTATGGCAGAGAGCTGCTGCGAAATCCAAATTTCGCGCAGGCTGCGATGAGTGAGCTAGGCTGCACTGGGCTGATAGAAAACTCGTATAAAAGGGCGTTTAAGTAAAATCTACAAGATCGCTCTATATAAATTTGAACTAGTTGCGTCGGCTAAATTTGGCGCAAATTTGATCGGTTGCTTGAACAAGCCGTTTGGCGAATTTATTTAAAATTTCGGGCTATAAATTTGGCAAATTTACGCCCCTGCTACGGCGTCAAATTTGATTTGATTGCGACCGATTTTAGCGGCGCCTATTTATAAACAAAACGGCTGATTTTTGATTTATTGCGTCAAATTTGTAGAATAAAAGATAAAATTTAAGCCGCAAAAACGGCTTAAATTTACGTTATATTGTATTTAACGGGGATCTTGATGACGTAGTCGCGATCAAGCGTCGGAAAATCAGGCGCCGCACGGTTTATGAGCTCGACTGCGGCCTCGTCTAGCGTTTCAAAGCCTGAACTTTTTATCACTTTTACGTCGCGGACGCTACCGTCTTTTTTAAATACAAAGCTAACCTCTACGACGCCCTGATGTCGCATTTTTTGGGCGCGTTTAGGGTATTTATGGTGCTTTTGTATCGCCCTTTGGATTTTAGAAAATCTCTCGTCGCCGGCTGATGTCGCGAAGTTAAACTCTCCGACCGTCTCCGCTCCGCTAGGCGGTAAATTTGAGCTAGTCTTCGACGGAGCAGGACTTGGCTGCGGCGCCGGCGGCGTAGGAGTGGGCGGTGCGGGAGTCGGAGGCGCTTGCACTACTTGCGGCTCAGGCTCAGGCGTTTTAACCGGTTTTGGCGTAGGTTTAGGCTTTGGTTTCGGTTTTTCCACCGGCTTTTCTATCGGTTTTGGTTTCTCCACTGGTTTTGGCTTTTCTACCTGCTTAGGCGGCTCGACCGGTTTTGGCGGTTCCGGCGGAGTGACGACAGGTTCAGGCGGAGGAGGCGCAGGCGGTGCCGGAGGCGGCGGGGCAGGCGGAGTTGGCGCCGGCGGGAGCGGAGCTGCTGGCGGCGTAAAGGTATTTAGCGCTATCTTGACGCTTTTTTCTTCCGGCATCGGCTTTAGCTCGTCGTAAAATTTGATAAAAGAGCCGATAAGAACGGAGTGTAACAAAATAGAGACGCCAAGCCCCGTAAAGCTGGCGCGTCTATTCAGTTGTTGTCGTGATAGCGAAGTTTTCATGATTTTTTTCTTTTAGTATGTCGATAACCTTGATAAATGAGTCGAATTTACTCTCTTTATCGCTTTTGAGTTCTATTAACGTTTCGTTTTTTATCTCGTTTAGCTTTTCTTTTAAATTTTCCTCGGCAATCTTCTCTTCGCCTATAAAAAATTCATTATCTTTATTAATTAAAACGGCGATTTTATCGTTTTCGTCTTGCTTTTTTTCCGCGCTCTCGCTGTTTGGCAGGTCGATTTTGATATTGCCCTGAGCGATAAATGTAGAGATGCTAAGCACGATAGCTAGCAAAACGAGCATAATATCTATGAGTGGGATTACGTTTAATCCCTCTTTTTTAGGCATTCTCACGTGAAGCCTTGTAGCGGTTTACGAGTACGTCCACTTTTCTCATAAACGCGTTGTAGATCATTAGCGTCGGTATCGCGACGATGAGGCCTAGCGCGGTTGCTTTTAGCGCTAGAGACAGGCCGACCATGATGCTTTTAGTGTCGATGCCGCCGCTCATACCCATGTCGTAAAAGGTCACCATGATGCCAGCAACCGTACCCAAAAGTCCGATATACGGCGCATTTGAATAAACTATATAAAGCGTTGTTAAATTTCTGGTTACGCTCTCTTCAAAGTCGTCTTGGTTCTTGTAGTTTTCAAATTTAACGTTTGCGTAAAAGATCAAGCGCTCTATCGTAAGCCACACTACCGTAAAACTCATAAGCCCTAAAATACCGATGATAACGTAATCGACGTTGTGTTTGAGAAATTCCATTTATTACCTTTTATAAAAATTTGCGCGCAATTATATCAGATTATGGTATTTATTGTCAATAACGAATAAAAAAGCTGTTTTAATATATTTATTTTAAATTTAGCTTCAAAATTGTAATATTCATTTTCAAAATCTGTGCAAGATAAAGAAAACAAAATTTAAATATTTTTCTAAATCGGCGCAAAATTTTATAAATTTAAAAGGAGAAAAAATGAGTTTTAACAATGTTGCGAAGATTTCTTTCGTAGCGGCTCTGGCTATCGGCGCAAATGCCGCCGAAAACGTAACGCTAAGCGGCGTAGAAGTAACAAGCACCGGCGGCGGCTACGGCGTGGACGACGTAAAGATAAGCACGAGAAACGCAGGCATACTAAAAGACGTCATGCGCGATATTCCCGGTGTTTACGTAGGCGGCACGAACGGCATGAACCAAAAAATTTACATGAGGGGCGTGAGCGACCGCGGCCTAAATATCACGATCGACGGCGCCAAGCAAAATGGAAATACCTTTCACCACAACGCAGACCTCCTGATCGACCCCGATCTAATCAAGGCCATCGACGTTGAGGTCGGATCGCGCTCTGTGGTAAACGGCGCTGGGGCTCTGGGCGGTTCGGTAGCCTTTAGGACGGTGGATGCTAGAGACCTGCTGGAAGATGGCGAAATCATCGGTGCCAAAATCAAAACGGGCTATGCCTCAAATAACGACGAATTTTCGCAAGGACTCACGGTTTTTACCGCGCCCGTCAAGGGACTTGACTTTTTAGCCGCGATAAATCACAAAGGCTACGACTACGGCAAGAGCGGTAACGGTAAGAAAATCGGCGGCGACGGCAACGATCTTAGCTATCTTTTTAAGCTCGGATATAGCTTTTTAGACGCGCACAGGATATCCCTCTCTCACGAACATAACCAATACAAGGGACTTTATCCGTTGAGGGCGGAGTTTGGCAGCTGGCATAGCGCCGATGCCGACCGTAAATACGAGCGCGATACGACGACGTTAAAGTACGAATTTACGCCGAGCGAACTGCTAAATCTCGACGTAACTGCGTATCATACGAAGCATCAGAGAATTGACGCTAGCAAATGGGGCGTAAAAACTAGAGGCCTAAGCGCGAAAGCAAAAACCGCGATAGAGACGGGCGACGTGACGCAGACGCTAAGATACGGCACGGAGTACTACCGCAGCGAGAACTTTAACAAACCGCAAAACAACCGTCCCGAAAAAGTAAACAACTACTCGTTTTACTTAGAGGACGCGATCAAATTTGCAGGCCTAACCGTGACTCCTGGCATCAGATACGAGCGTCACGAGCTAAAGACCTATAACGGTACGGGCGCAAATATCGGCGGATACAAATACAAATTTGACGAATTTACGCCTGCTTTAGCGCTTGATTACGAGTTTATGAAAGGGCTTGGCGTATTTGCCAGCTACGCTAAGGTATTTAGAGGACCTGACGTTATGGAGTCTATGCTAGCTAGTGGCGCTAGTAGGGGTACGGCGCTAGGATACAGAGCAAACCCTGATCTAAAGGCCACTACGGGCGATAGCTACGAGATCGGCGGACGCTACAAGGGCGAGTTTAGCGAAACGGGACATGTTAGCTTCGTAGCTAAATACTTTAAAACCAAATACAAAAATCTAATCGTAGATAACAACGCAGCAGGCGGGCGTATAAATCCGGTGCTTTATAGGATCAACGCAGGCGGCGCGGATATCGACGGCGTCGAGCTTTTGGCTAGACTAAACCTCGACGCGCTAAGCCTGGGTGCCAGCTACACTCATCAAAAAGTAAGATATAAAGACCGCGTAAGAAACGGTAGCGGCGGCTACTACACGTCAAATATCATCGGCTACCGCGACCAAGGCGACAAATACACCTTTAACGCCGAGTATTCGGTAAACGCTATCGATACGCTTGTGGGTTATAACCTTATTTATTTTGCCTCGAAAGACACGACGAGTGCCGGCAACGACGCTGCCGTACATATCCCGAGCTACGCCGTGAGCGACGTCTATCTTACCTATGCGCCAAGCAGCGGTAAATTTAAGGGGCTTGAGATAAACGCCGGCGTTTATAACGTATTTAACAAAGCCTACGTCTCGCAGTCTCAAAGAATAGCCGAATATACGGGCGATGCGAACGCGATCGACTGGGAGCCGGGCAGAAACTTTAAGGTTAACGTCTCTTATAAATTTTAATTTTACTCTAAACTTACGCTTCCAGGGGCTTAAATTTAAGTCCCTTTTTCTATCTTTTATCAAAATTTACTCAAATATAGCGTTGTTTATTTTTGTTATTTACAGCAAAGGATTGTTGCTTTAAATGCGCTGAAATTTACGCGGCTTTAGCTAAGCTAGTAAAATTTACCGCATATCGTAAAAGGCAAATTTGCGGAGTTAAATTTATGAGCGCGCGGCGTTAAATTTAGCAGATATTTTTTGGTTTTTACGTAGTTTTCGGCGAGTAAATTTGAAGTTAAATTTGACGTGATTGATTTTAAAAAAGGCGAGTCAAATTTGACTCGCCGTAGTAAATTCGGCTCCTTAAATTTAGCGTTTTCTACCCATTCTTTTTAGATTATCGCATGCGGACGAATCTCCGCTAAAGCACGCCGAGCGGTAGATGTTTCTGGCTTTTGACTCGTCCTGCGCTACGCCTAGGCCGTTTTCGTATAGTACTCCGGTGTTCGTGCATGACGGGATGTCTCCTAGCTTGCAGCCTCTTTCGTATGCGCTCATGGCAGCGACGTAGTCAGGCTCTTTGCCCTCGTCGCCGGAGCGGTAAAAGTCGCCTAGATAGTAGCAAGATATCGCCCCTCCGTTCGTGCAAGAGGCGTTAAAAATCTCCAAAGCTTTATTTTTATCCCTGTCTACGCCAAGGCCCGATTGATACATATTGGCTAGATTGGTGCAAGCTAGCTGATAGTTGTTTTGGCATGCGTTATCGTAGTATTTTTGCGCCGTTTTATGGTCTTTTAGATTTTGATAGCTGATGGCAAGATCGTTGCACGCGGAGTAGTTGCCGCTTTCGCATTTGGGTTTTAGTACTTCTATGGCGCGTTTGTTAAAATCATAGTCCGGGTTGTCGCTAGGACCGCCGCTTGAAGCCGCGCATCCTACGAATAAAAGCCCGATAAAAGCAAGAAGTAAATTTCTCATTTTTTACCTTTCCGTAGTTTTAAAATTGTCCAAAGAGGTCATTTAGCGCTTCGCTGATGCTAGGATGGGTGAAAATCTGATTTTTAAAGAAATCAGCGCCCGCGCCAAGGGCCATTGCGATGGCGATCTCGTTGATAAGCTCGTTTGCGTAAACGCAGTGAAACGCCGCGCCTAAAATTTTGCCGCTTTTTGCATCCACGATCGCTTTTAAAAATCCCGTTTCGTTGCCGACTACCTTTGCGCCCGGGACTGCTGCTAGCGGGAGTTTTAGGACTTTAAAGTCTAAATTTTGAGCCGCCGCTCGTTTCTCGCTTAGCCCTATACTAGCTAGCGGAGTCTCGGTAAAAAGCGTGCTGGCGTGAGGCGAGCGGTTTAGCGTGCTACGTTTGCCCGCACCAAAAAGCTTGTCAAAGACGATGCGAAAATCATCTAAACTCGTGTATGTGAAAAGCTCGCCGCCGCGAACGTCGCCTACCGCGTAGATATGCGGCTGGGCGGTTTGCAAAAACTCGTTTACGAGCACGTTTCCTTTGGCGTCCGTTTGTACGCCCGCCGCGCTTAAATTTAGCTCCGCACTCGCCGCTACTCGTCCGGTCGCTAGCAAAAACGCGTCCGCTTCAAGGCATTTCGTCTCGCCGTTTTGGGTAAAAATTAGCGCGCAATCTTTTAAATTTTTAACTTCGCAACCCTCTAAAATTTCGATTCCTTGCGTTTGTAGTAGCGATTTTACGCTCTGCTTTACGTCCTCGTCCTCGTTTTTTAGCACGCCCGAGCGAGCTACGATGGTAACTTTTGAGCCGAATTCGGCAAACATCGAGGCAAACTCAAGCCCGATGTATCCGCCGCCAACGACTACTAGGTGCTTTGGAAGCGTTTTTAGGTTTAAAATCCCCGTGCTGTCGTAAGCTAAATTTGAGCTAACCTCAAAGCTTGGTTTTTCATTGACCGAACCCGTGTTTATAACGATAGTAGGCGCAGTAAGTACGCTTTTTGAGCCGTCAGGAGCCGCGACTTCGACGCTGTTTTTATCTATAAATTTAGCCGTGCCGTTTATCACGTCTACGTTTGCGTTGCCGTCGAGCATCGCGAAATTTTTAGCTCTAAGCGCGGAGACGAGAGCGTCTTTTTTCTCGATGCTTAGCGTGAAGTATTCGCCCGCGACGTTGTTATTTACGTATTGCGCTTCTTTGCTTAAATTTACTAGCTTCTTTGTCGGGATGCAGCCGACGTTTATGCATGTTCCGCCGTACATCTGCGCCGATTTTTCGATCACGGCGACCTTTTTGCCTAAATTTGCGGCTTTTACGGCGAGAGTTTTGCCTGCTTTGCCAAAGCCGATGACGATGATATCGTAGTTTTTCATATGTTTTTTCCTAGTATGTAGTGCGTAGTTTCATTTACTTTTTTTATGTTTATCTTGTTTTTTTCAGCCCAGTTTTCGATCACGTTTAGCGCGCCCGGCGTTTTGCCCGCATTTTTTATCTTAAATACGTCCTCGCTACCGCTCATCGCGACAAAGCCGCCGAGCGGTTTTAGGTGGTCGTTTAGAGTGATTATGCTGCTTAAATTTAACCCGTCGCAGTTGTTTAGGATGCGCTTAACTTGCGCGGTGGTCGCATCGTTTTCGTTGTAGCCTAGTTGGTTTAAAAGAGCTGAAATTTCCATATTTTTCCTTTCTAGTTTATGCTTTTTTGGCTTACTAAAACACCCTCGATGAGCTTTTTTATGTCGCCGTCTAGTATCGCGTCGGTTTGGCTATACGCCTCTCCGCTACGATTGTCTTTGACCTGCTGATACGGGAAAAGCACGTATGAGCGGATCTGGTGACCCCAGCCGATCTCGCTTTTTTCGATGCTGCCGGCGGCTTCTTGCTGTTTCATTAGCTCTAGCTCATACAGGCGCGATTTTAGCATTTTCATCGCGGTGGCTTTGTTTTTGTGCTGGCTGCGGTCGTTTTGACACTGTACGACGATGCCGGTGGGTGCGTGAGTGATGCGTACGGCGGACTCTGTTTTATTTACGTGCTGACCGCCTGCTCCGCCTGCGCGGTAGGTGTCGATTTTTAGGTCTTTTTCGTCGATTTCTATCTCGATATCATCGTCGATCTCGGGGCTTACCATCACGCTGGTAAAGCTCGTATGGCGGCGTCCCGCGCTATCAAACGGACTGGTTCGTACTAAGCGGTGGATGCCGTTTTCAGCCTTTAGATAGCCGTAGGCGTTTACGCCTTTAACGATAAAGCTAACGTCTTTTAGTCCTGCTTCTTCGCCCTCTTGGAAGTCTAGAGTTTCGACCTTAAAGCCCTCTCTTTCGCAAAAGCGCAGATACATACGGTATAGCATGCTCGCCCAGTCGTTGCTCTCAGTGCCGCCTGCGCCCGGGTGGATGGTAACGATAGCGTTTTTGCCGTCGTCCTCGCCGCTAAGCAGCATAGAAATTTCTAAATTTACGATCTTATCCTCAAGCTCGCCAGCCTCGGCAAAGAGCGAATTTATCGTCTCTTCGTCGTTTTCAGAGTTTGCCAGCTCATATAGATCCTTTGCGTCGTCTACGGCGCTTTTAGCGTTTAGGAAGTTATTTAAGATGTTTGAAATTTTAGTTTTTTCCTTGCCGATTGCGCCTGCTTTTGCGATGTCTTGCCAGAAATTTTGATCGTTTTCCATCTCCTCGATCTCTTTTAGGCGAGCTTTGATGCTCTCAGGCTTTACGACGCCAGCGATATTTTCTACTTTTGTGTTTAGGGTTTTTAGAAGTTCCGTGTATTCGTAATTATCCAAATTTTAAGACCTTTTTTGTGCTTTTTGGCGTGATTATAACATATTTGGATTAAGGTTGTTTATAAAATTTTATTTAGAGTAGGTATTATGAGATGTTTATCTATTATGGATATCAAGGCTTGCTTAATATTGCCTCTATTGATTAGGTTGAGCTCTGTTGAAAAGTTTGGTAGTGGGTCATTTAGTAATAAATTTAGCTTAGCTTCTTCGAGTTTTAGCTTTTTTTTATCTGTGTTTTTGTTCTCTAACATTGATACCACTATTCTTAGCTTTTCTTTTGTTATATCACTTTGCATGGAATACCTTGTATACGATAATCGAAGATAAAAAAGCTACAGCAGAGCAGGCAAAATACGCCCAAATTTCTCCGATAGTTTTTTCAAGGAGCGTGTGTAGCCCCAGTAAGAAAAATACCAAACCTATAATGCAGATTACGCTAGTTATCGTATTTAATAAAACCGAATTGGCGCTCCTTAAAAAAGAGCACCTAATGTCGTCGGCTTGAGCGTCTAAGAGCTCTACTACCGAAACTATAAATTCAGATATGCCGGCCATTATTTTTTTAGCAACCAAGCGGCTTTTAATTGGATCTTCTTTTATTGCATCGTTTACGTTCTCTATGCCGTCTTTGCCTTTTGATTTTAGATCATCTATGTATTTTTTGATCTCATCGCTATTTAGCTGATCTAGGATTTTGTCTTTAGCAGATTCTGCGCGTTGTGTACCTGCGTCTTTAATGGACTTTATAATGTCTTTTAAGTCTGTTTTTAAAGAGTCGATATCTTTTTTTTAAAGACTCCAAATTTATCTCTTGAGTAGCCATTTTTGTTCCTTTTTTGTTATTTTGGAGCTAAAGCTCGTGAGAAGAATTTTATTATTTATTGATTAATACTCGCTAAACAGACTGCTGCTTAGACTTAATTTATACCTTTAGTTTTTTTTGATATAATCTTTAGTCTTATATTTCTATAATTTTAAAGAAGAGAAAATGCAAATTTTAAGAACAGTAGAACAGCTGCGAGATTTTGTCGCGGCAAATTCCGAAGATATCGGCTTCGTACCAACTATGGGCGCGCTTCACGACGGACACGCTAGCCTCATAGAAAAGTGCGTAGCGGAAAACAAAACCGCGATCGTTTCGACCTTCGTAAACCCGGCGCAGTTTTTAGCCGGCGAGGACTTTGAGAGCTATCCGAAAAACGAACAAAACGACGCTAAAATTTGCGAGGAGCTGGGCGTGCATGCGATGTTTGCGCCTGAGGCTAGGGAGCTATATTTTGATACCGAGCCGTTAATTAGCGCGCCTGAAAATTTAGCAAGCGTGCTCGAGGGCAAGACTCGCCCCGGACACTTTGACGGCGTACTTCGCGTGCTAAACAAGCTCTTTAATCTAACAAACGCAAAGCGCGTCTATATGGGCAAAAAGGACGCGCAGCAGCTGCTCATCGTGCGTAATTTCGTCAAGACCTGTTTTTTAAATTTAGAGATCGTGCCTTGCGATATCGTTCGCGCGCCCGACGGACTGGCGCTTAGCTCGCGAAACGCCTACCTAGACGAAGGACAAAAGCTAGAGGCGCTTAAGCTTTCGCATTCGCTTAAAAAAGCCTCAAATTTGATCGCAGCCGGCGAACTAAGCGCACAAACGATAAAAGGCGAGATGCTACAAACCCTAGAGCCGCTAAACGTCGATTACGTCGCGATCGCGGATAGAAATTTAAACGAAATCTCGCTAATAGAACCAAACAACACCATTATCCTAGTCGCCGCGTACGTGGGCAAAACGCGTCTGATCGACAATCTGTGGGTATAAGATGGGCAAGCTTCACTTAGTATCCTTAGGCTGTAACAAAAATCTGGTGGATTCTGAAATCATGCTCGGACGCCTCTCAAACTACGAGATCACGTCCGACGTCGCTAGCGCCGACGTCATCATCGTAAATACCTGCGGCTTTATAAACTCGGCTAAAGAAGAAAGCATCCGCGCGATCCTGGATATGCATGAAGCGCGTAAAAAAGGCTCCCTGCTCGTAGTCACCGGCTGTCTGATGCAGCGCTACCGCGAGGAGCTGATGAAGGAGCTACCGGAGGTCGATCTATTTACCGGCGTCGGAGACTACGATAAGATTGATGAAATCATCCTAAAAAAGCAAAATTTATTTAGCCCTGACACCTACCTACAAGCAAGCGAAGAGCGCGTGATAACGGGCTCAAACTACCATGCCTACATCAAAATTTCGGAAGGCTGTAATCAAAAATGTAGCTTCTGTGCGATCCCAACCTTTAAGGGTAAGCTAAAATCCCGCGCGCTCGAAAACATCGTAGACGAGGTGCAAAAGCTCGTAAAAAAGGGCTACTACGACTTTAGCTTCCTATCGCAGGACAGTAGCTCGTATATGCGCGATCACGCGGTTAGCGACGGGCTCATCTCTCTCATCGACGCGGTTGAGAAGATAGAGGGCGTCAAAACCGCGCGCATACTCTATCTCTATCCGAGCACGACCTCAAACGCGCTAATAGAGCGCATCATCGCCTCGCCCGTGTTTGTGAACTACTTTGACATGCCGATCCAGCACTCAAGCGAGAAAATGCTAAAAATCATGAGGCGCGGAAGCGGTGCGGCGCGGATCAAAGAGCTTTTAAATTTAATGCGAAGTGCGCCGGGTGCGTTTTTACGAACGGGCGTCATAGTCGGGCACCCGGGCGAGAGTGAAGCTGAATTTGACGAGCTTTGCGCGTTTTTACAGGAGTTTAAATTTGACCGCGTTTCGGCGTTTGCATATTCGAAAGAGGAGGACACGCTCTCGTACGAGATGGAGCAGGTGCCGGCCAAAATCATCTCAAAGCGCCTAAGCAAGATCGAAAAGGTCACTCGAGCCGCGATAGAAGCGAGTTTTGCGCAGGAGCTGGGCAAGAAATTTATCGTCTCGCTCGAGGGCGAAAGCAGCGAGGGCGAGATGTTTTATGCCGCGAAAAAGGCGCTTTGGGACAAGGACATCGACGGCGAAATTTTGATCAACGAAAGCGACGTGGAGCAGCTAGAAACCGGCGGTCGCTACTGGTGCGAGATCACGCAGGTGGCGGGCAGCCAAGCGCTAGGCAAGATCACGGCAAAGGCCTAAAATGCTAAGCGCGCCCGTTTTGCATAAGCTAAAATCGGGGCGAAATCTGCTTGCTTTTTCTCACGGCGTCGATAGTACGGCGCTTTTTTACCTTTTGGACGAGGCGGGCGTGAAATTTGACCTTGCGATAGTGGACTATAACGTCCGTGCGCAGAGCAAGGACGAAGTAGCCTCGGCACAAGATCTGGCGGCTAAATTTAACAAACAAATCTACGTAAAAAGCGTGCGTCTGGGCGAGTCAAATTTCGAGCACGAGGCGCGTGCGGCCAGATACGATTTTTTCGCCGAAATTTGCCGCGAGCGGGGCTATGAAAATTTGATCTTGGCGCATCAGTTTGACGATAAATTCGAGTGGTTTTTGATGCAGCTTGGGCGCGGCGCGGGGCTTAGCGAGCTGCTTGGCATGCAGGAGCTCGAAACTCGCGAGGACTATATGATCGCTCGTCCGCTTTTAGGCGTGCGAAAGTGCGAGCTGGAGCGGTTTTTGCGTGAGCGAAACCTAAGATACTTCACCGACGAGACGAACTTAACGCCCCGGTTTAAACGCGGATTTATTCGCGCTAAATTTAGCGAGCCGTTTTTAAACGAATACTTTGGCGGCGTGAAAAAAAGTTTTGAGTTTTTGGCGGCCGATGCGTTAAATTTAGCTCCTGAAATTTCTAATCCTGCACCTAAAATTTACCTCGTAAAACGCGGTGCAAATGAGCTTCGCGGCGTGGGTCTTACCTGCAAGCGGCTAGGACTCGTGCTAAGCTCGGCGCAGCGAAGCGAATGCGCGCGCTGTATAGAAAACGGCGCTAGCTGCGTCCTAGGCGGCAAGGTAGCCGTCGGGGCTGGCGCAAAAATTATTCTCGTAACGCCATATATCAAAGCGGCGATGGAAAAGAAATTTAAAGAAGCGTGCAGACGGCTTGCCATCCCGCCGATAAACCGCGGATTTTTATTTGCCCAGGGCGCGGATCTTGCGCTATTTGAGGGGCTTTTTTAGACGTCTACGTTTTGGGTGCAAACCTGCTGAATTTTTAAATACGCTAACGCTTTCTTTGCGGTAGCTTTGGATTTAACGGCGCTAGACGGCCGGCTCAAACATCTTACGAAACGAGATATCGCCACTATCTTAAAAAGGCGGCTTAAAATTCGGTTTAGCGCGTAAATTTAAATTTTTACGGCCGGTAGTTTTAATGCAGCAGCGATATTTTTATTAGGTGGTTTGGTACTAAATATGCCGTTCTAAAATCCTTAAATACCGCTTACGAAAATATCGGTATCTGCAAAAATAGCTCGAATTGTCGTGCAAAAGGCGTAGGCGTAAATATACAAAAAGGCAAGCGCCCTAAATCTTCGATAAATTCACGCCCGAAATTATGGGCGATAAGGGTCAAGCGGTCTTAATTAAATTTCGCAAGCCGTTATCATCACTCCCCGTACTTTTTCTTTAGATCGTCCCATGTCACCAGCGTGCGTTTGCCCTCTAGGCTGCGGATGCGCGTGACGTCTTGCATCATCTCTAGTACCCCCTTAAATACGCCGTTTTCATCGCGCACGGCCACGTAGTAGATGTAGATAAATTTGCCGTGAAGCTCCAGCCAAAAGTCGATCTCATCGCGCTCGCCCTTGCGAAAAGCGTCGATGATCTCCAGCACGCTAGCTACGCTCTCGCGCGGGTGGCAGTTTTTCACGTCACGCCCGATGACGCCGGCACTTCGCGGAAATACGCGGTGCTTGGTGTCGGTGTAAAATTTCACGATCTCGTTTTCGTCGACGAAGGAGAGATCAACGGGCATGTGCCTATAAATGAGGTTGATTTGCTCTAGCGTGAGCTTACCCGTAGCGACGTCAAAAACCGCGTTTTTATCGCGGCTTGCGTTTGGATTTAGTCCGTATTTGCTCATCAAATTTGACAGCTCTTTTAGGAAATTCGGATTTAAAACCGCTTCGTTTAGGTTGTCGTTTTGTAAATTTGCCTCGCTTTGTAAATTTACGTCCTTTAAATTTGCCTCCGAGCCGCTACCGGACTCTAAATTTAACGGATAAAATTCGCTCGGCTTTTCGATGAGAAAATACCCGATCTCGTCATCTCCTCGTCTCATCGCGCGAAACTCATCTTCGCTGATTAGCTCCAGCGACGTCGGATAGAGCGCCGCCTCCTCGCGTGAGAGCAGATCGAGTAGATTTTCGTAGATCTCGTGCTGAGCCGCGATAAACTCGTCAGCCTTGCCGCCGTCTAGCAGCTCGCGCGCCGCGGCGATACCGTCGCGGACCTTGTTATCAAAGCTCCACATGAAGCGCGACGGGCGGTCAAAGCCTTTGTTTTCGAGCATCGAGTAGAGTTGGTGCTGTTTTCTAGCAAAGTGCGTTCTGTTAAAGCCACCTAGTTTGTCGTAAATTTCAAGCCACTCGTTTTTGATAAATTTCTTTTTTAGCAGCTCTTTTGCCTTTGCAATCAGCTCGCGCGCGGCATCGTTTTCGTCGATGTAGGTGGCGACAGGGTGGTCTTTTGGCAGCTTGGGGCGCTCGGCTATTAGGATACCGCGCAGGATTTCTGATAGCTCGGCGGCGTTTTCGTCGATAAACTCGCTCTTAAAGCCTAAATTTAGCAAATTTGCGCGCACGTTTTTAAAATCGGCCGGCGTGAGTTTTGTTAGTTCTGATTTTGCAGCTTTTCTAGAGGCGAAAAAATTTGCCGCTCCGCTGAGGTAATCTCTCAAAATCGCAGTCGCCAAAGCAACGGCGGCGTTGTTAAATTTAATCATTTTTTATCCTTGCTTTAAATATTTTAAAGAGATTTTAGCGAGAAATAATAAAGTCGGGTTTGATTTATCTTAAGCCGTAGATTTTGACGTTAAATGCTGCGCTTATCTTGTCGCCGTCTTTTTGCATTTCGATAGGAAAGTCGATTTTGACGACGTTTTCATAGCTCCGTAATGCGTCTATAAAGTCGTAAAGTCTGGACGGAGTTTTTATCGTCGCGGTTATCTTTAGCTCGTTTATCAAAAACGGCTCGCTTTGAGATATATTGCTATTTTTAGACACTACCGAGTCTAGATACTGCGATACGAATGTTACGAATTTACCCTCGTCAAATTTATTTTCAAAAGCATCCAGCGCCGCTTTGTTATCCGATTTTAGTTTGTCTAGCGCCTCTTGCTTACCGTTATAAACCTGATTTATCTGCGTTGAGGCGGTGCTTTGTACTCGGTTATCGTATTTTATCCGCTTGTATTCTTGGATATTCGGAACCAAAAAACCAAAAATCATAATGAGGCAAGCGCTAATAAAGACGAGTATATATATGAGTAGTTTAGTAACATCTATATTTTGCAAACTTCTATCTTTGCTCATTTTGACCCTCGGAGTTATCGGTTTTGTTTGTACTGATGAAATTTAACCAGCCGTTAGGCAGCTGGTAAAAAGAGGTGTTTGACGTGCTAAAAATCGATTTTAGCGGCGTAGCCAGCAGCATATTAAAAACATCTCGGCTAGGCGTAGTTCCTTTTACGACGAGCGAATTTTCGTCCATAGAAATTTTTTCTAAAGTTATACTTTGAGGAACTAAGTCTAGTAGATTTCGCACGCTTTGCTTTAAAAGCGCGTTTGACGAGGCTATCTGAGCTGCAACGTCTCGCCTTTGTTTTAAAAGTTCGGCTAATTCGTCTGCTTGATTAATGCGCTGTTTTGTTTGCTCTATATTTTGCTTTAGCATTTGCGTTTCGTTTCGTAACGTTTGATTTTTAAAAGCGATAGCAAAATTTACCGCCGCAAAAATCAATACAACCGAGATTATCAAAAATATCCAAATTTTATTAAAAAGATTTAAAATGGGCTTTTTTTGAGGCTTTATAAAGCTATAACTAGTCATTTTTCAACTCTTTTATCATTAGTTCCGTCATTATTTTTTGCGTATCGACGGGATAGACCTCGGTTTTGACCAAAAGTTCGTTTTGCAAATAGTGTAAAAACGTAGCGCTCGTCCTCTCCGTAGCGTCAAAAATCACGACGTCTTCGATAAAATCGCTTTCATATAGCGGATTTGTGTAAAATTCCTTAAGCGCTAGCGAAATATAGCCGTACATACTCATATCTCGGCCAAATATCGACACGGAGGTCGCTACGTCCGTGGATGCGGGCATGTTTATATCATAACCTAGATCCTCAAACTCATCTGCCGAGCCGTCTAATTTTAGCAGCTCGTCTAGGCTCTCTACGCCGTCAAAATTAGCAAAGTCTTCATCTACGCTCTCGATAAAATCGTCTATTTCGCTGCTTCGAACCTTATCAAATGCCGTTTCTTCGCTTGACTCTTCCAGTTTGCAGACGGCGGCGAATTTGGAGATATTTTTATGAACGATGCAAATGGCGCAAATTTCACGGTGCGCATAGACGTAAAGCGCGTTTTTGCCTACCAAATTTTGGCTAAGAATTCTATCGTGAATGAGAGCTAAAGGAGAATAAAGCAGGCTCACGTCCGTATCGCCGAATAAATTTTCAGCCTTTTTTACGTCCTGCGTTTTTACGTAAAATATCCAGCCTGGCGCCGGATTTATGAAAGTTAGCTCCTTTGGATCTATGCCCGTTTTTTCAAGAGCGCTCATATTTTTAGGACCGACCGCGCCTTGAGATAAGGCGTCAAAAAAGAGCGAAACATAAACCCATTTATATTCTTTTTGCAGATTTTTTAGATACTCTTTTGCCCTTGCCGATACCGCGCCGGTATCGTCGTTATCAAACTCCGATTTTACGGTTTTTAGCAGTTTTGAGCCCTTATATGCTTCGCCGTAAAATAGGCACTTCTTGGACTCGGTAACGACGCTAAGATATAAGACGCTAAAAAAACTGCGCAGTGACAAGCTCTCTCCTAAAATTTACGATTTTTTATCATATCTAAAATGTTATTAAATATAATTAAAATAGCTCCGTTTGCAAGGTTAAAAATTTATCTCTTATCCGCATCGCCTCTTCTTGCAGATCCGCATCGATCAAATTCGACGGCTTTAGCTCTTTATAGTCGCTCACGGCGATATCGCACATCATGCGAATTTTATCCAGATTGGCTTTGCTTATTTTGCCTGATTTGCTGATTTTTTGGATATTTTCTAGATAGCCGTTTGAACGGGCGATATAGGTGGCGTATTTTTGCGAGATTTCGCTTTGCACCATCACGGTGTGGGCGAGTTTGTTGTAGACGTCTTTGTGATAAGCGGAGCTAGAAAGTTTATAGGCGGTTTCATAATCGCCCGTTTCGTAGTAAAATTTGGCTCCAAGCGCGTTTTTATAAGACGGACTAAGCGTGATAAACGAGATAAAAGCGGCCGCCAAAAGCGCTCCGATAGATAAAACCACGGTCTTTGAGCTCATTTTTCCATCTCCTTTTTTATTAGCTCTCTTGCGTCTTCTAGCTCCATGTCCGTCACGCTAAAAGGCGGCGAGAGCGTGTAAGAAATCTCGCTAAAAGGCTTTGGGATTATCATTTTATCCCAGCTTTTTAGCTGCCAAAATTTACTCGCTTCGTAGTTTAAAATTTGTATTTGCGCATTTTGCTTTTGCGCGATGACGACCGCGCCGTCGGCTATGCTATGATAGGGGCCGCGCGGGCCGTCCGGGGTGATGATGACGTCGACGCCGCTTTTTAGCTCTCTAAAGCTTTGCGCGAGGGCCTTTACCGCGCCTTTTGAGCTACTGCCTCTGATGGCGCCGATACCGAAAAACGAAATCACGCGTGCGATGATCTCGCCGTCTTTGTGGTCGCTTATGATGACTTTGGCGCGTCTTTGCGGATTTTGGTCGTTTTTCCACCAGTGCATGTAGGCAAAGCTCATCAGCGCTAGCCTGCCGTGCCAAAACAGCACGACGCAGGGCTCGTTTGTCAAATTTGTCTTAGAAAAGCTCTTTTTGCAGGTTAAAAATATAATCCAAATAAAAAAATAGATAATGCGCGGGGCTAAATTTATAAAAACGCTTCGTTTAAATTTAGCCCACAAGCTCACCGTAAAGCACCATTCTCTTTGGGTCGTTCACGCGCACTTTTAGCGTCTTGCCCAGCAGCTCTTCGCTGCCTGCGACTTGAACGAGAAAGTTATTAAAGCTCCTGCCGGCGACCCCGCCGTTTGCGCGAAGCTCCTCGAAATATACGTCGAAAATTTTACCTTTTTGCTCCGCGACGATTTCGTCTAAAATCTCGTTGTGGCGGCTTTGTAGGCGGGTTAGGCGGGCGCTTGCGACGGCGTCCGGGATTTGATTGGTAAATTCCGCCGCTTTAGTCATCGGACGAGGCGAATACTTAAAGCTAAAAATTTGCTCGAAGCGTACCTTTTCCAGCACGTCCATCGTATCCTCAAACTCCTCTTCGCTCTCGCCTGGAAACGCCACGATAATGTCGGTCGAAATGCTAACCTCCGGGCACATCGCGCGCAGTCTAGCAGCCCTGTCTAAAAACCACTCTTTGGTGTAGCCGCGCTTCATCTCACGCAGAACTTTGGTGTTTCCGCTTTGAAGTGGCATGTGCATGGATTTGCAAATTTTGGGATTTTGACTAAAGATTTCTAAAAATTTATCGTCCATATGAAGCGGATGCGGGCTAGTAAATCGTATGCGCTCGACGCCCTCTATCTCACTGATCTTTACGAGCAGGTCGCTAAAATCGATCTTCTCGTGCGCGCCTGAAAATCTCTTGCCGTAGTTGTTTACGTTTTGTCCGAGCAAGAAAATTTCCTTCGCTCCGCCATCGGCGGCTTTTTTTACTTCGCGCAGGATCAAATTTGCGGGGATCGAGATCTCGTCGCCTCTGGTGTGCGGAACGATGCAGTAGGTGCATTTTTTATCGCAGCCGATCGAGATGTTTATGTGGCTTTTATACGGCGAGCCGCGAAATTCGCCGAATGCGTACTCGCTCTCGTCGTGATTTATGTCGGTGCTGATAAATTTAGGCGTCTTAACGGCGGCTGAAATTTTACTGACGTTTCGCGCGCCCAGGACGAAATCCACGTAAGGCGCTCGTTTAAAAATTTCGCTTCCCAGGTGGCTTGCCGTGCAGCCGCAAACTCCGATTTTAGCACCCGCTTTTTTTACTTTTTCAAAGCCGCCGACCTCACTAAAAAGCTTATGCACGGGCTTTTCGCGCACCGAGCAGGTGTTGATGAGGATGAGGTCGGCCTCGGAGATATCGTCCGTTAGATCGTAGTTTTCCTTTTCTTTTAGTTCGGCGACGATATGCTCGCTGTCGCGGACGTTCATAGCGCATCCTAGCGTTTGGATAAATACCTTTTTGCTCAAAACTCGCCTTATAAAATATGCACTTCGTACATGTAGTCGTTTTCGTCTAGGCCGTAGCGAACGGTGCGGTGATAGACGCTAAGGCCTTTTTCTTCGAAAAATTCGACCAAAGCGATGAGTTGTTTGTGGCTGTTTTCTCTGTCGAAATAGAAAATTTGTTGCGGATCTTTGGCAAATGCCGCTTCGATTTTTTCAAGAGAGATCGTTTTTGGTTTGGCGTCAAGTTGCGTTCTAGCGAGTTTTAGCTCCATTTTTAATCCTTTGAAATCTTTAATTTAATCTGTGAATATAGCAAAATCATCATAAAAAACGCATTAAACTTCTTAAAAGTATAAAGCTTGTATAATACCCCTCTAACTCAAAAATTCCCCCAAATTTTAAATAATGGAGCAAAAATAATATGGAAAAAATAGCGGATATCATAGAATCTATCGCAAACGAAAAAGGGCTTGAAATCGAAGACGTAAAAGAGCGCGTCATAAGAGCTATTATCAATACCGCAAAGAAAATTTACGGCGAAAACTACGAATACGACGCGGTTATCGATAATGCGACCAAGACCCTTCATCTATATCAAAAAATCACCGTCGTTGAGGACGGCGACGAGCGCTTAGCCGAGGACAACGAGCACTTTCTAAGCATAAGCGAAGCTAAAAAAGTGGACTCTGAGGTAGAGATCGGCGATGAGCTAACCTACGAGCTATCTACTGACAACCTCGGTCGCACCGCTGCACAAACGCTTCACAAGGAGCTTGAATACCACATCCAGCGCCTGATGGAGGAAAAAATCTTCCAAAAATATCAAGACATGGTCGGGCACATGGTTTTTGGCTCCGTCACGCGCGTGGATAGCGAGGAAAATACCTTCATCGAGATAGACGAGCTACGAGCCGTGATGCCGCGAAAAAACCGCATAAAAGGCGAGAAATTTAAGCCCGGCGACGTCGTAAAAGCCGTCATAAAAAGCGTCTATATCGACAAATCTATGGGCATCAAGGTCGAGCTAAGCCGCACGTCGCCAAAATTCCTAGAAGCACTGCTAAAAGCCGAAGTGCCGGAAATCAAAGACGGACTAGTGCTGATCGCGGCAAGCGCCAGAATACCGGGCGAACGCGCCAAAGTAGCGCTCGTAGCCACCTCGCCTAACGTCGATCCCGTGGGCGCGACCGTGGGAACTAGAGGCGTGCGTATAAACGCCGTGACAAAGGAGTTAAACGGCGAAAATATCGATGCGATCGAGTATTCGGCCGAGCCTACTATCCTCATCACGCGAGCGATGGCGCCGGCGATCATCAGCTCGGTTAAAATCGGCGAGGATAACAAAGCCGTCGTGAGCCTAGTAACCGAGCAAAAGAGCAAGGCCATCGGTAAAAGCGGCATAAATATCAGGCTAGCCAGCATGCTAACGGGCTATGAGATCGAGCTAAACGAGCTAGGCGCTAGAGGCGAGGCTAAAGACGAGAATGCGAAGGATCTAAAGGCCTTGTTTGGCGATCTGTAGCTGATTTGAGCCCTTTGGTCGCATGCGTTTGGGGCGGTAAATTTAGGGCGCAGCGTCTGGGTCAAATTTGACCTGTTTTGCGCGCTAAAATTTGCCGCTTTTTATTTTCTATTTTTAATGCGTTAAATTTTATCCATAAATCAACAAATTTGCCGCGCTTTTCTCGCAAAACCCGCACCGCAAAAACCTGACGCTAAATTTACAAAACCGCCGCACCCGTAAAGCAAATAAATCCGATACATTTAAATATAATTTTAAAAATGTTTAAGGACGCAATATGTAAAATACCCGCAACAACCTCGTAGGATCAAAAATGAACGCAAAATCGCCGAATCAAACCAAACCCCTCAAAAAACTACTTTTGATAGCCTTGATCGCCCTCATCGTCGGCAATGCCCTGATGTACATGAATCAAAGAAATGAATGGCTCTACGACGGGCAGCCGTATCCAAAAGCAAAAGAGTGGCTAATAGGCGCAAATTTTATGATGGTGTACGGCAATTTTCTAACCAAACTCCCCTTTGTCGATGAAAAAAGCCTTATCGTCCAGCCCGTGCTTGCCTTGCAGGATTATTTCATAAAAAGATGGAAAGAAAATTTACCAGACGACGATGCGGAAAAGTACGCGGACTGGTATGTTTTTAGGTTGATGATGTATATCATGAACACATCAGGCAGCACCGTCCTATACGCTAACAACAAGTATTCTTTTGAAGAGACGATAGAATTTAACGAAAAAGCCTGGGAAACTATAGAAAATATGGTGAAATTTGAGGCTAAGGATAAGATGTTTCAAAAAATCAGGCTTGCGGCTTTTAATAACTTATCGATTATTTTCACGAATAATTTTACGGCGTATTGGATAAAAAATCCTCTGTATTCTAAACCCAAATCTAAAAACTATAGGTCGGACGAGTCTCAAGTAAACATACCAAAGATGCTTAAAGACGTCAAACAGCACGAAAGACTCATAAAGCTGCGCGAATATATAAAATATATGAATGCGCTTTACTCTTCAAAATATCCCGAAATTTACGACAAAGCTCGCAAAGCGGATACGGCAGAATACTTTGAAAACGAAAGAATACACGCGATAGCAAGCCAAATTTTATACTGGCAAATACGTACAAATAGGCATGCAAACATAGACGGCTTTTGTCAAACGGATAAAAACGAGTATCTAAAAGACTACATCGAAACTAGAAAATGGTTTTTGGCAAACGAGGATGATCTGAAAGCTAAAGGAGTTAGTATAAAATCGACCGTAATAAAATCGGTGGACGACAAGATAAAAGAAGTCTGCGAGGATGTTAAATTTTAAAATGCGCCGCGAAAGCGTCAAATTTTATAAAGCGGCAATGAGATAAATTTAAGATTTTAAGGCGGCGAGTAACCGCCTGATTTGAAGTTATTTATTTTTAGTAGAGCGGTACATCGGGTGCTGATAGTCGTTCCTCTCGCAACCGGCAGCCAATAATCCAAATACCAAAGCAAGCGCGCACAATATAACTTTTCTCATTTTCTACCTTTTTTGAATTTCATTTTCGCGAGATTATAGCAAAATTCGCCAAATTACCAAAATATCCGCGGCTAAATTTGACGGCGTTTTGGCGAGACTATTTTGCGTTAAATTTATCGCGGCTTATCGCAAGCAAGCAGCCGCGCGTCAAATTTGCCCGCCAGATACCGGCACGTGACGGATCCGCGCTTGCGGGCAAATTTCCTAGCCGAAATTTATCCCGCCTTGCGCCGCGCCGAGTCATGATATATTAAATTTTTATCCAAAAAAAAGTAGAATATCTTAATTTTAAATTTAAGGAAAAATCCGTGTTACAAGCATTAGCGCTTAGATATAGACCGCGAAATTTTAGCGAACTCGTAGGACAGGAGGCCGTCAGCACCAGCCTCACGCATGCTCTGGACGAGAACCGCCTCACTCACGCCTACCTTTTTTCGGGGCTTCGCGGCAGCGGCAAGACATCGAGCGCTAGGATTTTTTCAAAGGCGCTAGTTTGCGATCGCGGCCCGACTAGCCGGCCCTGCGAGCAGTGCGCCAACTGCATCGCCGCAAACGAAGGCCGCCACATCGATATCATCGAGATGGACGCGGCCAGCCACCGCGGTATCGACGATATAAAGGGGCTCATCGAGCAGACCAAGTACGCTCCGGCGATCGCGCGCTTTAAGATTTTTATCATCGACGAGGTGCATATGCTTTCCACGCCCGCGTTTAACGCGCTGCTAAAGACGCTCGAGGAGCCGCCGCCCTACGTCAAATTTATCCTGGCTACGACCGATCCGCTCAAGCTCCCGGCCACCGTACTATCGCGCACGCAGCATTTTAGATTTCGCCAGATCTCGCGCCCGGACGTCGTTGCGCATCTTGACTTTATACTAAACCGCGAAAACGTCCCGCACGAAAAAGAGGCCCTCGAGATCCTCGCTCGCAGCGGCGCGGGCTCGCTGCGCGACACTCTCACGCTGCTAGATCAGGCCATCATCTACGCCAAGGGCGAGCTCACGCAAAGCGCCGTCGCGCAGATGCTAGGGCTGCTTGATCCGCAGCGTATAGAGGAGATTTTATCTCTTGTAATGAGCGGCGACAAATCGGCCGTAAGCGCGGCGGTAGCGCAGCTGGAGAGCTACGACGCCGAGATGGTGATAGACGAAATAACGGCAAATCTCAAGGCGAATTTTCTTGCGCAAAGCCCTAAATACTCGCTGCTTTTGTATGAGAGATTTTTTAGGATCCTCTCGCAGGCGCGCTCGATGCTAAGCGTCAGCAGCGACGGCGGTTTCGTGCTTGGCGTGATGCTTTTTATGATGATCGAGGCGATAAATCTAAAATCGATCGACGAGATGATAGCCGTGGACGCGAGGGAAAAATTTGCGGATTCGCAGGCGCGCGCGGCTGATTTTAGCGCTTCTCGTGCGGCGTCAAATTTCACGGGCGGTCGAGGCGAAACGGCTAAGTTTAATGCTCCTGTGCGGACGGGTCAAATTTCGGCCTGTGCGGACGGGTCAAATTTGACGGGTGCAAATGCGGTTAAGCCCGCTGCGCAAAACGGCGCGACTGAGGTGCGAAATTTGAGCGCACAGGCCTTGGATAGCTCGGCAAATTTGAGCGCACAGGCGCCGCAGGAGCCAGGCAGTCAAACCCACACCGCGAAAACTCCAAATCCCGCTTACGAGGCGTTTTTGGCCAAAATTTACGACCGCAGCTTTGATCTTGGCGAGTGCTTTAAAAACTGTATCGAGTTTTTGGACTTTTCGGGCGGCTGTATGAGTCTGGCCTCAAGCGCGGCCGGCGACGATCAGAGGCGGCTTCGCGAGGGTTCAAAGGTGATTTTGCAGATCTTGCGCAGTCTTTTTGGCGAGAGCGCAAAGATAAAGATAACTCCCAGGCAAAGCCCAGAAATAGGGGCGCAAGAGCAAAAGGGTGCGGCAAATTTGGATGACGAGCGCGGCGGTGCGGCGAAATCCGAGGCCGATGAGGCGACGTCAAACCAGGCTGGCTCCAAATTTTACTCGGACGGCGCGCAAGAAAATTTAAGCGAAAACGACCAAGCGCAAGAGCCCTCAAATTTGACTGGAAATTTGTTTGCAGGCGATAGCGATAAAGGGGCGACTATACCCTCGGAGCAAAATTTGGGCGCCGAATTTAAAAGCGGCGAGCAGAACGAGCAGGCGGAAAATTTGACGCCGCAAACGCAATCGGATATTTTGCAAGCGGCAAGCGACTCAGCTCCGAGCGCGCAAACAAATAGCGACTCGTTACGCGACGAAACCGAGACCTTAAATTTAAACGAAAACGCGGAAAATTTGACGCAAAACTCACAAACGCAGGCTGGTTTAAATCAGCTGATAGGGCCTAAATTCGCGCCCGATTTTGAGAGTATGCGCGACGACACGCACGATTTTCATGAGGCGTATTCGCTGAAATTTAAGACCGATGACGGCGCCATAGCGGGGGCGGATCTGACGTTTTTAGACGACGAACTAAAGCGGCTAGAGAGTCAAAATGCCGCAAAAACGGAGCAAAAACCAAGCGCTACCGCTAAATTTAACCAAAACCACGCGCCGCAAATGGCAAACTTCGGCGAGCCGCCGTTTGATCTGGACGATGTGAGCGAGATGTTTAGCGAGGCGGCGGACTATGAGGGTACCGCCGCACCATTCGAACAAGACGCGAACGAGCCTGTAAACGCGGCTGTAAGGCAAAATTTAGATACGGCAAATTTAAGCGGCGAAGAGTTTCAAAGCGAAGCTAATTTTGACGACTCGTCCTCAAACGAGGCAAATTTGAACGCTCAAAATCCTACGCCAAATTTGGCTACAAAAACCCAAGCCGATCCTAAGGCTGCAAAAAATCAAGCGGTTTTAAAAGAAGCTAAGCGACTGTTTGGAGAGCCTGAAGTCTTAGAAATTTGAGGTGTTTGATTTAGCTCGTTAAATTTGCACGCCGTTTTGATATTTTTGGTAGGGTGCGATAGTAAGCGAGATCCGTCAAGTCTTTTTTGAAGCAAACGCGGGCGTAATAAAATGTTACAAATATCAAGCCACGCTAGATACTCGCACGTCCGAGCTATGCCGTGCCTACGACGGGCTAATATGGGATAAAGACTACAAGCCCATCGGACACGAATTCCCGTTTCGCAAACCACGCGTAAATACTCATTTTAATTGCCGTAGCGTCATAATACCCGTAACCAAAAGCTGGGACGAGCTAGGCATCGAGGGAATGGACGGCGCAAATGACCGCACGAGGTCGTCTATGAGCGGCTACGTGCCGCAGGATATGACGTTTAACGACTGGCTAAAAACCCAAAGCCCCGAAACGATAGAAAAGACGCTAGGCAAAGGCAGGGCAGAGCTGTTTATGCAAGGCAAAATCACTATGCGGGATTTAATAACGCAGCAGGGGCGAAGCGTAAATTTAAGCGATTTAAGCAGCTTGGGCGCTAGAACTAGAGCGAGCGATAAATTAAAAGCTATGTTTGCGGACGTGGATTTTACGAAAGCAGGATACAGACCGCCGCTAAAAGAGCCGCTAACCCTAGCCACGCTAAGCCCGAGAGCGATAAACGAACTAAAAGCGCGCGGCATAGAAACGAGCGGAAAACTAAAAGCGGCAACGCAAAGAGAGCTACTGCACGGTATGAGGCTAAAAAAGATAAAAGACGGCAACGCGTTAAGCGCCCGTCAGTTTTTCGATATGCCGTTAAATTTGACTGAGGATAATTTATACTATGGGTTAAAAGGTAAAGAGATTAGATTTTATTGGGTAAACCACGGCAGCGAAGAGAG
>CAUQMF010000017.1:0-25147 GCA_963518965.1 uncultured Campylobacter sp.
CCCGCCGACGCCCCCCCCCCCCCAGAAAATCCGCTGAAATTGCGACCCCATCTGACTCAAATCATCAAGAGGCTTTACATATTATGATAACATTTCCCAAAAATAAAGGAGAAAAGATGAGCCATAATCACGAGACCGTATCTAAACAAAAACATCCGACCAGCAAGCTAGTTCGCATCTGCGACGCCGTCGCTATCGCGTTTTACATCATCATCGTAGGCGGCTTTTACCTCTACATCAGCCGCAACGTCGGCGTGCAATACGACTACTACGAAAAGCCTTTTGTTTTTGTCTGCCGTATGTTATTTGGTTTGCGACGACGCTAGCGATGATTTACGTTGCCTTGGTGCGCGAAAAGCTTAAAACGCTCTAAACAACGATAAATCTGTCGCCCAAAACCGCTGAATTTATAAAATTTGCGATTTTTGGCAGTAAAATTTGCATTGTTTTGGATTATTTACTTGTTTTTAGCCATAAATCAGAAATCTTCCGACTATCAGACTAAATTTACACTTTTTATACCCGTGCTTTTGAACGGCTGATTTTGTAAAATCGTTTTTCACGCATCTTTTAGGCACGGTACCCAGGAATTTGACTCGGCTTAAATTTAGCGCTCAAATTTAAACAGCCGCCGCAAACTAAAATTTAAAACAGATCCGCGTTTTTGTCGCTATTCCACACATACTCCATCGTCCGAACGATACGCTGCGCCTCGTCCTGACCGTGCATATCCCAGGTAAAACCCAGAGCCGCGTCGATACCCGGGCTCACGCCCGAGCCGGTGTAAAATTTCCCGCTAACGCACCGCCCGGCCGCACGTATCCAGCGCACATTCAGGGCCTCCAAGGTCACCCACTGCCAAGATAGCTTGTTACTCGTGGCCTCCATGCCGCCCAAAAACCCTGTTTTAGCTAGCAAAACCGAGCCTGTGCACACTGCGATCACATACTCGTGTCTGCGCGCCAGCTCGCCCAAAATAGCGATAAACTCGCCATCATACGCAAGCTCCCTAGCCGCAAAGCCGCCCGGCACTATCAAAACGTCAAATTTAGCCATCTCATCTAGCTTTCGCGTCCAAATTTTAGCGCTCGTACTGCTACCCACAAGCCCTCCCGCAACCGAAAAATACTCTATCTCGTAGCATTTTTGCTCGCCTTCCAACGCCCTAGATAGCGCCTCGGCAGGCCCCAGCGCGTCCATCGTAGTAAATCCCTCGTAAAGCAAAACGTTTAGCGCCTTCATCACGATCCTTTGTCAAATTTAGTTTCAAATTTAGCCCAAATTTGATTGCCGGCGGCTAAAATTTAATGAGACTTTTCGCATTTGCGAGGTAAAATTACAAAATCATTTTAAATCAAATTTTTAAGGAAAGACGATGCTAAGCGACAGAGAAATAGAAGCGAGCGCAAAGCCGCAAAATATCGTAAAAATCGGCGCAAAACTGGGGCTAGGCGAGGAGGCGCTAGACACCTTCGGCAAGCTAAAAGCCAAGATCGAGCCGCGACTAGGCAGTGCGACGGGCGCAAACCTCATCCTAGTTACCGCGACCAACCCGACGCCCTACGGCGAGGGCAAAACGACCGTGACCGTCGGGCTATCTGACGGCTTAGCGCGTATCGGCAAACGCGTGTGCGCCGCACTTAGAGAGCCGAGCTTGGGGCCTGTTTTCGGTATAAAGGGCGGAGCGACGGGCGGCGGCTACTCGCAGGTGACGCCGAGCGAGGATATCAACCTGCACTTTAATGGCGACTTTCACGCTATCACCTCGGCAAATAACCTCATCGCGGCGATGCTGGACAATCACATCCACCACGGCAACGCCCTAAATATCGACCCTGCGCGCGTCGTTTTCAAACGCTGTATGGATATGAACGACCGCTCGCTAAGAGAGATCGAAATCGGCCTTGAAAAGAGCAATAAATTTACGCGAAAAGATGGATTTGTCATCACCGCCGCTAGCGAAATAATGGCGATCCTATGCCTCGCAACCGACCTAAAAAATCTAAAAGAGCGCGTCGAAAATATAGTCGTCGCCTACGATAAAGAGGGCGGCCTCGTGCGCGCAAAATCCCTAAACTGTTCGGGTGCCGTCTGCGTACTGCTAAAAGAGGCGATAAAACCAAACCTCGTGCAAACTCTAGAGGGCACGCCCGTACTCATCCACGGCGGACCGTTCGCAAATATCGCGCACGGCTGCAACAGCGTGATCGCGACCAAAACGGCGCTAAATTTAGCGGGCTACGTCGTGACAGAGGCGGGTTTTGGCGCAGAGCTTGGAGCGCAAAAGTTCCTCGATATCAAGTGCCGCACCGCGGGACTCGCTCCAAAATGCGTCGTGCTAGTAAGCACCATCCGCTCGCTAAAATATAACGGCGGATGCGATAAAGACGGTATCTCTCAGCCAAATTTAGAAGCGCTAAAGCTAGGCGGCGAAAACCTAAAAGCCCACATAGAAAATCTCAAAAATTTCAACCAAAACGTCATCGTCGCGCTCAATAAATTCTCCTCGGACACGGACGACGAGATCGCCCACGTGCGCGCTCTTTGCGAGGAGTCGGGGGCTGAGTTTAGCGTGTGCGAGGGCTTTTTAAAAGGAAGCGCGGGCACAGAGGATCTGGCTAAAAAAGTCACGCAAATCTGCGAAAAACCGGCTCGCGAGATAAACTTCACCTACGATGCAAGCGACTCCGTAAAAACCAAGATCGAAAAGATCGCGACTAAAATTTACGGCGCCAAAGATGTCGTCTTTAGCCCGCGTGCGCAAGAGGACTTGGCCGAGATTTCGCGTCTAGGCTTTGACGGCTTGCCCGTTTGCGTCGCAAAAACGCAGTATAGCTTTAGCTCGGACGCTAAGCTACTAGGACGACCGAAGGGCTTTAGCTTCGAGGTTAGCGCGCTTGAGATCCGCGGCGGAGCTGGCTTTATCGTGGCGGTCAGCGGATCGACGATGCTGATGCCGGGACTACCCAAAGTGCCTGCCGCCGAGCAGATGAAAGCGGAGTAAATTTAGCTCGCCGATTTTGCATACTTTTGCGTGCAAATTCGGCAGTCGTTAAAGTTTTTATATTCAAGAATTTAAGCTTTTATTCAAAGCGGCTATAAAATTTGGCGTCGTTTGGCAACATCCTCCTATCAGCTTAACTCCGAGCTTACGCCATTTACTTATATATTTTAAAAGCTCGTTTTCATCGGGCTTATCGCTCCATTTTTGAGTTTTAGCATCATATACCGCACCCGCATTTGGATAGATGACTAGCGGCTTAGTCGCGCCTGCTAG
The DNA here is from genome assembly GCA_963518965.1 of uncultured Campylobacter sp. GTDB lineage: Bacteria > Campylobacterota > Campylobacteria > Campylobacterales > Campylobacteraceae > Campylobacter_A. The sequence continues at coordinate 3,278 of CAUQMF010000017.1, forward strand.
CTTTAAATTTTCAAGCAATCCGCCAACAAGGTGTTCATTTATGCAATTAAAGCCGTAAGCTATGACGTTTGGCGAATTTTCCAGGACTTCAACCAACTCATTTAGGCTCGTGCCGTCTGAAATTTCGCGCTCGTTTCTTGCCGTAAAACTTATCCAGCAGCAAATTTCTGAAAACTTTTGTTCAAGAAGCCCGCAAATAGCCTTCGTTTCGTTAAAGCTAGGCATCGTCTCGATCGCCAGCAGGTCCGCCCCGCCATCCAAAACGGCTCTAATTCTAGGCTCGTGAAACGCCTTAAATTCGTCCGCGCTAAGATTGTAATCGCCTCTGTATTCGCTACCGTCCGACAGATATGCGCCGTAAGGTCCGATACTAGCGGCAACCAAAGGAGTACGCGCAGCGCCGCTTTCTCGCATAAACTCATCCACCGCTTCGCGCGCAATTAGGCTCGTTTTTACTATTAACTCGTAGGCCTGCGCCTCGCTAAATCCAGCCTGCACGAGTCCCGGGATGGTTGCTTGATAGCTAGCCGTCGTGATGACGTCGCTACCGGCGCTTAGGTAGTTTCTATGTATTTGCTTGATGGCGCTTGGATTTTGCGCAATATGCTTGGCCGACCAGAGCTTGCCACTGATATCAAGTCCCATAGCTTCAAGCTGCGTAGCTAGCGCTCCATCAAGCACCACCATATCTTTTTTAGCTAGCAAATTTTTAAATTTATTCATATCTTTTTATACCTTATATAATAATAAACATAGCAAAAAATAACAAATGGAAGCCCAAAATAAAGGCCTGGACGCTGTTCGGCATCGTAAGCTATGCCAATTATCGATATTATCAAAAGAGCGATCGTAATGCACGGTAAAATCGGAGAAAAAGGCGCTTTAAATTTTAAATCATCTACGCTTTTTCCGCTTTTTATCCACTCTTTTCTAAAATTTATATGTGCAAATGGAATTGAAAGCCATACGCCAACAACCGCAAATCCGGCTATAGAAACAAGAGCTAAAAATACCGAATCCTCAGCATATTTGCTAGCAAACAGCGCTCCAATAGCGCCAAGCATAGATAGTACTAATGCCCTAACCGGCACGCCTCTATCGTCAATTTTAGCCACCCAAGCGCCAATTTGCCCTTCATTGCTAAGCGACCAAAGCATTCTTGAGCTAGCATAAAGCCCAGAATTTCCAGCAGAAAGAATAGCAGTCAAAATAACAAAATTCATAATATCAGCTGCGTAAGGTATGCCCATTTTGTCAAAAACTACGACGAAAGGCGCTTCTAGTACGCCCGCTTCGTTCATCGGGAGTAGCGAAGCTAACACGATAATAGTAAGCACAAAAAATATAACAAGCCTTAAAATTGTAGTATTTATCGCACGTGGTATATTTTTCTCGGGTTCAGCCTTTTCGCCTGCTGCTATGCCGATTAATTCTGTACCTGAAAATGCGTAATTTACGGCTAGCATTACGGTCGCAACAGCCAGAAAGCCGTTAGGAAATGCTCCATTTGCAGTTAAATTTGTAAAAAGCGGAGCCGAATTCGACTCGCCAAACGAAACTATGCCAAATATAGCCCCGAGTCCAAGCACTATAAATACGATAATTGCCATTACTTTGATGCCGGCAAAGAAAAATTCGGTTTCTCCAAAAGCTCTTACGTGAAGCATATTTATACCAAAAATAAGCGTTGCAAAAAATGTCGCAAATGCCCAAGCCGGAACGTCCGGAAACCACCTTTGCATCAAAATAGCAGCCCCTAAAAACTCCGTCCCCAGCGCAACGGTCCAACACAGCCAGTAAAGCCAAGTCACGGTAAATCCTGTAGCCGGAGAGATAAATTTGGTCGCATAAGCACCAAATGAGCCGGTAACCGGCATCGCCGTAGCAAGCTCACCCGAAGAGAGCATGACTAAATATACGACAACAGCGCCAACCAAATAACTAACCACCGCCCCAAGCGGCCCAGCTTGAGATATCGTGTAACCAGAGCTCAAAAATAGCCCGGTGCCTATGACGCCGCCAAGAGCTATCATAAAAAGATGCCTTGAGTTTATTTTACGCTGAAACTCGCCTTGATTTTGTAATTTATGATTTTGCAATATACTCCCTTTTTTGGATTGAAATCTTAATTTTACCTAAATTTAGGCTATTTTACCTTTTCCCACGGATCGATTCCGCCCTCGACCTCTTTAAAAATGCTGGCGATTTCTATATTTTTTACGCTCAAATTTCGCTCGTAAGCCTTGACGTCGCGCGATTTTAGCTTCTCTTGCAAAAAGGCGAATTCATACTCTATCTGCCCGCGAGAGACGGCTATTTTGGCTAAATTTTGCTCGTCAAATTTGCCAACTTTTACCGCGTCGAACTTATACCCGCGAGCGCAGGCCCGCGCGTAAACTCCTGCCAGATACGCGTTTATCGCTTCACGCGCGTTTTCGTGCGCATAAAAGCGGTCAAGCTGCGGGTGATTTTTGTAGCCCTTGGTAAGTCCCGCCAGCACGTTTTTAGCTAGCAGCGCCTCGCGCCAAAGTGCGACTAGCCCCTTTGCGTCGAGATATTTAAAACCTATCGTCCAAAGCCTCATTTTTGCCTTTCATTAAATTTAGCCGCCAAAATAGACGCACCTCGCCGCAAATACTCAAATTTGACCGCGTAAATTTACGCCCCCTTTAAAGCCAGTAAATTTAAGTTTTATTTTAGCGATTTTGGCTTATAATCGCTTCGTTGCGATTCGAGGCGGCGCTTATTAGCCGCCATTTTCTAAATATCCCACCAAATCCTCGTCAAAATAAAAAATCAAATCATCAATGAAATCCTCTATGTGTTCAGGCATTATACTGATTATATTTTTACCGTTTATTTTCGTTAGCCTCAGCGTGCCGTCGGCGTTGATTTTATAAAGATTTTCAAAATGAAACGCACGGTTTCTAATCAATCTAAAAAGCGTGTAGGCAAAGCTTACTTTTTGATAGTTTAGGAGCTTATCTTTTTTGTTAAATTTAGAGTATTTGCGAAAATCCATCGCACGTAAATTTAAAATTTGATTATGGATTTTGTACGTTTCAATGTTGCGCTCCCAGTAGCCAAGCGTTTTGGACGATATAAATTTATCGTCCGTTATACCTAAAACCCTAGCCGTCCTGTTTCTAATCGCCACTTCCAAAACGCCGATTTTAGCGCCGATTTTTCCTATGAGTAAGAAATTTTCTCTGTGTTCTCTTGCGTTTTTATAGCCGTCTAAACGGCCTTTTGAAAATATCTCTTCTAGCTTCTGCGCGCAAATTTGCCCCGCCGTCATCTATTTTTTCTTCGCCTTTTTTGCCGCATTTTTCATATTTTCCAGCTCCTCGGCTAAAAATTTACCCGTATAGCTACCCGTTTTTGCGTGATTTTTAGCGACCTCTTTTACACTGCCCTCGGCGATGATTTTACCGCCTTTTGCGCCGCCCTCAGGCCCCATATCTACGATGTAGTCGCAGTTTTTGATGACGTCCATGTTGTGCTCGATGACAAAGACCGAGTTGCCAAGATCGACCAGGTGGTGCAGCACGCGCACGAGCCTATCGACGTCGGCAAAATGCAGCCCCGTAGTCGGCTCGTCGAGGATATAGAGCGTATTTCCCGTGTCCGAGCGGCTAAGCTCCTTTGCCAGCTTTACGCGCTGCGCCTCGCCACCGCTTAGCGTCACGGCGTTTTGCCCCAGCGTGATGTAGCCTAGGCCCACGTCTTGTAGCGTCGTTAGCTTGCTAGCGATTTTAGGCACAGATTTAAAAAACTCCACCGCCTCGTCGATACTCATATTTAGCACGTCGGCGATACTTTTGCCTTTGTAGAGGATTTCTAGCGTCTGCGCGTTGTAGCGGGTGCCGCCGCACGAGTCGCAGACGACGTTTACGTCGGGCAAAAAGTGCATCTCGATCGTGATCTCGCCCTCGCCTTGGCACTTTTCGCAGCGTCCGCCCTTGACGTTGAAGCTAAACCTGCCGATCTTGTATCCGCGCAGTTTGGCTTCCTTAGTCTGCGCAAAAAGCCCTCTGATCTCGTCCATCACGCCCGTGTAGGTGGCAGGATTACTGCGCGGAGTGCGGCCGATCGGGCTTTGATCGAGATAGATCACTTTGTCGAGATTTTCTAGTCCGCTCAAATTTACTCCCGCGACCTTTTTTACCTTTTTGGCGCGGTTTAGCTGCTCCTGGGCTTCAGGCAGCAGGGTTTGCAGCACGAGCGAGCTTTTACCAGAGCCAGAAACTCCCGTGATACCGACTAAATTTCGCAGCGGAAAGCGAGCGCTTAAATTTGATATGTTGTTGATATTTACGTTTGAGATTTCAAGCCAAGTGTCGATTTTTCGGTCTTTTCGGTAGTCGATTTCCTTTTCGCCGTTTATGTAAAGCGCCGTTTGCGTACTTGAGCCTAGCAGGCTTTTCACGTCGCCGGCAAAAACTATCTGCCCGCCGAATTTCCCCGCTCCAGGCCCGATATCCACGACGTAGTCGGCTTCTTCGATAGTCTTTTTATCGTGCTCGACGACGATAACCGAGTTGCCTTTTGCTTGCAAATTTCGCAGGGTTTTGATGAGCTTTAGCGTATCGCGCTCGTGCAGGCCGATACTAGGCTCGTCTAGCACGTACATCACGCCGCTAAGGCCAGATCCGATCTGGCTAGCGATCCTGATACGCTGCGCTTCGCCGCCGCTAATCGTACGCGCGTCGCGTCCGAGCGAGAGATAGCCAAGCCCCACGTCGTAGAGGAAAAACAGCCTCTCGTTTATCTCCTTAAATATCGGCTTTGCGATCGTTTTATCGTATTCGCTAAGATAGCTAAAATTTGACTCGTCCGAAAAAAACGCGGTGCAGTTTTCGATACTCATATCTAAAATTTCGCCGATCCCGCGCCCAGCGACCTTGACGGCTAGGCTTTGAGGCTTTAGCCTGTGTCCGCCGCAGTCGTCGCAGACTTTTTCGCTCATATATTCGTCAAAGTCCTTGTAGTCTTTTAGCAGTCCGTGAGTGATTTTTAGCGCGCCTTCAAATTTGCGCAGCAGCTTGTTTTTCTTCCAGAAAAACTCGACCTCTTTTACGTTGCCGTAGAGCACGAGGCGCTTCTCGTCCTCGCTAAGCTCGCAGTAGGGGAGCTTGACGTCGATGCCGTTTTGCTCGCAAAAAGCTAGCAAAAATTTATAATAATAGCTCATGTTGTAGCCGTAAAGCAGCTTTATCGCGCCACCTTCGATGCTTTTTTCTTCGTCGATCACTTTGGTTAGATCCAGGCTATATCTGATACCGAGGCCGTCGCACCTCTCGCACGCGCCTTTTGGAGAGTTGAAGCTAAAGCTAAGCGGCTCAAGCGGCGTAAATGAAATTTTACAATCAAAGCACGCCGAGTGCTCGCTGTAGTGGATGAAACTCTCCTTTAGCCCGAGCTCTTCGGTATTTGCGATCTCGATCTCGACCTCACCGTAGCTTTCATTCAGCGCTTTTTCCACGTCTTGAGCTAGGCGCTGCGCATTATCCGCGTCTATCACGATGCGGTCTACGATGAGCTTTATTGTGTGTTTTTTGGTTTTAGCCAGCTCGATCTCCTCGTCTAGGCGTACCTGCACGCCGTCTATCTGGGCGCGCACGTAGCCTTTGCCGCGTAAATTTTCGATCAAATCCGCCCACGTGCCCTTTTTTTCGCGCACGAGCGGAGCATAGATGACGACTTTAGCGCCCTGGGGGAGCTTTTGGATCTCGTTTATGATGTCGCTAGCCGACATTTTAGAGATCGGTTTGCCGCACTTGTGGCAGTGTTGGATGCCGACCCTTGCGTATAGCAGGCGCAGATAGTCGTAAATTTCCGTTATCGTGCCCACGGTCGAACGCGGGTTTTTGGACGTAGTTTTTTGATCTATCGCGATGGCGGGGGTGAGACCCTCGATCTTATCGACGTCGGGCTTGCCTACGCGGTCTAGAAACTGCCTAGCGTAGCTGCTGAGGCTCTCCATATACCTGCGCTGTCCCTCGGCGTAAAGCGTATCAAAGGCTAGCGTGCTCTTGCCGCTGCCGCTAAGTCCGGTGAAAACTACGAGCTTGTTTTTCGGGATTTCAAGATTTAAATTTTTTAGGTTGTGCTCGCGCGCGCCCGTGATTTTTATAGTGTCGTTCATTTTTTGCCTAAATTTACTTGGATTTAACGGGGTATATTGTATTATCATCGCTATAAAATTTCTATAAATTTAAAGGATGCGCAAATGAACGATATCCAAAAATCCTACGACGAGCTTCCCTATGTCTCGGGTGCTTTCGCGGAGACTTCTCCTGCACGACTTGAGGCTTTGGCTTCGTTTTTGTCGCTAACGCCGCCGCCGTCAAAAACGGCTAAAGTGCTAGAAATCGGCTGCAGCTACGGCGGAAATTTATTTCCTTTTGCTATCGCAAATCCGCAGGCAAAGGCTCTTGGCATAGATCTAAGCGGGGTGCAGATAAATAAAGCCAAAGAGCTAGCAGAGCAAATGCGAGTGGATAATATAAAATTTATAGCAAAAGATATCTGCGATCTTACGGACACAGACGTGAGTGCTTACGGAAAATTCGACTACATCGTCTGCCACGGCGTTTATAGCTAGGTACCGGACGCCGTAAAGGACGCAATCCTAAAAACGATCAAGCGATTTTTGAGCCCAAACGGCGTGGCCTACGTGAGCTACAACGTCTATCCGGGCTGGAAGATCAAGGATACGATCAGGGATTTTTTAGTCTTTGGCACCAAAGACGTAAAAGGAGAGACCGCAAAAGTAGCCAAAGCAAGGGAGCTTTTAAAAGTACTTGGAGAGTACGCGAAATTTTGCCAAAAAGACGGCAACGTAAGCCAAATTTTCTTAAATTACGAAAGTCTAAAATTTCACATCGACTATATCTTATCCGCTAGCAACTCATATATAGTGCACGAGTATCTGGAAGTTTTTAACGATCCTATTTATTTTAAGGATTTTGCGGCCGATCTTGATAAAAACGGCCTTGCCTATCTCGCCGAGGTCGGACTGGAGGACGTTTTTCAGTCAAATTTAGGCATAGACGAATTTGACGCGTATATAGACGCGAATTTTAGCTCACGCATCGAAAAAGAACAGATGCTTGATTTTTTAACAAACAGGGTTTTTAGGCGTAGCATGATAACGCACAAAGACCTCGTTTCAGACGACTTTAGCGTAAATATCGGCGCAGACGAGCTTTGCAAGCTGCATATCTCGGCAAATTTCGACCGAGCAAAAGATGGCTACGTAAATATAAACGGCGCTCCGATGAAGCCGCAGTACGACTGGCTTTATCAGGTATTTACCGACGTTTATCCGGCAAGCGTAAATTTCGCCGACGTCGCCGCGCTCTTAAAAGACGATGAAAACGCGGTAAAATCGGCCTATTTTGGCTTTATGGAAATTTTAGCCGCAAACTGCGCAAAGCTAACGACCTACGAGCGCCCAAAAGTCGCTTATGAAGCAGGCAAAAGCCGCCTAAAAGAGCGAGCGCGCGGATATTTTGAGTATTTCTCCGCCGCAGACGAGCCTGTGATAAAAATCGCCGACGAACTAAACGTGCCCGCGAATTTTTCGCAGTTTGACGCCTTTATAGCGCTTAAGTTTAACGGAGAAAACTCGCTCGAAAATATTGCAAAGCAAACGGCGAAATTCGCACAAGAGCGTAAACTGGAGTTTGCCGTCAAAAACGGCACGATAAAAACCGCCAGCAAAAACGAATACCAAAAAGCGGCCGAAAACTACGTAAAAGACCTTGAGCTAAAACTAAGCGACGGCGGATTTTTAGAAAATTTCTGATTTTTTTGGGGCGAATGCGATAAATTTGCCCCCCTACATTTCCCGTAAATTTGACCGCGTTGTTTTAAATTTACGCAAGCTTCTAAACTCGCCAAAAGTAGTTTCAGCTATTAAAGCGATAAAATTTAGCAAAACCAAAATTTATCGCAAATACTAAATTTAAGCAAAAAGCTTATTTATCATTATAATTAGCGTCGTGCAAATAAGCGCAAGCAGGCATCTTTTTTGGATAGCGCGGTCGATCTTTTGCGCTAAAGCCACGCCAAATCTCACGCTTATAAGCGAGCCGATACCGACCAAAACGCCGACCTCGTACTGCACGAGCCCTTGCAAAGTTAGACTGATAAAGCCCGAAATCGACGAAAATATCACAAAAAACAGTCCTGTGCTGATCGCCTTTTTTATGTCGTAGTTTAAGAAATTTATCAAAACCGGCATGATGATAACAGAGCCTCCGATACCCACGCTGATCGCTACCGCGCCGACAAAAAGTCCTACGAAAAAAAGCGGTACGAGGGATGGATTATGCGCACCTTTTGGTTCAGGATTTTTAAAAAATAGCTTAATAACGTTAAAAATTTGAATGCAAATAAGCGTGAGAAGCAAAAATTTCGACGGAACGCTCGCTACGATAAAGCCGCTCGCGCTCGCCCCACAAAAGCCGCCGCTACCCAGAACCAAAGCGGGCTTTAGATCAAGGGTCTTATTTTTGAGATTTAAAAGCGAGCCGTAGACCGAACTAAACATCATCTGAAGGACGCTTACGCCGATTGCGTATTTGACGTCAAAGCCCAAAAATACGAGTATCGGTACGGCCGCCGCGCCGCCGCCGATGCCCAAAAATCCGGACAAAAAGCCAACAAATAGCCCCAAACAAACGTAACCGAACGACGCAACCGATAAAATTTCCATAATCTCGCCTTAAAGTAAAATCCGATTTTAGCCGTTTTTGGGTAAAATTAATTTTAAAATTTAAAAAAGGGAAGTTATTGAAAAGATTGATTTTGATGATTTTTGCGGGGTTAAATTTGGCCTTTGCCGGCGTCACGGCAGGCCAGAGCCAGTTAGAGCTAGAAGCTGCGGTCAAGAGATTTCAAAGACTGCTTGACATGAAAGACGTTAGCGAATTTGCCGTAGTGCCTCATCACGTTTTCGCCGCGCAAACGGGCGTAAATTTGACGCCGTCGGTCACGGTAATCTTCGGCGCTCCCGGCGTACTTGCGCCTTTAATAGAATGCGAACCGCGCCTAGCGCTAGAGCTTCCGTTTAAGTTTTTATTTCAAAAAATAGAGGGCAAAACGGTCGTGAGCTTTGAGGATATAAAAAGCGTCGCGGCCAGATACGGCGCCTCGCACTGCCCCGCCCTAGACGCGGCGCAAAGGCTAGAACGCGAGATTTTTGATGCCGCCGTCAAATGAAAATTAAGCTTAAATTTTATATAATCAACGCTCATTAAAGGATATTTTATGCTACTTTTGAGCCCAGTTTTTTATTACGAAAAGATCCGCGAGAGATTTGCTAACTCCTACCTCGCCGAGGACACGACGCAGACCATCATCGGTATCGACTGCGAGTATATCAGCAGCGAGCAAACCGATTTTGCGGGGCTTAAGAGCTATTTTAAAGCTCAAAAATTTGACGCCCCTTTTGCTGGACTGTTTGGGGTGCTAGGCTACGGCGGGATAAAATATTTTGAAAAAATCCCCGAATTTAACGCCTCGCAGTATGATTTCCCCGACTTTTTCTACGCCAACGCCCGCGCCTACCTGCACTTTGATAAAAATAGCAAAATTTACAGCTTTTACGGCGATAGCGAGCGGTATTACGATTTTTTAGTTAAATTTAGCGCGGAGAACGAAATAAAAGCCGCCCAGGACCGCGCAAAACGGCAGAGCAAATATAAAATTTTAACCGATTTAGACGGCGAAAAAGAGCATTTTATAAAGATCGCGAAACGCGCCAAAGAGTACCTAAAAAGCGGCGACGTCTTCCAAGTCGTGCTAAGCGAACAGCTAAAACTAGCCTCGGATATGGATAGCCTAGACTTCTACCGAGCCTTATGTGAAGCAAACCCGAGTCCCTATATGTTTCACTTTCCGACCCCTTGCGGCGACGTCGCTGGCTCTAGTCCAGAGCTAGTCTGCGAGATCAAAGAGGGCAAAATCTACGTCGCGCCTATCGCCGGCACGCGCGGACGCGGCAGGGACGCGATAGAGGACGCTGCGCTTGAGCGCGAACTGCTAAGCGACGAAAAAGAGCTAGCCGAGCACAAAATGCTCATCGACCTTGCTCGCAACGACATCGGCCGCGTCAGCAAGCCAAAAAGCGTCGCGGTCAAAAACGCCATGCGCATCGTGCGCTACGAGAGCGTGATGCACATAGTCTCGGACGTCTACGGCGCAAAGTCGGACGATCTAGACGCATTTGACGCAGTCGGTAGCATCTTCCCCGCAGGCACGCTCAGCGGCACGCCCAAGATCCGCGCCATGGAGATCATCGCCGAGCTTGAGTCGTATAAGCGCAACGCCTACGGCGGCGGCATAGGATTTTTCCACTTTAACGGCGACGCGCAAATGGCGATTTTGATTAGAAGCGCGATATTTGCACGCAAATTTGACGCTAAATTTGATGCTGGCGGGCACGACCCGCACCTTGACGGCGCAAACGAGTCAAATTTAAAAAGCGGCGAGCTTAAGGGAAATTTCGCCGAAATTTTCGTGCAAGCAGGAGCGGGCATAGTGATAGATAGCGTTCCGGAATACGAATATAAAGAAATTTGCAAAAAACGCGCCTCGGTGCTAAACGTGTTTGCGAAAAACGCAAGGGAAATTTGACCTGCACGTAGTGCAGCAACCTCTCACGTGCAGTGGGGTTAGAGAGGGCTTGGGAGAGGGTCTGTCTCCGACAGTTACGAGCGCAAAGCGCGAAGTAAAGGAAGGCGACGCTCTACTTCACTTTGTTTGTAGCTGCAAGCAGACCGTAAGTAGAACCCCCTTCCTCTCCCAAAAAATCAGTTTTACAGAAAGTAAGTTTTTCAAATTTTGATATTTTCAAGATGCGGGTCTCGGTGGGTAAAATTTGCAAATTTAGCCAAATTTGACTTCAAATTTAAGCGTAAAACGATAAGGCGAAGTATTTTTGTTCTAGACGAGGCGCTTTTAAATTTGGCGACGGGAGTTACCTCATCGGTAATGACCGAGCCAAATTTAAAAGCAACGAAGTATAGAGCAAAAAGACAAGCCGTATAAAAGGAAAGAAATGATTTTATTGATCGACAACTACGACAGCTTCGTATTCAACGTGGAGCAGTATCTACGCGAACTAACTTCTGAAGAAGTGCGATGCGTGCGCAACGACAAGATCACGCTGGATGAAATCCGCAGGCTAAATCCGAGCAAAATCGTGCTAAGCCCGGGCCCAAAACACCCGCAAGATAGCGGCATTTGTTTAGAGATTTTGCGAAGCGACATCGCCGCGCCGATCCTTGGTATCTGCCTCGGACATCAGGCGATCGGACTCGTGCAGGGCGCAAAGATCAAACGCCTAGAAAAGCCATATCACGGCAAAACCTCGCTAATAAAAGTTAGCCGCAAAGAGCCGCTATTTACGGGACTGCCGGACGAATTTGAGGTCATGCGCTACCACTCGCTTTACGTGGACGAGCTACCGTCAAATTTAGAATGCACGGCCGTGAGCGAAGACGGCGTAGTGATGGCGCTTAGCGTGAGAGACAGGCCGATTTTTGGCATCCAGTTTCACCCCGAGAGCTACTTCACGCAGTACGGCAAAAAAATCATCGAAAATTTCATCAACTACGAAGCCGCGCCTGCGGCAGACGTCGCCAAAGAGCCCAAAATCCGCCCGCTCAAGCCGTTTCTAATCAAGCTTCAAGAAAACGAGCGCCTGGATGACCGCGACTTTGAGCAAATTTGCGAAATCATCGCGAGCAAAGAGTACGAGATCACGCAGCTAGCGGCACTTTTGGTGCTAATCAGCGAAAAAAGCCTCTATCCGCAAAGCCTAGCAAGCCTCGCCAAAAACATCCTAAAATACTCGCAGACCTACCGCGATCCCTCGCCGATGATCGATCTTTGCGGCACGGGCGGCGACGGCTTTAAGACGATAAATATATCAACCACCGTCGCGTTTATCTTAGCGAGCCTTGGCGTCAAGGTTGCAAAGCACGGCAATAAGGCCGTTTCTAGCAAATCGGGCAGCTCGGACGTGCTGGAAATTTTGGGCGTTGAGAGCTCAAATTCACTCCTAGGGCAGCGCGAACTGTTAAACGATAAAAATTTAGCCTTTTTCCACGCGCCTTTTTTCCATCCGTTAGTTGGCGAGGTACGCGAAGTGCGCCAACGCCTGGGTATCCGCACGGTTTTTAACGTGTTAGGCCCGCTGCTAAATCCAAATTTGGCGCTCAAAAATCAGCTAGTAGGCGTCTATCATAAGCCAGTTTTGCGCCTCTACGCCGAGACGCTGCAGCTACTAGGACGCGAGCGAGCACTGGTAGTTCGCGGCGAGGACGGGCTTGATGAGATCAGCTTGTGTGACGAAACGCGCGTCGTGGAGCTACGAGGCGGACAGATCAGCGAGTATAGCATCACGCCCGAGCAATTTGGCTTCAAACGGGCATTTCACAGCGAGATCGAGGGCGGCACGCCTGAGCAAAACGCCGAAATTTTAAAGCAAATTTTAAAAGGCGAGCTGGACGGACCGAAATTTGATGTCGTCGTGCTAAACGCGATGTTTGCGCTCTACACAGCGGGCGTCGCGGATAGCCCCGCGCAGGCCAAAGAGGTCATCCTGGACGCGATAAAAAGCGGTAAAGTTTATCGCTATTTTGAAGACTACGTGCGAGGCGAAGCGTGACGCTGGTTAAAATTTGCGGTATCAAAACGCCTGCGGAGGCGCGCGACGTGGCGAGTTTGGACGTTGATTTTTTGGGTGTGATATTTGCTAAAAGCAAACGTCAAGTAAGCGTGCAAACGGCGCGCGAGATAGCGGACATCGCGCACAGGGCGGGAAAAAAATGCGTCGGAGTTTTTGCGGGGCAAAGCGACTGCGAGATAATGGAAATCTGCGAATTTGTCCCGCTTGACGCGGCGCAGATCCACGGCGAGGTTAGCTCAAATTTGTACGCAAATTTAAAGGCGATGGGGCTAGAGGTTTGGCGCGTTTATAGCGTACTAGACGAGCTGCCCGCCGTCGATACAGCGCTTTGCGATATGCCGCTTTTTGACTGCAAGGGGCAAAACGCCGGCGGTAACGGCATCAGCTTTGATTGGGAAATTTTGCGGGGGGTCAAATTTGACTTCGGCATGGCGGGCGGTATCGGCGAACATAACGCGCGCGAAGCGATTAAATTTAGCCCGCGAGTGCTCGATCTAAACTCAAAAGTCGAGGACGAAAACGGTATAAAATCGGCCGAAAAAATAAAGAAAATTTTGGAGCTGATAAAGGCGTAAATTTGCTTGCGGCGAAGGCAAATTTACGCCTTTACCGCCTTGCCTAAATAAAATATGGCATGTTTTAAATTTACTCATTTTACCAGCCTACCGGCTAACGCTGCCATACCGCACCCAAATAAGCCTAATAAAAACTTAAAATGCTAAAATAGAACGAAAATTTAAAGGATACCGATGAATAAAAAAGCATATTTTGGCAAATTCGGCGGACAGTTCGTGCCCGAAACCGTGATGTTTGCGCTAGATGAGCTAGAGGCTGCGTACGAGAGTATCGCAAAAACGGCTGAATTTAAAGCCGAGCTAGACGACCTACTAAAAAACTACGTCGGACGCCCTAGCCCGCTATATCACGCAAAACGCCTGAGCGAGCACTACGGGCATGAAATTTACCTCAAACGCGAGGATTTAAACCACACGGGCGCGCATAAGATAAATAACGCCCTAGCCCAAGCGCTTCTAGCCAAAAAAATGGGCAAAAAGAAGGTCTTAGCCGAGACGGGCGCGGGTCAGCACGGCGTAGCGACTGCGACTGCAGCGGCACTGCTCGGCCTTGAGTGCGACGTGTATATGGGTGCGACAGATGTCGAGCGTCAGCAGCTAAACGCATTTCGCATGCAGCTTTTAGGCGCCAGAGTCGTGAGCGTAGAAGAGGGTCTAAAAACCCTAAAAGAGGCCACCACCGCAGCTATCCAAGCGTGGGTAAACGAGATAGAAAGCGCATTTTACGTCATCGGCTCGGCAGTCGGCCCGCACCCCTATCCTAGGATCGTGCGCGACTTCCAGAGTATCATCGGCCGCGAGACCAAGGCTCAGCTAAAAGAGTATGGCGTGCATCCGGACTACGTCATCGCCTGCGTCGGCGGCGGTAGCAACGCCATTGGTATCTTTAGCGCGTTTTTGGACGACGCAGACGTAAATTTGATCGGAGTCGAAGCCGCAGGTCTAGGCGCGCACACGCCGTATCACGCTGCAACGCTAACCAAGGGTCGCGCAGGCATCATCCACGGCATGAAAACGATCGTTTTACAAGACGAATACGGCATGATCGAGCCGGTGCATAGCATCTCGGCGGGACTCGACTATCCGGGAGTGGGTCCAGAGCACGCGCACCTGCACGAGAGCAAACGAGCCGCCTACTACGGCGTCACCGACGACGAGTGCATAAACGCGCTATATCTAACCAGCCGCCTAGAGGGCATCATCCCTGCGATCGAGAGCTCGCACGCGTTAGCGTATCTAGAAAAGCTCTGCCCGAATTTGACGAAAAAAAGCGTCATCGTCGTAAACGTCTCGGGACGCGGCGACAAAGACATAAACACCGTGATGAGCTACGAGAAAGGAAAAATTTATGGCTAAGGTAAAAGACGCGTTCGCGGGCAAAAAAGCAAACATCGGCTATGTCGTGGCCGGATATCCTAGCGCCAAGGCGACGAAGGAATTTTTATTAAATTTAGACGGCAGCTGCCTGGATCTACTAGAGCTTGGTATCCCCTACTCCGATCCGCTCGCAGACGGTAAGCTCATCGCGCAAGCTAGCTTTGAAACCGCCGCAAAGGGCGTAAACACAGGCGCGATATTTGCCATGCTAGAAGAGTGCAAAGGCAAGATAAATAAACCCGTCGTTTTTCTCGTGTATTTTAACATCGTGTTTGCTTACGGCGTAGAGAGGTTTATCGCCCGCTCAAAAGAGGTCGGTATCGCAGGCTTCATCATCCCCGATCTGCCGTTTGAGGAGAGCGAGGAGGTAGCGGCGCTGTGCGCTAAATTTGAGCTTGACCTCATCCCGCTAATCAGCGTCACCTCACAAAACCGCGCGGATAAAATTTTAAAATTCGGCTCAGGCTTTATCTATGCACTCGGCGCTATCGGCGTGAGCGGGTCGCAGCGAGCCAGCGAGGAGAGGCTAAAAGCGCTCGTAGAGGGTCTAAAAAAAAGAAGCGATCTGCCTGTCGCGGTGGGCTTTGGCGTGAAAAATAAAAACGACGCCGACGAGGTAAAAACCTATGCCGACGGCGCGATAATCGGCACCGAGATAGTCAAGCTCACGGCCAAATTTGAGGGCGAAGAGCTGATAAAGCAAATCAATAAACTTTTTTAAATTTAGCCGCGTTTGCGTTAAATTTAAGTATAATCAAAAAATTTCGTTTAAAGGACGGCGCGATGATGGACGTTGCGGAGCTTGGGATCAAGCACCTGTGCGAGGATACCCTTGGTTACAAGGTAGAAAAAGCAAAGAGTGCGGAGGGTGAATTTTACGGCTCGAGCTTGCCGATTTTTAAGGGCAAAGAGGAATTTCACTTTTATCTTTATTTTAAAAAAGATACGCTAAATCGCTTTGCTAGCGTGCTTCTTGGCGTCGATAAACTAGCCGAAGACGAGCTAAGCGATATCTGCAAAGAAGTGGCCAATCTCGCAATCGGCTACGCCAAAAATCTACTCAACGAACGCGAAGCGAACGCCTATAAACTAGGCACTCCCGAATATCTAGGCAGGACGAGCTTTCACGTCAAACTAGACGACAAACGCGTCTATAAGATCAAAAATAGAACATTTCAAATAGGATATAAAAAAGAATGAGCGAAGAACTACAAGAAGTAACCGCCGTAGAAACGGCGCTCCAAGGGGTTCAGGAGATGTTGCAAGAGCGCGGCGGGCTTTTTAAAAGCTACGACGAGCTGATGGATATCGGCGTGGATTTTATCTCAGAGCTTGGCACCACGACTATTAGCGTAAAGCAGCTCTTGAAGCTCGAAGTAGGCTCTGTAATCGACCTAGAAAAGCCTGCCGGCGAGAGCGTGGAGCTTTTTATAAACAACCGAATTTTCGGCAAGGGCGAAGTTATGGTTTACGAAAAAAACCTCGCCATCAGGATAAATGAAATCCTAGACTCAAAATCCGTCATCCAGTACTTTAAACGAGAGCAGTTATGAGGATTTTCGCCGCGCTTTTACTGTTTTTCGCCGCGCTTTGGGGTTCAAATTTATCTACTTATAACGTCTATGAGCGTAGCGACCGCGTGGATATTATGCTTAGCTTTGACGCGCCTTATAGCGGGACTATCCTACAAGAGCGCAAAGACGGCGCGATAACCCTACTTTTTAAAGACTTGCAAAACGATCAGAGCATCGAAAAAAGCGTAAACTCAAACATACTGCAAGAGCTTTTGTTTGAACCTAGGGGTCAAAATTTAGCCCTCGTGATAAAGAGTGCGGCCGAGGTGTCCGTTAGCGCGTCAAAGACCACCGACGGGTTTGGCCTGCGCGTGCGAGTAACGCCCCAAGCTGCGATAAATTCGCCCGCCACTACCGCCATATCCTCGCAAGAAACTAAAGAAAATATAACCGAAGCGTCAAATTTATCAGGCGAGCAAAACGGTTCAAATTTGAGTGCGTCAGCTCAAAGCCCTGGCTTAAATTTAGCCCCGCAAAGCGGCGACGTAAATTTTATGACGCAGGGCATGAGCGATATGATCGATTATAGATACTATTCCGTTTTAGGCGTTTTGGCGCTACTTTTACTCGCGCTTTTATTCGTCAAAACAAAACTAAAAAACAAGCAAAGCGCATTTAAAACAAAGCAAAAAAACGACTGGTTTGAAAAGGTAAAAAAAGACGAAGAAGTGGAGATAATCTACGAAAAACCGCTTGACGGCGTCAATAAAGTCGTGCTTTTTCAGCACCTTGACAGACGCTATCTAGTGCTAACGGGCGCCTCAAACGTACTTTTAGATAAATTCGGCGAAGAAAAGATGACTAGCGAGCAGGACTTCCAGAGCTTTTTTGAAGAAAATCAAAAAAAGCTAAACGCCTACATCGAAAACCGCCAACCTCTGGACGCATATAAAGATAAGGCGAGTATAGACTAAAATTCATCTGGCGCCTATAAAATTTGATGAAATTTAGCGCATATTTCATCAAATTCTTCCTTCAAATTTTACGCAAAACAGATCGCAAAAGTATCCGGCTTAGTCATCTTTTTGATATTTTCCTTCGCCATAAACAGCTCCTTAGCGCCGTAAATTTGCAAAGTATGATTGATGAACTCAAACTCTAGCTTTTTGTGCGCGCAGTTTACATCTAGGTTTTTGGCTAAAGCTAGGATAAAGCTTAACCAGCGCACGACGCTTTCGCTAGGTAGCAGATCTTTAAACCGCTCAAATTCGCTCGAGCTTTTTTTGCCGTTTTGAGCGATGATTGCGGCTATGAGGCATTTTTGCGCATGCGAAAAGCCGTAGTTTAGCGCATTTAACACAAAAAACGCCGAGCTAGCGTGCTCGCCGTAAAATCCCAAGCACTGCGCCACGTCATGCAGCTTAGCCGCGACGGCCAGCTCGTTCTCGTATCGCCCGCCAAGCTCATGTAGCGGCTCTAGCGCGGCAAAAATATCTTTAGCGTATTTTACGATAGTTTTATTCTCGCCGAGTAAAAACCTATCCTGCAAACTCCTCACGCTCGGGTTAAAATTAGGCGGAAATTTGCGAGTCGGACGCAAGATATCGCTTAAAAATACGCCCTCTCTAAAGCCCGCTCCGCTAGTGTAGATATTTTGCGCGCCTAAAGCCTCGGCCGCGTTTAAAAAGATGAGCGCGCCCTCTCTAATCGTATCGAAGCGATCTTTTTTTATGCCGAATTTTCCAAGCTCCAGTACGCTTGCTTGTGAGATGCTCTCGATAAAATTCTTGTGATTTTGCAGCTTATAAGCAAAATTATGCACCGTTTTTAGAGGGTAGTTTTGCGACGACATTATCGCTGAAGATATCGCGCGCAAGCTGCCGCCGATAGCGACTAGGTTTTTGCTTTTGAAATTTTTAGGCAAGCTTTTTAGAGCGTCTTTGATAAACGGCTGCGCGGCGCTTAGATTTTTTTTATCAAAAAATAGCTCCTTTAGCCGCACCGTGCCTAAATTTAAAGACGCGGCGTCTATTATCTTGCCGCCGCTAACAAGCGCTAGCTCGGCAGAGCCTCCGCCGATATCAAGCGTAACGAACTCCTCTAGCGGCTCAAGCAAATTTAGCGCCGCCACGCCGCCGTAAACCGCCTCGTCTTTGCCGCTAACGACCTTTAAATTTAGTCCTAGCTCGCGGCGCACGAGCGATATTAGCTCGCCCGCATTTGGAGCGTCGCGCAGAGCCGAGGTGCCCATAGCAAAGATTTTTGCGCATTTGTAGGCCTTGGCGATATTTTTAAATTCGCTAAAAGCCTCAAAAGCCTTTTGCATAGACCTCTCGCCGATCGCGCCGCCGTTTTCGTAAGCGCCCTCGCCAAGGCGCACCTTCATCTTAAACTCGCCCACGACGCTAAAAGCATAACGCGAGCTTTTGTCAAATATCACCATTCGCATCGAATTTGAGCCTAAGTCTATGACGGCGGTTCGTTTTGCCATTTATCTGCCTTTGTTTGTTTTATTTATCGGTAGCCGCAAGCTCGAGACGGCGCCGCTACGACCGTCCGTACGGTTTTTGATAGATACGGTTCCGCCTAGAGCCTGAGCTGCGCCCTTGGCCAAAAATAGCCCAAGCCCCGCTCCGCCCTTATCGCCGAAACGCTTAAACGGCGCAAAAAGGTCCTTGCTCTCGTCGATGCCGCAGCCCTCGTCTACGACCTCGATCATAAACTCGCCGTCGTTTAAGAAAGATCGTAGCGTAACGACCGAGCCGGCGGGGGAAAATTTGATCGCATTTTGAACGAAATTTTGGATAACGTGCGTCAAAAGCGTCGTTTGAAGCGTCATTTTTAGGCTAGAGGGCGCAAACTGGGTTGCTATATCCTTGCCTTCGCCGCGGGCTAAAATTTTAAAATTATTCGCCGACTGCTTCAAAAACTCGATGACGTCGGTAGGTACGGCCTCCTCAAACTGTGCGCCCTCCTGCCGCCCGATCTCCAAAATAGATCCGATCATTTTATTCATCTGATCGATGGCTTCGTTGTTATTTTTGAGCGTTTCTATATATTTTTCGCTCTCGCGCGGCTTTATTAGCGTGACTTCGTTTTTTGTTTTCATTACCGCAAGCGGTGTTTTTAACTCGTGCGCGACACCGACGAATAGCTCCTTTTGATAAAGTACGAAAGTCTGAATGCGCTCGATTAGGCGGTTTAAGCTTTTGCCTAGCGGCTTAAACTCCGGCGGTAGCTCCTCAAGGCTAATCGCCTGCAAAAATCTCTCGTTTAAATTCGTCATTTTTTTGCTTAAAATTTTAATCGGCACTAGTAGCATACGCGACAAAAATAGCGCATAAAAAAGCACCAGCAAAATAGAAGTGGCGTTTACGACGATGATATCGATTAAAATTTGATTTATGAGCTTGCTTTGCTGTGTAGTTTCTTTAGTTAGCGCGATGCTACCATCTTGCATATAGGGATAAAACAGGGTCAGATAGCTCTTTTTGCCCAGACTCTCGGTTATAAAATAAGGCGCTTTTGTTTCGCCTTTTACAAGCTTAACGCGCGTGGGGCTATCGTTTAGCGTGGAATACTCGAAAGGGTTTTTAAGTCTGGCTAAATTCGCGCTCGTAGATAAAATTTTAGCTTCGTAAGCGAGCGATTGGGAGATATTTTCGTAAATCGTAACCTTGATATACTGATATAAAAGGACGGAGATGATGAGAATTAGCATCGTAGAAGCCGATGCTAATTGCGCTATAAACCTAAGTCTTAGGCTTTTTTGGGAAAGCAAAATCTATACCCGCGTCTTCTGACCGTCTCGATAGTCGAGATGTTTAGCGGCTTATCCATTTTTTGGCGGATTTGATTTATCGCTACTTCGATGACATTTGGAGTTACTAGCTCAGGCTCCTCCCAGATCGCATCTAGCAGCTGCTCTTTACTAACGATCTGATCGCTGTGACGCGCAAGGTGAGTTAGTACTTCAAACGGTTTGCCTTTTAGCTCGATATCTTGGCCTAGGTAGGTGATTTTTTCTTCGTCCGGATCAATGATAAGGTCGTCTATTTTGATGACATTAGTACCGCCAAAACGCAAGCGAGCCTCGATCCTAGCGACCAAGACGTCAAAATCAAACGGCTTTTTGATGTAATCATCCGCGCCGATTCTAAAGGCTTTTACTTCGCTTTCTTTATCGTCTTTTGCCGATATTACGACGACGGCAGTGCGCGGAGATTTATGTTTTATTATGTTGATTAGGTCCACGCCGTCTCCGTCAGGTAGCATCCAGTCGGTTAAAACCAAGTCGTAATTCCTAATACCGATATAATACTCGGCATCCTTGAAATTCTCCGAGCTGTCAGTTTGATAACCAAACTCTTGCAAGCCCTCGGCGATGGTTTTGTTTAGAGTTACCTCATCTTCAACTATTAAAATTCTCATTTTTTTCCTTCTATGAAATTTGACGCGATTGTATCATAAATTAAGCGAAATTTCAAGATACTTTAAAAAAAATTTAATATTTAAACTCAGCCCTTGCGCCTACCGTAGCATTTTTGACGATCTCGATTTTTAAAATTTCCATTTTTAAAAAGCTAAGCGAGCTAAATTTTTCCTTCAACTTTTTTGCGCAAATTTCAAGCGAGCTCTCCACGGTGCCAAATTCCTCCCGCGCGTAAATTTCCTCGATAAAATTTATCATTTCCACGTAGTCTATAAATTCGCCGCTTTTAAATTCCGCGCTTACCCTTACCTTCTGCGGCGTCACGCGCTCAAAATCAAGCAGCCCGATGATCGTGCTAAATTCGTAATCTTTGATAATCGTCGTCAAATGACGCGCTTTTCTTGCCCGGTTATCAGGCGTTTGATGTTTGGCAGGTGCTTGTAAACGACCAAAAACGCGATCAAAAATATCGGCGCATAGGAGTCGATGTCTGGAATCTGCGGCTGCAACGCGAAAGTCGCTACGATAAACGCCGCAAGCGCGGCTAGCGAGGCAAGCGATGAGATTTTAAGCAGTTTACCAACGACAAACCAAACCCCAAGCGCGGTAACGATCTCAAGAGGCAAAAATACTGCCAAAACGCCCGCACCCGTGGCTATGCCCTTTCCGCCTTCAAACTTTAAAAACGGCGAGTAGCAGTGTCCGAGCACCGAAAGTACCGCCATCGCCCAAAGCGTCGCCGGAGCAAGGCCTAAAAATTTCGCGATCAGTATCGGCAAAACGCCCTTTAAAACGTCGCAAACGACGGTTAAAATCGCGATCTTTTTAGCGAGTTTGGGGTCTTTTTGCTTTAGCACGCGCAAGACGTTCGTTGCGCCGATACTGCCGCTACCTTCGCTTCTGATATTCACTCCACCGAAGATATAAGCCAAAATCACGCCCGAGGGGATACCGCCTAGCAGATACGCCGCAGCATAAGCTATCAAATTTTCGTTCATTTTTTATCCTGATTTTTATTTCGATTTCGCAATATTAATTAAATTCGGCTGATTTTTTGATAAATCGGTCGTTTTAAAGGGCGGTAAATTTGTAAATTTGACGCACCGAGACCTGCACCTTTAAAGTGTTAAATTTGACTTGATCAAATTTAACATTGCGAGTTTGGCTTCCTTGCGTAAAAAAACAACCGTCTAAGGTTGTTTTTTTACTTTATTGTAAAGGGGGTGGGGGGGCTTGAATGGTGCTCTACTAGCAGCTCTCAAAGAG
>CAUQMF010000018.1:0-24334 GCA_963518965.1 uncultured Campylobacter sp.
GAGAGGTTTTAAAATAAAATTTGGGGCGTTAAATTTGAGTTCAAATTTAAAATGCCGTCAAATTTGAACTCAAATTTACAAAACAAGAAAAAGAGGCAAATTTGCCGCGCGGGCCGACTAGCCGCAAAACAAACTCCGCGCAAAAGCTCAAATTTGCCCTTCAAGCAGACTATTTTAAGCTATTTTTTAGTTTCATTATCCGCTCGTAGGATTCCTCGATACGCTCTTTTGGTATCTGTTTCGCGCCCACCGCGTCCACGACTAGCTGAGTGACGAGCTCCGCGGTCCTGCGCCCGTCTATCTTGTAGTCGCTAAAGAGCATCACGTCGCCGCCTGCGTTGATAAAGTTTATCACCTTTTCTTGCAACGTAAAGTCCTTTAGCCCGCCCATGAGCATGTCGTCGCTGATGACTACGCCGTCAAATTTGAGCTCGCCGCGCAGCAAGCCGTCGATAACGGCGGGCGAGAGCGAGGCCGGTAGCTCGGAGTCGCGCTGCATGAGGTAGATGTGGCCGACCATTATCATTTTAGCTTCGTTTTTGCGAATCGCATCAAAATACGGCTTGAGCTCGCCGTAGTCGAAATTTTCTATCACGACTTTGGCCGTGTGGCTGTCGGCCTCGACGTTGCCGTGTCCAGGGAAGTGCTTCATCGCAGCTATCACGCCGCGAGCCTGCGAGGCCTTCATAAACTCGCTCGCATACAGCGAAACCTCGTCCATATCGGCACTAAAAGCTCTGCCGCGCGAGCCGATGATGGTGGATTTTGGATTTAGCACGTCGACTACGGGAGCAAAATTTACGTTTACGCCGACGTCTTTTAGCTGCTGCGCCATCTTGCCGTAAAGCTCGCCAGCAGCGCCCAGATCGAGCGTTTTTGCCACCTTTTGCGCCGAGATAAAGGTCTCAAAACCTTCTTTATCCTTAAATCTCGTGACCCGTCCGCCCTCCTCGTCGATAGCGATAAAAATGCCCTCTTGAGCCTCTTTAAATGCGCTTGTTAGCGCCGTGAGATTTTTTTTGTCCGAGATGTTTTTACCAAGCAGCATCACGCCGCCGAAACGCTGATATTTGGCCTCTGAGACGGCTTCTTTGGCGGTTTTGGGATCAGAGCCGTTGAAGCCGACCATTATCATTTGGGCTATCATTTTGCGAAGCGTCGGCTTTTCTTGCGTTTGCGCATCGGCAGCGTTTAGCGCAGTCGGCAAACTCGCCAAAAACAGAGCCGAAAAAAGCGCGGCGATAAATTTTTTCATATCTTTCCTTTTTGTTTTTGTGGATTTTACACTATTTTAGATAAATTTAAGGACTCTTGCGCGATTTGGCGCGAGCTTGTAGTTTTCGCGAGTCGGTCGCCGTAAAATTCCGGCTAAAGTTAATAAAATTTTTTCGTATGTAATTTGTGAAAATTTGAGATTTTGGAGCAAATTTTATATTAAAAATCTTTTTATTTGGTCTTTGTTTTATTTATTTTACTATTGCGACGTAGCGCGGATAAGCTGAGAGCAAATTTATGCTATGTAAAAATCTGCTCCTCAAGGTGCCTACGGTCTAATCTGCAGCGTAGCGGCCGAGCAAGTATCTTTAAACGATAAATTTATAAAAAGAGCTGATTTAGCAGCGAGCAATATTTGCTATTGGTTAAATTTATATTTGCGCTTATCGCGCAGAAAAATATATACCTGACGTAAAAATTAGCGTACCGAATTTAGCCGAAAATCGCAGCTACATAAAGCTCGGCGCGTCGTTTGAAAAAAGGATCAGATCGCCCGCTTTGGTGTTTTGTGCTAGTGCTTCTTGTATTTTTGATTTGTCCTTGATGACTATGACTTTTGGTCTGCTTAGGTGCTTTAGCAGCGCGACGGCATTTAGCGAGCTTGTCAGCATGACGATGTCAAAGGTCTTGTTGATGATTTTGCTTAGCTTTTCGTTCTCCTCGTCGCTGCTCTCCATGATGCCCGGCGTCACGAGCACCTTGCGCCCCTCATAGCTACCGACTAGCTCGTAGCTCGCGCTCATACCGTTAAAGTTACCGTTAAAGCCGTCGTCGATGATGATTTTACCGCCGGCATCGATACGCTCGAGCCTGTGCTCGACGTTTTTTAGACGCGCAAGAGCGGAGGCGATCCTAGCCTCGTCTAGCCCCAGATATAGCGCGGTTTTTACGCAGACGGCTAGGTTTGCGGCGTTAAATTTACCAAGTAGCGGCGAGCAAAATTCCATCTCTCCAAGCTTAAATTTGACCCCATCCAAGCTCGCCTCCACGCCGCTTAGATCTTTATCGTAAATTTCTATCTTTTCGCCCTCGTTTGCCTGCGTGCTGCTGTGCACGAAAGCCTTTTCTAGGCGCTTTGAGCTAAGAGCCTCAAGCTTTGTGGCGCGGATATTTTCGAGCGTTTTAAAGTACTCGATATGTTGCGCACCGATCTCGCCGACGATTGCGATCTGCGGGTTCAAAAACTCCGCGATCTGCGCGATGTCACCTTTTAGGCGCGCGCCCGCCTCGGCGATGTATATCTGCGTGCCGGCGACAAGTTCGTTGTTTACGTCCTGGATGAGGCCTGCTAGCGTGTTTACGCTGCGAGGGGTTTTGCGGCAGACGAAGTCATTTTTAAGCAGCTCAAATAGGAAATTTTTGATGCTGGTTTTGCCAAAACTCGCCGTTATCATGATGATTTTAAGCTCCGGCATCGAGGCTAGCTTTTTGCGTGCGCTGTTTTCGTAAGCCTTAAATTTAGCCTTTTCCAGCAAAAAGCTAAGCGCAAAAGAGATCGCGAGCGGCAGGACGACGCCTAAATTTACGCGGTGCTGCGTCGCTAGATAAACAGCGTAGCTAGCGATAACCGCAAGCGCTAAGATAACAAAAAATCGCTTGACTCGCGGCGTAAAAACCAGCTTTTTATCGAGCTTTTTATGCCAAAGAGCGAGGCTTGGTACCAGCGCAAAGTAAAAATAAATCCAGAAAAATCGCTCCGCCCCGTAAAAAAGCACGATCGGCACGATGAGAAAAAACACGTGCCACAGCGGCCTGGTGAAGTGAAACAGCACGCGCTCAAACTTGTAGGAAAACCACTGAAGGCAGGTGATAAGATAAAATCCGAGCACAAACGTAAATAAAATCTGCGTCGCGGCAAGGCCGATATTTATGAGGGTTTCGTTCATTTTTTCTCCTAGGTTCGCTTAAGCGGGCTTTTGTTTGCGCCCTTTTTGCCAAATTTAGCGTTTTGAGGTTTGTTTTTGCGTGCTTGACGTAAATTTGATAGTTTTTCCGTTAAATTTGAGAGCAAATTTATCCGCCCTGCTTTTTTTACGCCGTAAAACGCAAATTTATCAGCCGAGATTTTACAGATTTTGGGCTTAAATTTAGCTCGTAAATTTGATGCAGGTCTGCCAAACCAGCATAAATTTAACGCTGATATCCAAAATCCTAAATTTGCACTCTAGCTTAAATCAAACGTTTGCTGTACCGGCTTTTTTGGGATTTTTTGATCACCCTGCTCATCTTTTGGCAAAATTTGATTTTGCTCGTCACTGATTGAAACGCTACTTTTAAGTTCCGATTGATTTTGCGCGATTTCTTGCCCGTCAAACAAATTTTCTTTAAAAACATTTTTTGCAGAAATTTGACCGTTTTCGTCACTCACATCGTCAAGTTGCGAGTTTTTATCGGCAAGGCTTTCATTTTGTGATTGCTCGTCAAAGAGGCTATTTTGAGAAATAGTTTTAACGCTCGTATTAGTGACGACCTCTTGCTCCGAAACCGCCTGGACAAATTCCGTCAAATTTTGCTCGGTAGCGTTTTTAATATCGCCGTTTTCGTCAGCGTCCCAAGCTTTTTTGCTTAAATTTTCATGGTTTTTCGGGCTTAAAATTTTCACGCTCTCTATCCCGCTTTCTTCGTCTAAATCCGTCAAATTTAGCCCCGCATTCACGACGCCATCGATATAGCGCGCGTGGAGTAAAAAGAAAAAATGATCGCCCTTTAGCGCATGAAATTCGCTGTTTTTGACGAGGCGACTTACGCGTTCGCCGCTTTTTAGAGGCGTGGCTTTGTCCTCCTCGCCCCAAAATATAAACGCCTTGCCGCCAAAGTCCGCAAATTTAGAGCTAAAGTCCTCATCGACGACGTTTTTTAGGGTCTCGTACATCGTTTTGCTCATGCCTTTTACGTCTTTTGTGGCGAAAAATTTGTATAAAAACCCAAGCCCGAATAGCTTTAAAAACTTAAACAAAGCGATCTTAAATCGCACCCAAAGCGGCTTTTTAGCTACGATGCCGGCCGAGCTTAAAAGCGCGAGATATTCGGGATTTAGCAGGGTTGCGACCTTGCCACCGAAGCTATGCCCGAAGATGATTTTAGGGCTTGCGCCAAGCTCATCTAAAAATGATTTTATGATTTTTGCGTAGTCTTTCGTCGCTAGCGCGCCGTGCATACTGCTCGCGCCAAAGCCCGGCATATCGACGTAAACGTGCCGAAAGTCCTTAAAATACGTGCCGAAAGCCTTTTTCATGATCTCTTTGTTTGCGCCCCAACCGTGCAAAAATAGCGCGACGTCCTTGCGTGCGGGATTTACGGTTTCGTAGCTGATGCGGTAAATTTTGCCGCCGTATTTTACCTCTTTGACCGCCATTATTCGCCGCTTCCGGCTCGTTTTTTAGCCTCATAAATGCTTTGAAGAACCTCGACGGCTTCGCATAGTCGCTCGTACTCGCCCATATTTAGCAGTACGGCTTCAAATTTATTATTTTTGACGATCACCGCGCGCTTCATCTGCGCCTTGCCGACCTTGCCTAAAACGGTGCTGAAATTTCGCACCACTTCAGTCGCCGTGTAAATTTCATCTTTGCTAAAAGTAGTCATTTATGTTCTTTATGTAAAATTTTACGTAAAATATAGCGTATCATCCTTTAAATTTAAATTAAAATAGCATATTGTATTATATTTGGTTGATTTGTAATTAAGTAGGAGAGACTAATGAACAAATATTATACAGTAAAAAAATATAAAGACAATAATACAGCAAGGCGCGCATTTTCTATGATCGAGCTTATATTTGTGATAGTGATATTAGGTGTATTGGCTGCTATAGCTATACCTAGGATAAACGCTAGCAGAGATGATGCCTTGGCTGTTACGATGTTTACGAACATAAATCAGGTGGTAGACGAAGTACAAAACTATTATGCGTCTACGGGTAAGACCGACTTTGCATTTAAAAATATAGCTGGCCCCAATAGTCCAGATAGAAGTTACGATATATCTCGACCGCATTTTGTCGTAGAGTACGGCGTAGATAACGGCCTTGATCCTGCACCCAGCAGCGGACGCAGATCCAAGCCTTGGCTGTTTATGACAAAATTGGTTGAAACTATGTTTGGCGACTTCGTAAAATATTGCGTGACACTAAATGTGGGTTACATGTCTAATTCCAATAAATACGGCGTAATCATAAACAACAACTGGCGCTACAACGAACAAGGAGCGCTACAGCCCGGAGATAGCAGGGTATGCGACAAGTTAAGGACGCTAATATAAAAGAAGTATAAATCAAAAGATGCAGGGTTTGATATGTATGAGATACCATTCATAAACCAGATAGAAGACTCCATACTCTATCCTCATTGATAAACTGACGGTTTGTCAAACCGTCGTCATCCTTAGGATGCTAAGTCTAAAATAAAAAGCGTCCTACTTCCGTAAAGGCTTACGACTACTTATTGAGCTACAAAATTGACTCGATATTTTCTACAACTTGCCCTTTGCCGACGTTATGGAGTTGATAAATTTATAGTCGATATTTATCTCGCGCTCCTTAGGCAAGCTTGCGGCGAGTCGCTCCAGAGTCCCCTCAAAGTCGTCAAATAGATAATTCGCCATACTGCCCGGATTTGGGTTAATCTCGTTTAGATATACTTCGCCGTTTATCTCGAAAAAGTCGCAGCGTATCAACGCCCCGTCAAAACCGCAGTTGTAGATGCGCTCAAAGCTTTGCTTTAGCTTGGCGGCTAGCTCTGCGCCGATGTCGGCCTCGCGCGCCCTACTCTCGTTTGAAAAGCTCATATATTTTTGCTCGTAGTCTAGAAATTCCTTCTTTTTTGGCTCTTCGATGATAGAAAATTTGATCTCGCCGTCCGCCTTGCAGCCTGCTAGATTGTACTCCTTGACACCCTCTATAAATGGCTCAACCAGGATCTCTTTGTCAAACTCGTATGCCACGTCTAGGCCGTATTCTAGCTCGCTAGCGTTTTTTATCACGCTAACCCCTATCGAGCTTCCTAGTCGGAGCGGCTTTAGGATCACGGGTAGCAGCAGGCTAGGCGCCTTTGCTCTGCTTACAACCTCGTAGTTTAGGGTATTTACGCCCGCTTTTTGCGCTAGTAGTTTGGTTAGCTCCTTGTTGTAGCTTAGCGCGCTAGCTTCCACGCGAGGGCCGATGTAGCTAAGTCCGTAAAACTCTAGCAGCGCTGCGATCTTGCCGTCCTCGCCGTCCATACCGTGGACTAAATTTATAAACACGTCCGCCTCGATCTTTTTCTCGCCGAGCAACCCGCCCGCGAAAAATCCGCCCTGCTTTAGAGTGAGCTTTTTGGCGTTTTTATACTTGCCCGAGCTAAAAAAATTCGCCTTCATATCGGCGCCGTTTATCAAGTAAAATTCTCTAAATTTATCGCAAAATATAAACAAAGGTTCGTTTTTTAGCACCTTTTTTAGGGCTATGGCGCTCACGATACTGATCTCGTGTTCGTAGCTTTTAGCACCGAATATCACAGCAAATTTCATATCTTTTCCTTTTTTTATGCTAGTTTTTTTAGGGCTTGTTTGATGAGTTCGCCCGTATTTTGCGCGTCGCACTCGCTAAGCGCCTTGGTTATCTTTTCTCTTTTAAAGCCAAGACTCTCCAGGGCCAAGATCGCTTCGTGCTGATGGCTAGGCAGATTTTCATCCATCGTCATCTTTGCGTCGCTAAGCTCAGCGATGATGCGTCTAGCCGTCTTTGCGCCGATGCCCGGCACCGTTTGTAGCGCCGCTGCGTCTCCGCTTTTAACAGCGTTTAAAAAAGCGTTCGGATTTAGGCTCGAGCACACCGCCATCGCAGTTGCCGCGCCGATACCGCTTAGTTTTATCAGCATCTCAAACATCTTTTGTTCACCCGCGTCTAAAAACCCGTAAAGCAAGTCCGCATCCTCGCGGATGATCTGCGTGATGTTTAGCTCCACGCTCTGGCCTCGTTCGAGCTTTGCCGAGCAAAAAAGCGAGATTGCTACGCCGTAGCTCACGCCGCCGGCTGTTTTTAAGATGAGATTTGCGGGCTCTTTTTTGGTTATCACGCCCTCGATCGCTTTTATCATCGTTTTCCTTTAAAATTTGCGATTATCTCTAAAATTTGATTAATTCTTGCAAAAATTTATCCGTCACTTCGCTAAAAGCGGCATTTAAAGCCCTCATCGCGATTTCGCCCTCGTCCGCACCTACGTCTTTTTGTGAGCTTAGGACGACGCTTTTTAGCTCTTTGCCGTCTTTAAAAAAGCTAAACATCATGGAAATTTGCGCCTTTTGATCTTTGATTTGAAGCGTGAGTAAATTTGACTTTACGCTAATGTCCGCGTTTTTAAAAGAGGGCTTAAACGCGCACTGATTGCTTGCGGCTATAATCAAATTTCGCCTCGCCATCTCGCTTGGGAGCGCTAAAAATTTGATATTTTTTAGCGGACGGATCTCGCCGTTTGCGTCTATCTTTAAAACTTCTCGGCTCTCATACGCGCCAAAAACCCGTACTTCCTCGATAAAAACCGTTTTTTCGGGCCTATTTTCGCACTCTTTAAATTTATCCTCCGCACCGCCTAGCATAAAATAATTCGTCCTAGGCGCAGGCTTTGCCAAAACGCTACAACCGCTAAAAAACAGCGCCGCTAGAGCTAAAACCGTGCTTAAAATTTTCATTTTTCGTCCTTTTTCTGCGTGTCTTTAAAGAAAAATTCGTACGGGTCGTCCTCGAGTCTAAAAAGGGTATTTCTGAAATCCGAAATGAGCTTTTGGAAGCTAAGCAATGTCCTCTCCGTCTCGTCGCCAATCGTATTTAGCGCGTCTTTCACGTCGTATTCGCCGCTTTTTATCTTTTCTGAGATTGCGGTTTGTAGATTTTTTAGCGCCTGCGCGGCGTCTGCGGCCTTAGCGGTAAACGAATTTACGAACTCAAGCGTGCCCGAGGCGCTTTTTAGCGCTTTTTTTAGCTCGTTTAGCGTCAAATTTGCATTTGCCAAAACCTCGTTTGCGTTTGCGATAGTCGCGTTTATATCGAGATTTCCGGCGTTTATCTTTTTTGCGGCTTCATCAACCGAAACCAGGATAGACGAAAATTTAGCCGCGTTTTCGTCGCTTAAAAATTTATTGATATTTTTAAAAGTCGTTTCTAAATTTTGCGTTAGATATTCGGCTCTATCGCCGATTTTGTCGAAAAAGCCGGCCTCAAGCCCGATGTAGGCCTTTTCGTTTTTACTAAAAAGCGGGCTGTTTGCGCTTCCTCTAGAGATATTTAGGTAGCCGATGCCGGTTATTCCTTGTATCTGGGCAGAAGCGGTACTGTCTTTTTTGATAGGCAGGTCTTTTCTCACGGAGAGCTCAAGCTCGATGAGGGCTTCTTTTTCGTCGGCAAAGCGGATATCCTTGACGCTGCCCGCGTCTACGCCGATAAATTTGACCGTGGAGTCCCTTTTTATGCCGCTTGGCAGGCTTGTGGTTTTGATGAAATACGACCTGTAATCATCTGCCTTTTTCCCGTATCCGCCTAGCCACCATGCCGCGATACCCAGCGCGCTCACTACTAGCACGAAAAATAGACCTATCAAAGTATAATTTATTTTATTTCCCACCGTTTTTCCTTGTTTTTAAAAGCTCTTCGAGCGGATTTTCGGGCATTTGCATCAGCTGCTCAAACGTCCCTTCAAAGGCTATCTTTTTATCCTGAAGTATCAAAAACCTATCTAAAATCGTGCAAATACTGTCTATATCGTGCGTCACCATCACTACCGTGACGCCAAGCGTATCTCGCAGCTCCACCACCAGCTCGTCAAATGCCCGCGCGCTACTTGGGTCAAGGCCTGAGTTTGGCTCGTCTAAAAACAGAATTTTAGGACTTAGCACTAGAGCCCTAGCCATAGCCACGCGCTTTTTCATACCGCCGCTTAGCTCGCTTGGGTACTGCAAAGCGACGTTTTCGCTAAGGCCTACTTTTTGCAGCCAAAACATCGCTATCTCGCGCATCGATCGCTCGCTCATCCCGCTATACTCTTTTAGTAGGATATAGATGTTTTCCAGTACGTTCATCGAGGTGTAAAGCGCACCGAACTGAAACATCACGCTGCAAGCAAGCTTTATCTCCTGCCTAGCCGCTTCGTCTAGCGACCATAGATCGCGCCCTAGCATCTCGATCTTGCCCGCGCTTGGCTTTTTTAGATATATCATCGTTTTCATCAACGTCGATTTACCCGTGCCGCTACCGCCCAGTAGACCGTAAATTTCAGCCTCGTTTACGTGGAAATTTAGCCCGTCGTGGATCACTCGGTCGCCAAATTTCGTCGTTAAATCAGTCGCTTTTATTATAATTTATATGCCTAGCTTGGTGAAAAAAATCGAAAACAGCGCGTCCACCAAGATAACGCCAAATATCGCGTTTACCACGCTCACGGTCGTATATGTACCCACGCTTTGAGTGTTTCCGCCGATCTGAAAGCCTCTCATGCAGCCGATAAACGCGATCACGACGCCAAAAAACGGCGCTTTAAAAAGTCCGACGTAAAGATGCTTTATATCTACCTCTTGGCCAAACCTCGCTAGATAGCTATCAAAGCTGATGTTTAGGTAGTTTTCCATCACGACCATCTCGCCTAGTATCCCCGATACGTCGGCTAAAAACACGATAAGCGGCATAGCGACGATAAGTGCTATCACGCGCGGCAGAACGAGAAATTTAAACGGATCAAATCCCATCGTTTTCATCGCGTCGATCTCTTCGGTAATTTTCATAACGCCGATTTGCGCGGTAAAGCTAGACGCCAGGCGCCCCGCCACGATGATAGCGGCAATGAGAGGAGCTATCTCGCGCAGGGTCAAAAGTCCCATCATCTCGACGATTATTATCGTGGCGCCAAAACTCGCAAGCAGGCTTGAACCCTGATAAGCTAGCACTATACCGATAAGAAAAGAGGTAAGGCACACGATAAAAACCGACTTTATACCCGCATCCTCAAAATATGCCAAAATTTCCTTCACGCGGATATTTTTTAGCATAAATATCTTACTAAATTTGACCAAAAACTCGCCCATAAAATTTAAAAACGCGCAAAATCCCGCAAAAAAAGCGGTTAAATTTTTGCCGATTTGCAAGAGCGGATTCTCGCGCGGTTTGGAGTTTATGATCTGTTTTATTTTGGGATTTACTTCGCTATTTATCGAATCAAAAATCTTTTGCGCGTGCGGGGTTAAATTTATAAGTTCATAGCTTTTACGCGCATTTTGTAAAGTATTTTTTAAAAATAGAGCCGCGGCGTAGTCAAACTCTTTTACGTCTTTAAAATTTAAGACGATTTTACTAAATTTATTCGAGCTAAGTAGATTTTGCGTAGCCTTCCAAATTTTAGCGGGTAGCTTGTAGTTCCAGTCGTTTTTTAGGTTTATCTTTAGCGCTTCGCCCTCTTGCGCGCACCCAAAAAATTTACTCTTAAATTTTAAAGAAAAAGGCAAATTTAGACCTTTCTTAGGTTGTTATTTTTCTTGATAACGTAGTCTATATCGCCCTCCTCGGTCTGAACCTTTGCGATCTTTAGCACGCGGGCGATCTCGTTTTCTCTGGTGTTGTATGTTATATCGCGAGCCGGATCTACGAGCCTAAATTTAACCTCGTTAAATTCGCGCCACTTATCGTGATTTATCACTTTGGAGTTAAAAATCCCCTCTTGTATTCCCACTATCTCCTCTTTTAGCTCGGCTATCATATCTTTTTTTTCTTTAAAATCCTTTAAAAGCGCGTTATACTCGTGCACTAGCTGCTGGTACTCTTTTAGCTTCTTGATAAAAGTAGCCGGCGGCGTAATGCTTGAGTTTTTTAGCTCCTCGATCTTAGCTTTGATGACGTTTATAGGGCCTTTATTTTCCTCTATGACGCATCTTTTAGACTCTAGGATTCGCGGCATTTTGGCGATTTGCTCTCTTATGATTTTTATCTTTGCCGTAGCTTCGTTTATCTTTTCGCCCGAGTTTTTTACCATGCTAAAATCTACTAAAATTTTATTATTTACGCCTTTTAGCCTTTTTATCTCCACGCTATCTGCTACGATTATTTTCGCATTTGACGCTAGAGTGTCGATGATTACGCTTTCTGCGATTATCTCTCCGCCTAGAACCGACTTTATGCGAGCGATTTTAGCTTTTACCCTGCCGCCTTCTAAACGGTCTATATCGACGCTGTCCCCCTCAAAGCTACCGATATGCACGGCTATTTTTGCTTCTTTAGCTTCGATCAGAGATTTTGCGTGGGTTTGTCCGCCTATAGATACTTTATTTGCCTTTACGACGGCATTTGCGGCGACATTGCCTTCGATATTTACTTCATTGGCCTCTACAGTCATGCCCGTGCCTATGGCGTCTTTATTTATATCTCGCTCTTTTACGTTTAGCGTGACGCTGGTATCTAGCCCCGCATCCACAGAACCGGTGGTTTTAAAAGAAATTTCATTTACGTCTAGCTCGTCTTTGATATCAAAGACTCCGTTTTTTTCATAAACGTAGCCCGCCTTTTTACAAAAATATCTTATGCCAGTCTCATCCTCGGCGCAGTAGATATTTTCGGTGATTTGGGGCATTTTAGTTATCGTAGTTTTGGCTTTTTGGATAGCTAGGAGGTTTCCGCGCACGTCACGGCCGCTAGAACCGTCTTTGGCTTTTATATATTCTATTATCAGCTCGTTTTCTATCGCTCCTAGCAGATAGCCTCTGTTTGCGTGATCGATTTTGCCGTTTTCGTCTGCGTTTTTTATCTTGCTTTTATAATAAAATATCAAATCGTCATCCACCGAGGGTTTAGCCTCTACGCCTTGCGTCACCGTAAAAACGTAGTCTTTATCCAGATATTCCTTCACTCTTAGCGCGGAGGTAATTTTAGCTATCTCCTCATGCATCGTTTTATCTCTGATGCCGATTAGGATGCCTACTTTTATCATTTTTTTATAGATGAAATCAACCATCTTTTTGCCAAGTTCTTCAAAATAAACAGCGTCTCCTCCGCGCGAAACAGTAGCTAGAATTTTGGTTAAATTTTTATTGGCGTTTATAGCTATGCTAGGCAGCACGATGGGCTTAGCGCGCCTAAGGTCGTAAAATTTAACTCTATAAATTTGTTTTAGGCTCTCTACCTTTTCTACGTAAAATTTATCGTCGTCAAAGACGCCCAGCTTGCTTTGGGCTAGCATTCTTGGCGATTTTTCTCCAACTATTTTGCACTCGGTTTTAAAGTCTAAAATTTCAAAATCTATAAATTTATTATCCACTCCGTACTTTCTAACTAGATTTAGCACCTCGCCGTACGGGCTTGGGGTTTCTATCTCGATGTCTTCAAGGTACGTTTGCGCGTTTTGGTTTTCTGGCACGTGATACTCTCGCAATTTTTTGATTTTTGGTCGATTATCTCTAAAATTTCATTAAAAACTCTTGATTTTACGTCTTTTAAAACTAAATTTGCCTATCATAGCGCTAAAAATTTACTAGGATTTTCGTGTTTATCAAGGGATTTTTTTCAAACAGTATCGGCATCATGGTTTCGCGAGTTTTAGGGCTCGTGCGCGACCTGCTCACGGCTTCTACTTTGGGCGCGGGCATTTATAGCGATATATTTTTCATCGCGTTTAAGATACCCAATTTATTGCGCCGTATCTTTGGCGAGGGGGCTTTTGCCAACGCTTTTTTGCCAAATTTTACGAAATCAAACAAAAAATCGCTTTTTAGCGCCGAGATTTTTCTTAAATTTCTAGCCTTTATCGGCATTCTTACGCTTTTAGTAAATTTATTCGCCCCGTTTTTTACCGCCGTTATCGCCACGGGATTAGCGCCCGGCGACATAAACGAAGCCGTCCCGCTCGTAAAAATCAACTTCTACTACCTAGCGCTCATCTTTGCCGTTACATTTTTAGCCTCGCTTTTGCAATATCGCGGGCACTTTGCGACGACGGCGTTTTCGACCGCTTTGCTAAATTTAGCCATGATCGGCTCTCTAATCTTGGCTCGCGGACAGGAGCCTAAAGTCGCGGCTTATTATCTGAGTTTTGGCGTCGTAGTAGGCGGCGTTTTGCAGCTTATCGCGCACCTTATCGCGCTTAAATTTAACGGCGTCTCAAAGCTCTTTTTCGGCGGCTTAGTTAAATTTGCACGCGGTAAAAGAGCCGATACGAAGGGATTTTTTAGCAACTTTTTCCATGGTCTAGTCGGATCGTCCGCGATGCAGCTAAGCTCGTTTATGGATACGTGGCTGGCGTCGTTTTTGGCGGCGGGATCGATCAGCTATCTTTTCTACGCCAACCGCATTTTTCAGCTGCCTTTAGCGATATTTGCGATCGCGCTCTCAACCGCGCTTTTTCCTAAAATTACGCGCCAAATCAAGGCCGGTAACGAAGCCGAAGCTCTAAAATGGATGCGAAAAAGCTTTGAAATTTTATATTTTCTGCTCTTTGCGGCGGCCATCGGCGGCATCGTTTTAGCCCAGCCTATCATCAAGCTGCTTTTTGAACGCGGAAGCTTCACGCAGGCCGATACGTCAGCGACTGCAAGCGTTTTGGCAGCCTATATGATCGGACTTTTACCCTTTGGGCTTGCCAAACTTTTTTCGCTTTGGCTTTATGCGCATTTACAGCAAAAGCTAGCCTCCAAAATCGCCGTTATCACTCTCGTTTTTAACCTCGTTTTAGCTGTTGCTTTGATGCAAATTTACGGCGCGTTCGGACTAGCTCTAGCTAGCTCGCTGGGCGGGTTTTTGACGCTAGCTTTAAACGTCAAATTTTTTGGGATAAGGAAATTTTTAGCTATAATCGAGCCTAAAAAATTAACGCTTTTAAGCGCGGTTTTGGCTTTGGAGGCGGTGATTTTGATATTTTTAAGGAAATTTTTAGATGCAAATTTTTGATAGCGTAAAGAGAAAAAAAGTAGAATTCGAGCCCGTAAAAAGCGACTTCGTCCGCATTTACGTCTGCGGTCCGACGGTTTATGACGATGCGCATTTAGGACACGCTAAAAGCGCGATTAGCTTTGATCTGCTTAGGCGCACGTTAAGCGAACTTGGCTACAAGGTCAAATTCGTGCGAAACTACACCGACATCGACGATAAAATTTTAAAGAAAATGAGCGAGAGCGGCGAGAGTCTAGAAGCGA
The DNA here is from genome assembly GCA_963518965.1 of uncultured Campylobacter sp. Classification (GTDB taxonomy): domain Bacteria; phylum Campylobacterota; class Campylobacteria; order Campylobacterales; family Campylobacteraceae; genus Campylobacter_A. Next base: position 14,413 of record CAUQMF010000018.1, read on the forward strand.
TCACGGATAGATACATCGCAAGCTACGAGCGCGATATGAGCGCGCTTAACGTACTTGAGCCCGATGTAAAGCCAAAGGCGACCCAGACGCTAAAAGAGATGATAGAGTACATCGAAATTTTGCTAAAAAACGGCTTTGCTTACGAGATAAAAGGCGACGGCATATACTTTGACACCGCAAAGGACGCGCAGTATCTGAGCCTGAGCGGCAAATTTGACACCGAAGCAAACGTTGCTCGCGTCGAGTCAAATTTACAAAAAGAGGACAAAAAAGACTTCGTGCTGTGGAAATTTGACGAGAAATGGTACGAAAGTCCGTTTGGCAGGGGGCGTCCAGGCTGGCACACCGAGTGCGTCGCGATGATAAAAAAGCACCTATCTAGCGGCGAAAAATGTGAGATCGATATCCACGCGGGCGGGCTTGACCTGCTCTTTCCTCATCACGAAAACGAAGCCGCGCAGTGCCGCTGCGCCGAGCATAAAAGCCTGGCTAAATACTGGCTACACAATGGCTTTATCCAAGTAAATAACGAAAAAATGAGCAAGAGCCTGGGAAATAGCTTTTTCGTTAAGGACGCGCTAGAGCGAAATTTGGGCGAGGCGGTGAGATTTTATCTGATTTCTAGCCACTATAGAGCGAATTTTAACTTTAGCGAAGACGATCTAAATGCCGCAAAAAAGCGCCTAGATAAAATTTACCGCCTAAAAAAACGGGTTCTTGGCGCCGCGGCAAATTTGAGCGCGAACGAGAAATTTAAGAGCGAGTTTATGTCTGCGATGGAGGACGATCTAAACACCTCAAAAGCCCTTGCTTGCGTAGATGAGTTTGTCCGCAGCGCAAACGACGAGCTAGACGCAAACCCTAAAGACAAAGCCAAAAAAGGCGAAATCGCGGCAAATTTGGAGCTGATAGCTCGCGTGCTAGGTATCTTGCAAGTAGACGTGTTTGAGTATTTTCAGTTTGGCGTGAGCGACGAAAAGAGAGCCTACATCGAGGATCTGATAAATCAAAGAAACGAAGCCAAGGCGGCCAAAAACTACGAGCTATCGGATAAAATCCGCGATATGCTAGCCGCAAACGGCATCAGCCTAATGGATACGCCAGATGGCTGCATGTGGGAAAAGATATGAAGCAGATGAGCCTAAAAGAGGTTTTGCGGCGGTTTGCGCCCTATTTTAGGGATTATATTTCGTATTTTATCATCGCCATCGCCGGCATGCTGATGGCTAGCGGCGGCACTGCGGCGTCGGCGTGGGTGATAGAGCCGGTGCTAAATAAAATTTTTATCGAAAAAAACAAAGACCTGCTTTATCTTTTGCCCTACGCTATCATCGCGATTTATTTTTTAAAAGGGCTCGGGACGTTTCTGCAGGCCTATTTTACGGCGTATATCGGGCAGGATATCGTGAGGAGATTTCGCGAGAAGCTACTAAAAAACCTGCTAAATTTGGATATGAAGTTTTTTAACGACTACCGCACGGGCGAGCTAATCAGCCGAAATATCAACGACATCGACCGCATCAGAAGTATCGTTAGTTCCATGATCCCGGAACTCATCCGCGAGGCTATTACGATCGTCGGGCTGCTTTGCGTAGTGCTTTATCATAGCTTTCAGCTTGCGTTTTTTGCGCTAGTTATCATGCCTGCAGCCGTCTATCCGCTCTCAAAACTCGCAAAAAAGATGAAAAAAATCTCACGCGCCTCGCAGGAAAAAACCTCCGACATCAGCTCGAAGCTAAGCTAAATTTTTACCAATATCGAGATCATCAAAGCAAACAACGCTCAGGAGTTTGAGCACGCTAAATTTACCGACGAAAACGCTAAATTTTTCAAGCTAAATTTAAAAAGCGTAAAAGTAAACGAGATGGTAAGCCCGATGATGGAAATTTTCGGCTCCGTCGGTGTCGCGGCGGTCGTCATCATCGGCGGCAAAGAGGTCATAGACGGAAATTTGACGATGGGAAGCTTCTTTTCTTTCCTAACCGCGCTTTTTATGCTTTATACGCCTATTAAACGCATTTCAGGCCTTTATAACAAGATGCAAGACGCCGTGGTCGCGGCAGAGCGAACCTTTGAGCTACTTGATAAAGAGCCTCAAATTTTAAGCGGCGACAAACCAGTGCCGTCTGAAATAAATTTGATAAATTTTAAAGACGTCAGGCTAAACTACGACGACAAAGAGGTGCTAAAAGGCGTAAATTTAAGCGCGAGCAAGTCTCAAACGGTGGCGCTCGTGGGCAGTAGCGGCGGCGGAAAAAGCTCGGTCGTAAATCTACTCATGAGATTTTACGACGCAAACGGCGGATCGATCGAGATAAACGGAGAAAATATCAAAAATTTCGATCTGGGTTCGCTTAGACAAAATATCGGCCTAGTTACCCAGCGCGTCTATATCTTTAACGACACGGTCGCAAACAACGTCGCCTACGGCCGCGAATACGACGAAGCCAAGGTCGAACTCGCGCTAAAAACGGCAAACGCGTATGATTTCGTGTCAAATTTACCCGAGGGCGCGCAGACTGTTTTAAATGAATTCGGCACCAATCTCTCGGGCGGCCAGCGTCAGCGTATCGCCATCGCCCGCGCTCTCTACAACGACCCGCAAATTTTGATATTTGACGAGGCCACGAGCGCCCTAGATAATGAAAGCGAACAGCAGATAACCAAAGCCATCGCGAATTTACAAAAAGAAAAGATAATATTTATCATCGCGCACCGCCTAAGCACGGTGCAAAACGCAGATAAGATCGCCGTTATCAGCGGCGGAAAAGTGGTCGGTTTTGATACCGACGAGGCGCTTAGCAAGAGCTGCGAAATTTACGCGAAACTAAAAGGCGAAGCCCTTGTTTAAGCCTAAATTTGATAAAATCGCTCAAAATTTAAGGATAAAATTTGAATTACGAGACGCTAAAATCCATATTTTTTAAATTTGACCCCGAAACCGCTCACAAAATCGTCGAAAAAACGCTAAGTATCTCAGACTGCGTATTTCCGGGCCTTTATAGCATCGTCGCCAAAAACTGCGTCCTCACGGACGCGGCTCTTTCGCAAAATTTGCTGGGAACTAGCTTTTTAAACCCAGTTGGAATCGCCGGCGGCTTTGACAAAAACGCCACCATGCTACGCCCGCTAGCCGCGCTCGGATTTGGGCATGTGGAGTTTGGCACCGTGACGCCAAAAGCGCAAGAGGGCAACGCAAAACCGCGCCTTTTTCGCCTAATCGAAGAAGAGAGTATCCAAAACGCGATGGGCTTTAACAACGAGGGCGCAGACACCCTTGGCGCGCGCGTCGGCAAGCTCTATCCGTTTGCGATACCGCTTTTTGCCAACATCGGTAAAAACAAAATCACGCCAAATGAAGAGGCGATCAAAGACTATGAAATTTTAGTTGCTAAATTTAACGAAATTTGCGACTGTTTCGTCATCAACGTCTCCTCGCCAAATACTCCGAATTTACGCGAACTACAAGAAGAAAGCTTTATAAAAGATCTATTTGCGCGCCTATCGCCGATCGCAAAAAAGCCGATAATCTTTAAAATAGCGCCCGATATGGACGACGACAAGGCCGTACAGATCTGCAAAACGGCCGTAGAAAGCGGCGCGAAAGGCGTAATCGTAAATAATACGAGCGTGGATTATTCGCTATCAAAATCTACGAATTTGCAAAATTTCGGCGGACTAAGCGGCAAGGTTATCGCCAAACGCTCGCGCGAGCTTTTTAGCGCGGTTGCTAGCGAGCTTTACGGCAAGACGGTTTTGATCGCAAGCGGCGGCATAGACAGCGCCGAGGAGGCATACGCACGCATAAAATCTGGCGCAAATTTGGTTCAAATTTACACTTCTTTTATATTTAAGGGCCCAAACATCGCAAAACAGATCAACGAAGGTATTTTAAAGCTTTTAAAAGAGGATAATTTCGCCTCTATCAGCGAAGCGGTTGGCTGCGATATAAAAAATAAAATTTAAGGAAATTTATGCTTATAAAATACTCCAAAACAAAGCTCAAAAATGGCTTTGAGATATATCACATCCCCGCTAGCAAGGGCTCTAGCGTCATTAGCGTGGACGTGTTTTACCGCGTGGGCTCACGAAATGAAACGATGGGCAAAAGCGGTATCGCGCACATGCTTGAGCACCTAAATTTTAAATCCACGAAAAATATGAAAGCGGGCGAATTTGACGAGATCGTAAAGGGATTTGGCGGCGTAAATAACGCTAGCACGGGCTTTGATTATACGCATTATTTCGTCAAATGCTCAAAAGGCAACCTAGACGAGGCGCTTAGGCTTTATGCTGATATAATGGAAAATTTGAGCCTAAAAGATAAAGAATTTCAGCCAGAACGCGACGTCGTGACCGAGGAGCGCAGATGGCGCACGGACAACTCTCCGATAGGATTTTTGTACTTTACGCTCTTTAACGTCGCTTTTAGCTATCACCCGTACCACTGGACTCCGATCGGCTTTATCGGCGATATCAGAAACTGGAGCATAGATTATATAAAAGAATTTCACGAGACGTACTATCAGCCGCAAAACGCGATCCTGCTAATCAGCGGCGACATAGATAAAAAAAGCGCGTTTGAGCTGGGCAAAAAGCACTTTGAAAATATAAAAAACAAAAAACCGCTACCAAAACTCCACTGCATCGAGCCAGAGCAAAACGGCGCAAAAAGGGCTGAAATTTACAAGGATAGCGAAGTAGAGATGCTAGCGCTTGCCTTTAAGATCCCGCCGTTTAATCACGAGGATCAGCCGCGTCTGGGCGCGCTAGCAGAGTATCTAGGTAGCGGACAGAGCTCTGTTTTACAGCGTGTTTTGATAGATGAAAAATGCCTCGTAAACAGCGTAGACGTCTATAATATGAGCAATATCGACGAGAGCTTGCTCATCGTGCTAGCCATTTGTAATCCCGGCGTCAAGGCAGAGGCTGCGGAGGATGAGATCTGGCGAGTGCTCGAAAATGCAAAAACGCAAAAAATCGACGAAGATGAGATAACCAAGATAAAAAATAGCTTAAAAAGCGATCTCATTTACTCGCTAGATAGCGCGTCGAAGGTGGCGAATTTATACGGCGGATATCTCGCTAGAGGCGATATAAAGCCTCTTTTTGAGCTACCTGAAAAAACAGCCGCGCTAAAACCGGCCGATCTAAACGAAATTTGCAAAAAATACGCGAGAAAAGAAAAATCCACGACGATCATCCTAAGAAAGGAAAAAAGTGAATAAAAAAGCAATAACGGGCGCTATGACGGCGCTGATTACGCCTTTTAAAGACGGTAAACTAGATGAAATCGGTTATGAAAAGTTAATCAAAAGACAAATCGCAAACGGCATCGACGCGGTCGTGCCCGTAGGCACCACGGGCGAGAGCGCGACACTAACGCACGACGAGCACAGGATCTGTATAGAGATCGCCGTAAATACCTGCAAAAACACCGGCGTAAAAGTACTTGCCGGTGCCGGCAGTAACGCCACTCACGAGGCGGTAGGTTTAGCAAAATTCGCGCAAGATCACGGAGCGGACGGTATACTCTCGGTTGCGCCCTACTACAACAAACCGACGCAAGAAGGCCTATACCGCCACTACAAAGCGATCGCCTCAAGCGTTGAAATCCCAGTACTACTCTATAACGTTCCGGGTCGCGTGGGCGTAGATATCCAGCCGTGCACGGTTTTTAGGCTATTTAAAGAGTGCGAGAACGTTTACGGCGTAAAAGAGGCCACGGGTAGCATCGAGCGCTGCGTCGATCTACTCGCGCACGAACCCAATCTATCCGTCATCAGCGGCGAGGACGCGATAAACTATCCGATCCTCTCAAACGGTGGCAAGGGCGTGATCTCGGTTACGGCAAATTTGCTCCCGGATGAAATCTCAAATTTGACCCACTTTGCGCTAAAAGGCGAATTTGCGCGCGCAAAAGCCATAAACGACGATCTTTATGCGGTAAATAAAATAATGTTTTGCGAGAGTAACCCGATCCCCGTCAAAGCCGCGATGTATATCGCCGGGCTCATATCAAGCCTCGAGTACCGCCTGCCGCTTTGCGAGCCGAGCGCCGAAAATCTCAAAAAAATCGAACAAACCATAAAACAATATAACATAAAAGGATTTTAATGAACTGCGAAAACGAATTTAAAGGCAAAACTCTAGTAATCAGCGGCGGAACGCGCGGTATCGGACGCGCCATCGTGGAGGAATTTGCCGCAAAGGGCGTAAATATCGCCTTTACATATAACTCAAACGAAGAGCTAGCCAAAACCCAAGCCACCGAGCTTGAAGCGACATACGGCATAAAAGCCAGAGCCTACGCGCTAAATATACTAGAACCCGAGACTTACAAAGATCTATTTTTAGAGATCGACGCCGATTTTGACCGTGTAGATTTTTTCGTCTCAAACGCCATCATCTCGGGTCGTCCGGTAGCAGGCGGATATACTAAATTTATGAAACTTCGCCCTCGCGGTATCAATAACATTTTCACCGCGACCGTAAACGCATTCGTCGTGGGCGCGCAAGAAGCCGCAAAACGCATGGAAAAAACGGGCGGCGGCAGTATCATCTCGCTATCATCGACGGGCAATCTCGTCTATATCGAAAACTACGCAGGCCACGGCACCGCAAAAGCCGCGGTAGAAGCCATGGCGCGCTATGCGGCGACCGAGCTTGGCGAAAAAAATATCCGCGTAAACGTCGTTAGCGGCGGCCCGATCGAGACGGATGCGCTTAGGGCCTTTACGAACTACGAGGAAGTACGCGACAAAACAGCCGAGCTAAGCCCGCTAAACCGCATGGGTCAGCCCGCAGATATCGCCGGCGCATGTTTGTTTCTTTGCAGCTCAAAAGCCAGCTGGGTCACGGGCCACACCTTCATCATCGACGGCGGCACTACGTTTAAATGAAAAAAACAAATTTAGCCTGCGCTCCTTTGCCGCTTGTTCGCATTTCGAGCAAATTCGGCAGTATAAATTTAACGCGTTTGCAGGCTAAATTTGAAAATTTAAAATTTACAAACAAATTTTGCGGCGCGGACGATTCTTTCAAATTTGATCTAAATTTAAATGAATCAAAACGCTTTTTACCGTTAAATTTAAATCCAAAATCGCTCAAATTTGACGAAGCGCCGAGTAAATTTAACCAAAGCGCAAATCCGCGACCGACAAAATCAAGCAAAATGCGAGTCGGCAAATTTTACACGGATTTTAGCGCCGAGCCGTCAAATTTTAAACTCCGAAATCAAAAAGAAAGAACAAATAAATGAGCCTAAATTTACCAAACGCCCTAGCCTTCCTGCGCGTATTTCTCGCACCTCTGATGTTTTGGCTGCTACTTAGCGTAAATTCCTTCTCAAGCGTGCACGTTAGCTGGATGAATTACTTTGCCGCGCTCGTATTCGTGATTGCTAGCGTCACGGACTTTTTCGACGGATTTATCGCACGCGCGTGGGATCAAAAGACCAAACTAGGAGCCGTGATCGACCCGCTTGCCGATAAGATGCTGACTCTGGGCGCGTTTTTAGGACTCATGATGATAGACCGCGCGAGCCCGTGGGCCGTGTATCTCATCCTCGTTCGCGAGTTTTTTATCACGGGATTTCGCGTCGTGATGGCGGGCGAAGGCGTAGAGGTCGCCGCATCGATGGCGGGCAAGGTAAAAACCGTCTGCCAGATGGTCGCGATCGGCTTTTTAACCATGCAGTGGCCTTTTGGCGAGTTTTTGCTCTGGCTTAGCGTCGCGCTGACGCTGTATTCGGGCTTTGAGTACGTAAACGCCTATGTAAGGCACGTTAAAAATCAAGCCAAAAAGGAGTAAATTTGAGAACCGGAAACGCTATAATCTATCTAGCTAGCTTCGTCGTAGTCGCGGCGGGACTAAAGGCCGCCAGCGTCGTCGTGCTACCGTTTTTGATGGCGGTTTTTATCGCTATCGTGGCGACTCCTGCGATAAATGCGCTCGAAAAGCTCAAATTTCCGCGCGTTTTAGCCTTCGCGCTAGTTACGGCGGTCGTGTTTTTGTCGCTAGGGTTTATCGCAAACACCGTGATAAAGACGATAAACGGGCTAGCTAGCTACATGCCCGAGCTTCAGAGCAAATTTAAAGCCCTCGCCGATCATTACCACCAGATGCTAGCGAGCCGCGGCCTAATCGATCCCGAGAGCGTTGCCGCGCCCGCAGACTTTTATATAAATAAAATTTTTTCCGTGCTGGGCGGATTTTTAAGGAGCGGCACCGAGCTTGTTTCAAAGAGCTTTTTTGTATTTTTACTCGTTACTTTTATGCTTTTTGAAGTGCAGGTGTTTTCTCAAAAAGTCGAGTATTTTGCGAGCAAAAATCCGCAAACAAACCAGATCGTAGATACGTTTATATCAAATCTCAAACGCTATCTCGCGATCAAGTCCGCGGCATCGTTTGCGACGGGCGTTTTTATATTTATCGGGTTAAATTTTATCGGCGTGCCTTACGCGCCGCTTTGGGGGATTTTAGCTTTCGTGCTAAATTTTATTCCGACGATCGGCTCTATTATCTCTTCCTTCCCGGCGCTTATGGTGGAGCTTTTTATAAAAGACACAGAATCTTTCGATTGGACTACTGCCATATATCTAACCGTAAATATCGTCATCGGCAACTTTATCGAGCCGAAATTTCTAGGCAAAGGCCTTGGTATAAGCACGCTTGTAGTGCTTTTGAGCCTACTTTTTTGGGGATTTTTGTTCGGCGTCGGCGGTATGTTTTTAGCAGTACCGCTTACCATGAGCCTAAAGATCGCGCTTGACGCAAACCCGAGCACGAAGTTTATCGCCGTTTTGCTCAGCGATAAACTTGAGCGGTAAAATCAAATTTAAAGGTAAATTTTGAAAAGCATTATCTTTGTGGCGGCGATGCTAGCCGAAATAAAACGACTAATAAGCCAAATGTTTAGGTACACTCACGAAAGCGGCTTAGAGGGCTTTAGTCCAAATTTAATAGATGAAAAATTTAAACTAAGCTTGGTTAAATGACCGGCCAAAACTAAAAATAAATTTAAAACAAAGAGAAAATATGGATCACGGACTAAGAGATATCATCGTAGAGCGGACGCAGAGCCTAGAACCCGCGCTCAAAAAACAAGCCCGAAAACTAAATCAAAAGATAATCGACGTCAGCTTTTACCACAACGCTAAAAATTTAGCCAAAATCGGCGAGGTTATGAGCGATGAGCTAGGAGAGTTTTTGCTAGGCTGCGCGCTAGACTACGATAAGACGCGCGAGGGCAAATTTGACGCGAGCGATAACGATTTAGAAACATTGCGCGGAGTTTGGAGCGCGCTTAGCTTTTCGCATAAGCCCGAAATTTTAGACTATCTTAGCTTTCAGGCGCGCCGCAGCGTAGCACATCGCTCGTTTGCGCACAGGTATATTTTCGAGATTTTACGCCTACAAGAAAAGGCCGGCCGCGCTCACCCGCTGCTTGGCGAGCTTTACGAGTATTATGACGCATTGCGAGAAAAGCTGCCCGTTTACGAGCTTTTACGCCGCATAGGCGCGACGCCTGCTGATCCTTATGATTTTGAGTTTATACTAAATGCCGTAAATTTGGGCTACTGGTTTAGCAACGAGTATCTAGGGCAGGATGAGAAAAAGCGTAAATTTCATTTGCAGATCCGCATTTTTGCGCCGTTTATAAACGACAAGACCTTTGATATACAAATCAGCAACGACGACGTTCCAAGGGCGCGTATCGACTTTGACGACGATGGCGTGAGCTTTTTGCAGCAAGTAGCGCCGGATGCCTTGCCCTGCCCCGACCTTTTAGACTTAAAGCCTTTTATCGCGAGAGTAAAGTCGCATTTTAGGATAGGTTTTGATCTCGCAAACAAAGATAAAACTAGCCTAACCGCCGGCAAAGGGCTAAGCAGAGCCAAAATTTTAGCCTGGCTAAATG
>CAUQMF010000019.1:0-23495 GCA_963518965.1 uncultured Campylobacter sp.
AATTTGACGAGAAAATTAAAGTGTTTGAGGCGGTTTTTATCGCTTCGATTCATTTCTATTTTTATGGTATTGCGGTATCCATTCGTAAAAGTAGACATACCCTAGACAAGTAAAAAAGGAAAAAAATGTCACGTATAGGAAAACAGCCGATAGCTATTCCAAGCGGAGTAGAAGTCAGCGTAGAAGGCAACGTCCTTAAATTTAAAAAAGGCGCTCATTTAAAAGAGCTTGACACAAAAGGGCACGTAGACGTCAAGGTCGAGGATGCTCACATAGTATTTTCTCCAAAGAGCGACGAGAGGCAAGATAGAGCCTACTGGGGCACTTATAGAGCGCTTGCAAACAATATCGTCATCGGCATCACAAAAGGTTTTGTTCGCCAGCTTGAGATCAATGGCGTCGGTTACAAAGCCGCAGCTAAAGGCCAGGTACTTGAGCTTACTTTAGGATTTTCTCACCCGATAAATCACGAAGTGCCAAAAGGCGTCGAAATCAGCGTAGAGAAAAACATCATAACTATCAAAGGCGACGATAAGCAAGTGGTCGGTCAGATCGCGGCGCAAGTCAGAGCGTACAGACCGCCTGAACCGTATAAGGCCAAAGGCGTTAAATACGTAGAAGAGCGCATTATCCGCAAAGCCGGTAAGACATCTAAGAAGTAAGGGATAGATAATGACAGCAAATGTATTAAAAAGAAAACTCGCTCTTAGAATCAAGAGAAAAAGAAGAATCAGAGCCAAAATTTCCGGCACTGCGGTATTGCCTAGAATTTCTATCTTCAAATCAAACAGAACTCTTTACGTCCAAGCTATCGACGACGTAGCAGCCGTAACTATAGCGGCAGCCGACGGCAGAAAACTAGGCGTAAAAGCAAACAAAGAAGGCGCCGTAACTTTGGCTAAAGAATTTGCAAAAACTCTAAAAGCTAAAAAAATTGAAACGGCATTATTCGACAGAAACGGCTATTTGTATCACGGTGTTATAGCGGCTTTTGCGGACGCATTACGTGAAAACGGTATCAAACTATAAGGAAAATCGCTATGGAAAAATATAACAGAGAAGAATTCGAAGAAGTAATGGTTGATATCGGCCGCGTTACAAAGGTCGTAAAGGGCGGTCGTAGATTTAGATTTACGGCTCTTGTCGTAGTAGGAAACAGAAACGGTCTAGTGGGCTTTGGCTTCGGTAAAGCAAAAGAGGTGCCGGACGCTATGAGAAAAGCCGTCGACGACGCGTTTAAAAACATCATCGAGGTAAAAAGAAAAGGCTCGACTATACCTCACGACGTAGAGGTTAAATTTAACGCTAGCCGCGTTTTGCTTCGCCCTGCTAGCGAAGGTACGGGCGTGATCGCGGGCGGTAGCGCTCGTCCTATTTTAGAGCTTGCGGGCATCAAGGATATCCTAACAAAATCGCTTGGCTCAAACAACTCGGCAAACGTCGTTCGCGCTACTTTAAAAGCGCTAAGCATGCTTAAAGGCTAAGGAGAAGATATGGGACTAGAAAATTTAAAACCTGCCGAGGGCTCGACTAGACAAATCAAAAGACTAGGTCGCGGTCAAGGTAGCGGTCAAGGTAAAACCGCGGGCAAAGGACACAAAGGTCAAAGAGCTAGAAAAGGCTACAACGAGAAAAGAGGCTTTGAGGGCGGTCAGCAACCGCTTCAAAGACGCCTTCCGAAAGTAGGCTTCGCTTCTAAATTTGAAAAACCTTACGTAATCAACGTAGAAAAAATCGTTGCGGTAAAAGAGCTAAGCGAGATCACTATCGCTACTATCGCTACCGTACACAAAATTTCAAGCAGCGTCAAGAAAATCAAATTGATCGGAGTGAGCGCGAAAGATTTGGCTTCAAAAATCAAAGACGAGAACGTAACCGTTAGCGGACGTGCGTAATGAATAAGACATTGACCAACAAGATTTTAATCACGTTGGCATTTTTATTTGCTTACAGGATACTGGCATACGTGCCGGTTCCTGGCGTAAACGCTAGCGTTATTAAAGATTTTTTTGATGCGAATTCAAACAACGCTTTGGGTATGTTTAATATGTTTAGCGGTAATGCCGCCGAACGTCTTAGCATCATCTCTCTAGGCATTATGCCATACATCACGGCATCTATCATCATGGAGCTTTTAGCAGCTACTTTCCCAAATTTGGGTAAGATGAAAAAAGATCGCGACGGCATGCAGAAATACATGCAGATCATCCGCTATGCTACTATCGTTATTACCGTAATTCAGGCAATCGGCGTTAGTATGGGGCTTCAAAGCGATCACATGATTGGTAAAAACGGCGATGCTGCAGTTATTATCGATAAAAACCTTTTTATTGCCATAGCCGCCGCATCAATGCTAACCGGAACCATGCTTTTGATGTGGATAGGCGAGCAAATTACCCAGCGCGGTATCGGTAACGGTATCAGTCTTATAATTTTTGCAGGCATTGTAAGTTCAATTCCAAGGGCGATAGGTAACACCGTAACATCATTTAATACAAACGAAATTAATTTTTTTGTAGTTATAGGTTTGGTGCTTATTATTTTAGTAACAGTTGGAGTAGTAATATACGTTGAAATGGGTGAGAGGCGCGTACCGGTGAGCTATTCGCGTAAGGTCGTGATGGAAAATCAAAACAAACGCATAATGAACTATATACCTATCAAGGTAAATTTAAGCGGCGTTATTCCTCCTATTTTCGCCAGTGCGATTTTGATGTTCCCAAGCACCATTTTGCAGGCCAGCACAAATCCTTATATCCAAGCTATTCACGATTTTTTAAATCCAAATAGCTATTTTTTCAACTTTTTGACGTTTTTGCTGGTCGTATTTTTTGCTTATTTTTACGCTTCAATCGCGTTTAATGCAAAAGATATCAGCGAAAATTTAAAAAGACAAGGCGGATTTATCCCAGGCATTAGACCTGGCGAAGGTACGGCCAGCTTTTTAAATGAAGTCGCATCAAGGCTAACTTTTAGCGGAGCGATCTATCTCGGACTTATCTCGACGCTACCTTGGGTGCTCGTTAAATTTATGGGCGTTCCGTTTTATTTCGGCGGTACGTCGGTGCTGATCGTTGTTTCCGTCGCTCTTGATACGATGCGAAGGATAGAAGCTCAAATTTATATGAATAAATATCAAACTCTAAGCGCAGTAGGTTTGTAATGGCTATAACCATCATGCAGCCAAACGACATAGAGAAAATGCGAGCGGCGAATAAAATCGTCGCTCAAACCCTCGACTACGTAGAAAGCGTGATTAAGCCCGGCATTTCGCTACTAGAAATAGATAAAATTTGCGAGGATATGATAAGAGCCGCAGGCGCAAAGCCGGCATTTAAGGGGCTTTACGGCTTTCCAAACGCCGCTTGTATAAGCGTAAACGAAGTAGTCATCCACGGCATCCCAAACGAATATAAATTGCAAGAAGGCGACATCGTAAGCGTCGATATCGGTTCAAATTTAAACGGGTATTTCGGCGACTCGGCTAGGACTTGGGGCGTGGGTCAAATTTCGCGCGAGGACGAAAAACTAATCGCTTGCGCTAAAGACGCGTTATATTTTGCGATAGATACCGTAAAAGCGGGAATGCACTTTAAAGAGCTTAGTTTTGAAATCGAGAAATTTATAAGGGCTCGAGGATTTGTTCCGTTAACGGGATTTTGCGGTCACGGCATCGGTAGACGCCCGCACGAAGATCCGCAAATTTTAAATTATTTAGAGGGCGGCAGTCCAAAATCGGGACCAAAAATCAAAAACGGAATGGTATTTTGCGTGGAGCCGATGATCTGCCAAAAAGACGGCACTCCCGTGATTGGTCACGACAAATGGAAAGTAACCAGCAAAGACGGGCTAAGAACCAGCCACTACGAGCACTGCATGGCAGTCGTGAACGGGCGTGCGGAGATTCTAAGCCTAGCGTAAAATTTTAAAATTTACAAATCGTTTGCGCGACTTGTAAATTTTAAAATTTTAATTTGTGGTGAGTTAAAATTTTAATTTCAAACTTCCGCCGAGCGGCGAAAGTCAATTTAACAAAAAGGAGTTAAGTGGCAAAAGACGACGTCATAGAGATCGACGGCAACGTCATCGAGGCGCTGCCAAACGCGACATTTAAGGTCGAACTCGACAACAAGCACGTGATTTTGTGTCATATTGCGGGCAAGATGAGGATGCATTATATAAAAATAATGCCTGGAGACCGCGTAAAGGTGGAACTAACGCCTTATAGTCTGGATAAGGGTAGGATAATTTACCGACATAAGTAAGTTAAAAGCTAAATTTAGCTATACTCAACCCTTTGCGACAAATTGCTGTATGAAGAATTGTTTTCAAAGCCCACCACTTGTTTTGAAAATAGTTGGTTTAAAATTTCGTTAAACCTGATGCAGCCTAAAAGTGGAATAAATTTTTAGGAGACTAGAATGAAAGTTCGTCCTTCTGTAAAGAAGATGTGTGACAAGTGCAAAATTGTCAAGCGCCAAGGCGTAGTTCGCATAATCTGCGAAAATCCAAAACATAAACAAAGACAAGGATAAAGCATGGCACGTATCGCAGGTGTGGATTTACCAAAGAAGAAAAGAATCGAATACGGTTTGACCTATATTTACGGTATCGGTCTTCACAAATCTCGTCAAATTTTGGATGCTACCAAAATTTCTTACGATAAAAGAGTAAACGATCTAACCGAAGACGAAGCTGCAGCTATCCGCAAAGAGATCCAAGAGCATCACGTGGTGGAAGGCGACCTTAGAAAAAGCGTTGCTATGGATATCAAGGCTCTTATGGACTTAGGAAGCTACCGCGGTCTAAGACACAGAAAAGGTCTTCCGGTACGCGGTCAAAAGACTAAAACAAACGCTAGAACTAGAAAAGGCAAGCGCAAAACAGTCGGCGCTGCGACTAAATAAGGATAAGCGATGGCAAAAAGAAAAGTAGTTAAAAAGAAAATTGTAAGAAAAAGTATTGCTAAAGGTATCGTTTATATAAGCGCGACTTTTAACAACACTATGGTAACGGTTACCGATGAGATGGGAAATGCTATCGCTTGGAGCAGTGCTGGCGGACTAGGCTTTAAAGGAAGTAAAAAATCAACTCCTTATGCAGCCCAACAAGCAGTAGAAGACGCTCTAACTAAAGCAAAAGAGCACGGTATAAAAGAAGTAGGCATCAAAGTACAAGGTCCTGGCAGCGGCAGAGAGACCGCAGTCAAGAGCGTAGGCGCAGTAGAGGGTATAAAAGTAACGTTTTTAAAAGATATAACTCCGCTTCCGCATAATGGTTGCAGACCGCCGAAACGCCGCCGCGTATAATTAGAAATTTAGGAGAATTATTATGGCTAGATATAGAGGACCCGTTGAAAAATTAGAAAGAAGACTCGGCGTTAGTTTGGCGCTAAAAGGCGAGCGTCGCTTGGCAGGTAAGAGCGCACTTGACAAAAGACCTTACGCTCCGGGACAACACGGACAAAGAAGAAGCAAGATAAGCGAATACGGCTTACAGCTTCGCGAAAAACAAAAAGCTAAATTTATGTACGGCATTAGCGAGAAGCAATTCCGCCGCTTATTCCAAGAGGCCGCTCGCCGCGAGGGAAATACCGGTGCACTTTTGGTGCAGCTTTTAGAGCAAAGATTAGATAACGTAGTTTACAGAATGGGCTTTGCGACGACTCGCCGCTTTGCTCGCCAGCTAGTTACTCACGGACATATTTTAGTAAACGGCAAGAGAGTGGATATTCCTTCTTACAGAGTCCAAGTGGGCGCTAAAGTAGAGGTTATCGAAAAATCTAAAAACAATCCGCAAATCGTTCGCGCGATCGATCTTACGGCGCAAACCGGCATCGTAGCTTGGGTCGACGTCGAAAAAGATAAAAAATTCGGAATTTTTACAAGAACTCCGGAAAGGGAAGAAGTCGTCATTCCTGTCGAGGAAAGATTCATAGTAGAGCTTTATTCGAAATAATAAGGGGTATAACGATGAGAAAAATTACCACATCAGCTTATATGCCTACCGAAATTTCAGTAGAGAGTATAAGCGAGAATGTCGCCAGAATAACCGCGTATCCGTTTGAGACGGGCTATGCTGTTACTTTGGCTCATCCGCTAAGACGACTTTTATATAGCAGCACGGTTGGATTTGCGGCTACGGGCGTCAAGATAGAGGGCGTATCTCACGAATTTGATTCGATGAGAGGCATGCTCGAGGACGTAGCGCAGTTTATTATAAATTTAAAAAACATCCGTTTTAAGCTAAAAAACGAGTCTGAGCGCGAGGTGGTTGAGTATTCGTTTAAGGGTCCAAAAGAGATAAAAGCCAGCGATCTAAAAAGCGATGTCGTAGATATCGTAAATCCGGACGCTTATCTTGCAACCATAAACGAGGACGCGGAGCTTAAATTTTCCGTAATCATCCAAAAAGGTATCGGATACGTCCCAAGCGAAGAGATAAGAGACAATACCGAAGAGGGTTACATAGCTCTTGATGCATTCTTTACGCCTGTTAAAAAAGCAGTTTACGAGCTAGAAAACGTCCTAGTAGAGGATAACCCTGACTACGAGAAGATTATTTTCACGGTTACGACGGATGGACAGGTGGGTGCGATCGAGGCGTTTAAACACGCGATCGAGGCGATGTATCAGCAGATGTCGGTTTTTAAAGGCGTTTTAAATATCGACGTTTCGGCAGGTCTAAACGCTCAAACTTCAGGCAGCGAGCATGCAAAGCTTCTTCAAAGCGTAGAAGAGTTAAATTTGAGCGCTAGAAGCTTCAACTGCCTTGATAAAGCCGAGATTAGATTTATCGGCGAGCTTGCTTTGATGGATGAAAACGAGCTAAAAGAGCTTAAAAATTTAGGTAAAAAATCTCTAGAAGAGATTAAGGCCGTTATGCAAGAGATCGGATATCCGGTCGGCGGCGACCTAGGCGGCGGCAAAGATCAACTCAAGAAAAAAATCGCCGACCTAAAATCACAAATGAGTGCAAAAGAGTAAAAGGAACATAAATGAGACACGGTCACGGATACAGAAAACTAGGTAGGACGTCGGCTCACCGCTCGGCTCTACTTAAAAATTTAGCTATCGCTATCATCAAAAGCGAAAAGATAGAGACGACCTTGCCTAAGGCAAAAGAGTTAAGAAGCTATATCGAAAAGCTAATCACTAGAGCGAGAAAAGGCGACAGCAACGCTCACAGAGCTGTTTTTGCTAGCTTGCAGGATAAGGAAACTACGAACAAGCTAGTAACTGAGCTTGCTCCAAAATTCGTAGGCAAAAACGGCGGATATACGCGCATCGTTAAGACTCGCGTTCGCCGAGGCGATGCTGCCGAGATGGCTTATATCGAGCTAATCAAAGAATAACTTTTAGAGGGCTTCGGCTCTCTTTCTCTGCTTTATTCAAGATACAATTATATATAAACGACTTTTCAAAGAGATTAAATTTTAAGGTCTATTCTTTACTTCTTTGAAATCTCTTATTGACTTTTTGAAGCATTTACCTTTATTTTTAAGCATATAGCCGTACCGTCTTATTATCGCATTAGGGTTAACTACGAATTTAATGCAAACAAAGGAAGCGTAAGCTTACAATGACAACTATTGTTCCTGCAGATGACAAAGACTATAGTAAATTTTAGAAATGTGCACATAAGCCCTTTCAAATTTTTGTTGAAAAATTTTAAGGAAAATTTTAAAAAATTATCCTTACCAGCAACATATGACAGTATTTGTCTTTCATTGTAGTCGTATTCGACAAACTCGTATTCTGATGAGTTACGGCAAAATTGTGTTATAGCGAGCCATTTGGCCATTTTTTAATTAAATTCAGGCTAATTAATCTTAAGTAGATTTTTAACTACAAATTTCATATTGCTACTTTTGATACAATCCATCGATTGTAGCAGTTTTTGATATAAGTTTTCCTGTGTAGTTTTAGTATTGTATCTAAACTTTACTTCGCTTCGTTCGTAGCTGCAAGCAGAGCGCATTCCATTAAATGAAGCAATAAATTTTCTTTTTTTTACCTTCCTGCGATCGTTACGCTTGAGAAGATCTATTTAAATAGATAATTTATGTTTAGACCGAATATCGGTATTTTATTTGCCGCTCCTCTACCTCTTTTCTCAAAGAGAGCGCGGGTGCAAGACTTCTTACTCGCTTAGACCTGTTTCGCTTTACCCCACTGCGTTTGTAGCATTTCAATACACAGCTACGAGCGAAGCGAAGTAAAAGTAGCTTTCGCCAATCTCAAAGTAAAGCACCTAGGCGGAACCGGAAATCTTGCCGCTAAATTTACTTATTTTTCACGTACTTTTTAGGATTTGAATTTTATCTGCGGGGATTTTTAAAATTTGATTAAAAGAATAGTTTGTAGCAGGGCGTCAAAATAAGCTGCAAACAAAGTAAATTTTAAGCCGCTAAAGATAAAATTTACGCATGAGATCGTACGAAAATAAATCAAAAGCGAGCGGATGCATAAAGCGCATAAAGATCGCCGCGATAGAGGGAAAATGAAAATAGACTGGGAAAAAACGGGCGGACTTTTGCCCGTCGTCGTTCAAGATTTAGCGAGCAGCGAGGTTTTGATGCTTGCTTATATGGATGAGGAGGCGCTAAATTTGAGCCTAGAAACGGGCTTTGCGCACTATTTTTCGCGCACGAAAAACCGCATCTGGAAAAAGGGCGAACAAAGCGGCAACGTCCAAAAGATCGAGGACGCCTATCTTGACTGCGACAACGATACGCTGCTAATAAAAGTCGAGCAAAAAGGCGGCGCGGCATGCCACACCGGGGCGAAATCTTGCTTTTTTAGGAAAATCGCGGGCGCAAATTTTAGCGGCGATAGCGAGCAAAATCTAATGGGCGCAGACGGGCGGATTTTGACGGGCGAGTTAAATTTAGCGAACGAAAACAGGCAAAATTTAGCCGCCTTTACGGCGCAAACTAAAAAGCCCGCCTACGGCATCATCGATGAGATCTATCACGTGATCTTGGAGCGTAAACTAAACGCCGATCCGCAGACTTCATATGTGGCGAGCCTGTTTAAAAGGGGCGAAAATGCCGTCTTAAAAAAAGTCGGCGAGGAGGCCAGCGAGCTAATCATGGCGTGCAAAGACGCGAGCGCGGCAAAGAAATCTAAAAATTTAGGAGCCAAGCAAGTGGATGAAACGCAAAATTTTACAACCGCACAAGCAAGCGAGGCGCAAATTTTAAGCCGCGACGAGCAAGATTTAAATTCGCAAATTTTAACGCAGGGCGCAAAAGAGCAAGGCGAAAATGACGAGCTTAAAAAAGCCCTAGAGGGCGTAGTTTACGAGGCGGCGGATTTGTGCTTTCACTCACTCATAGCTCTTGCCGCGCACGGCATACACCCAGAGCGCGTTAAAGCCGAGCTTGCGCGCAGGTTTGGGCTTAGCGGTATCGAGGAGAAAAACTCGCGCAAAGGTTAGCGCGGCTAAATTTGGCACGCTTTATGCAGGCGGATTTTAAATTTAGCTCGCAATAAGCAAACGAGATGAAGAGGCAAGATGATAAACGAACTAAAACAAGGCTTAAATTTCTACATAACGCACCTTAGTTGGGCGGATTTTGCGGGCTATATCTGGATGTTTTTGACGTTTTTGGCGGTTCTTGCGCTTTGCATTTATATCGCCTCAAAGTCTTATTTCGCCGGTTTTGCGCTCACGGTCGTTAGTATCGCGGCGCTTGGGTACGGAGCGCACTTTATGCCTAAATTTTTAGATCAAAATTTGAGGGCGCGAGAGCTGGAGATAGTCTCTACCAAGCAGCTTGAGTACTCAAATACGCTTCTTGTGGATATGCGCCTTAAAAATCTTTCAAAAAAGCCCTTTAACTACTGCGAGATCGGACTTGTTTTTTATAAAAACTCGGACAATATCTTGCGCCGCTATGCCAATGAACTAAAGCCGTTTTTAAAGGAAAATATCGTACTAAAGGACGTGCTGGACGTAAATGCCACGCGCGAGATCACGCACGTCGTAAACGATTTTCGCGTAAATGACTACAACGTAACGGCAAGCTCGGAGTGTTTTTGATGCAAGGATATTTTAACGTCTTTCATTTTATCGCGCTCGCGGCTTTGGCGCTGCTATCGGTACTTTTTATGCTCCTTTCGCGCGGAGAAAAAGACCCGAAACTGTTTAAAATTTATCTTTTGATAAATATCGCTGCGACATTGATAATGGGGTATTTTTTTATGTTGGTCGTGGATAAATACACAAAAAAAGCCGCTCTAACCGAGTTTGCCGCTCATAGGGTGCTTAGAAACGAGACCGTCGTGTTTAAGGGGGCGCTGAAAAATACGGGCGAATTTAGCATCGCAAACTGCGACCTCACCGTTAAGATCGTCAATAATCCGGTCAGCAAAGATACGATCGCCGGCGCGGTTTTTAAGCCTAGCGGATGGTCGCTGTTTCCGCATGATGAGCGCACGAACGTCGCTGAGATCACGGCTAGCGTCGCTAAAAACATCGCGCCTGGACAAATGCGAAATTTTAGCCTTTCTATGCCCTATCCGCCACATTTTACAAATACCCAAACGATAACGAATTTAGAGTGTAGATGACGCGGCCTTCGAGCGAGATAAATTTACGGTTTGCCGGCTGGTCGGCGTGACCATTTTTTTGCGGCTTATTTTTGCGCGTCTATACCTGCCTGGCTTATCCGCTTTGTACACTCATTTCTTTGCGTATGCGTTAAATTTAACGTCTTTTTCAAATTATCCTTAAAACAGAGCTTAGTAGCGCTCCCTTAAAAAACAAAGACCTTTGCGCGCCGTTATCGTCGTAGTTTTCGTTTTGCTTTCTATAAGTTGCGGCATTACGATCTTTATCGCGGTGGATATAGTGCCGCCTTTTGGATTTATTTGCGCCGTTAAATTTAGGGTTGCCGTGATTAGAAAACTTGCTTTGGCTTATTAGTTTAAAGCTACCTATGTCCGCTAGCACGCTTGTCATTTTTTGATTGGACGCACAGAGCCCATGGGCGCATTGGCCGGGGCGGGGATACATCCTCGTATAACTTTATTTAAGTGCGGTCTAGCTTGTGGAAAAAGACTAGAAAACCCTTGTCGGGCGACTTTGGGCGCGTTGCTCCCGAATGAAAGTTAAGACCAAGGCCTTGAACTTTAGCGACCGCATAAATTTACTCATTTTCTCTTTTTATGAGTTAAATTTTGGTCTTATATTTTTTATTGCCTTGGGGTTATGCTTGGTTAAAATTTCATTTTATGAAACTCTAAAAGGCGAATACTTAGAAAAAACAGTCGAATTTAAGCCCGAGCGGGCTTAAATTTATAGGTCTTCTTTGACCTCGTCGTTGCTGCGAACGACTAGGCCGGAGCCGTGGATGACGCTAGGGATGCATGCCGTGCAGATATCGACCTCTTCGCCGTTTTTGTGAGCGCGGACGAATACGGCGTTTTCATTTTCCGTGCTTTTTTGTCCGCAGACGTTGCAAACTACGATATTTTCAGTTCTCATTTGACTTCCTTCGTAAAAAATTCGGGCGTATTTTATTTAGTTTTTCACTGATTTAAAATGATTTACGTCAAGCGCGAAGTCTCGCGTAAAAAGAAAAAATGCGAAAAATAAATAATGAAAAAAACCTGCAAGAAAAGCCCGAAAATAGGCACTAAACATAGTAGGTAAAAGCATAGCGCGGCGGCTTTAAATTTATATCCGCCGTAGTCCAGCAAATAAAGCTCGAATTTGTGCCGCGAGAGAGCATTTGGCGCGACGTCGATGAAAAGCAGCGAATAATAAAGGTAAAAAAACGCGGGGTGCAGGGCGAGGAAATTTAGCGCAGGCACGGCTAAAATCGGCACGCAAATAAGCGCGATCAGGATAAATTTAAGCAAAATTTGACCCATAAGAGCCGTTTGGCGAGCTAGGCTGATATTTGCCAGCTGCGACTCCTCCACGCGGTAGTGCCTGCGGTTTATCTCGCGCGCGACCACTGGAGTTAGAAAGCCAGCAACCGCGAGCGCGCAAAAAACCGAAAGCATCACGACCAGATATGCGCCGACGGCGTAAAATATCGCGCCGATGAGCCACTTTGCGATGCCTAGGCTAAGGATTTTAGCCGCCATCGGATACTCGGCCAGTGCGCCGGCCTCACCAGATACGGCCGCGTTTAGCGCCTCGTACAGCTCACGTCCGCCCAGCATCGCAATCGCCGCGATAACAAGCGCGGAAAAAACGAGCGGCAAGATAGAGAGCGCGATAAATTTGGGCGTGAAAAGGTCCTTTATCGAAAGGCGTAAAATATTAGCGAACAACGAATCTCCATTTTGTTTAAATTTATCGCCGTTTGGCGGCGAAAGGGGCGTTTGAGCGCGACGGCTTTTTAAATTTGACGCGCATTTTTTTTGCCAGCAAAAGCGGCACGGTAAATGCTTTTAATGACGCGCAAATTTAACGCGAGCACAGATTTTGCAGCTAAATTTGACCGATTTAAATCCAGCTTCAAATTTAGCTAAATTTACTCAAATTTGACCCGCTTTTTGGTGGCGCGAGACTTGCATGCGGCGTAAATTTGCTAACTAAACGGCAGAGTTTTAGCTAGCCTAGCTAAATCTTGCTTAAATTTAAACGCCAGCGACCTAAACCGCTAAGCTAAATCGCAAAAATTTTGGCTAAATTTAACGACCCGAGCGCAAATTTAGCCCACAAAGCCGTCAAATTTTATTTTACCGCCTTGTACTCGGCCTCTAGCACGGCGTAGATCTCGTCCACGCTTTTTAGCCCGCGAGCGAGGATCTCGTTCATCACGGCATTATCTTCTTTCCCGTTCCAGACTTTTTTATACGCGCCCTCTTTGTAGCCGTGGTCTTGGCGGAAGCGATTTAGGACGTTTTTACCGACGTAGCACTCGTAAAGCGAGCTTAAATTTACTCCGCATTTTAGACTCATCGTGAAGTAAATTTTAAGCAGGTCAAAGAGTGAATACTCAAAGCCCGAACACTTGTTTATGAGCATTTCGACGTCGTTTATGATCTCGTAGATGTTTTCGTCAGCGATGTTAAACGGCTCGCGGCAAAACGCCTCAAAGCCGCTGCTGGCGCAGATGTCGCTTGATAGTTTTGCGATGTCGCCGAGGTTATTTAGCTTGTACTGCTCGAGCATCAAACTCATCAAAAAGTGCCAGATATCCACGACCTCGACGCGCAGATTGTCTTCATTTGTTGGCGCGTTTATGCTTTTCCAGTGCTTCCAGGCAAAGCTGTCTATGAGCTCGGCGCACTCCATATATATGCAGCGTTTCCAGCTGATGAGTTTGCCGTTTTTGTTTATGCCGTTTTCCCAGCCGATGCCGTTTGTATCGTCGTTTAGGCTCTGCTGGAGATTTAGCATTTGGGTGATTTTTTCATTCGCGTTCATAAATTTTCCTATTTTTAAAATTTATGAATTATAGCGAAAATTTTAAACCGCGAACTAAACGTAAAATTTAAAGCTATCCAGCTGAGAAATGAGCTCGTCAAAGAGCTTTTTGGAGTTTTGCAGTAGCCTATTATCGGCCTTGTTTTGCTCCATCAGTCTATCAAAAAGCTTTAGCGTGCCGTCTGCGATAAAGTTTTTATGATTTGCGTCTTTTACCTCGGGAAGCTCTTTGCGAAGGGAGTTTGCGAGATTCGTCACGCGCGAAAATATAGGATCCTCGCCCTCTTTAACGTTTTTCATAAATTTATCGATGCTAGGCGCTATCTTTTCTAGAGCGGCTGCCAGCTCCTCTTTATCGCGCGCGTCCAGACCGTCGCCTTTATACGAGAAGCTATATCCGTACTCGTGCGTGAGAGTGAGTGCGGATGCCGATGCACCGGCTGTTTTGGCGCTAGCGTAGTCTACTGTTTTGTTGTCGTACATTTTTAGATTTATCTCGTCGCCGCTGCTGGTTTTAAAGCTAAAATCAAAGCTGTTTAGGCTCGCGCTTTGGTAGTTTTGTAGTTTCATGATTTGTCGTCCTTTTGGCTTTATATCGGTTAAATTTCTTTTTTCTTAATACCCCTTGCGCTAAAATCACGCAAAAAAGGATGAAAATGTGCTGTTTTGCCGCGCGCGTATTCTTGCTCATTAGCGCGACCGTTTTGAGTTTTGTTTTGCACGGATTTTTTCCGCAAATTCCCGTCGTCGCGTTTTATTTTTTGCTGGCAAATTTGATCTCGCTTACGATATTTTCGCTATTTTTTGCGGGCAAACTGCCAAGCTTCGTTAAGCCCGCGGCTGTGCACTATTTTAGCTTTATCGGCGGCTTTGCGGCTGGGCTTGCGGTGGCTTTATTTAAACGCGAAAAAGCGGGAGCTAAATTTATCAGAACCGAGCTTTTTATCTTTGCTTTTTGGTTAGTTTTGGCTTGCTTTTTGGCGCTAAATTTTAGCTGGGTTTCGGCAAATTTGGCTCAAATTTTTAGCGCTTAAGGCGGATAAAATGGATGAGAAAATTTTAAAATTTATCCGCAAGATGCACTTGCTTAGCCTTGCCGTTTTAGATGACGGCAAGCCATACTGCGCGAGCTGCTTTTACGCCTTTGACGAGGGAAATTTGGCTTTTATCGTTGCAGGCGGCAAGGAGAGCGCTCACGTGAAGGCGTTTTTAGCAGAGCCCTGCGTTGCCGGCACGGTTGCGCTCGATACCAAAATAGTCGGCAAGATAGAGGGCGTGCAGTTTCGCGCTCTAGCCGCCCCCGCAACCGCACAGCAAAGCAAAATCTACTTCGCGCGCTTTCCTTACGCTTTGGCGATGAACCCGAGTCTTTATAGTTTGAGTCTGGGCTGGGTTAAATTTACGCATAATGCGCTGGGGTTTGGAAAAAAAATAATCTGGCAAAGAGATTGATCTTTGCTATTTGCGGCTTGTCTCGCGAGCGCTTTTCCGAGATTTCGCAAAATTTTCGCTCCGCAGGCTATATGCCTAGCGCGCTCAATTTTGCTTCAAAACTCGAAAAATCATCTCACGATACTTCGCCTTGACTTTTTCTATTCAAATTTGAGTCACCGAGATCCGCATCGCAAAAATGTTAAACTAAAAAACGTGCGGCGCGATAGCGCGTTCGCACCCCGCTAACGTGCAGTGGGGATGGTGGGGGTTTGGGGGCGGGTCTGCCTTCGGCAGTTGCGAGTGCGTAGCACGACGCAAAGGAAGGCGACACTCTACTTCGCTTCGCTCGTAGCTGCAAGCAGAGCGTAATTCAAGCCCCTTCTTCTTTAACAAGAAAAAAGATACTTTCAAGCATTGTATCAAATTTAAAAACCAAATTTAGCATCTTAAAGGCGCGGGTCTCGGTGAGTAAAATTTACATTCAAATTTGCAAATTTGACTCAAAATTTGAGTGTAAAGAGTCAAGGCAAAGTGTCTTGCGATGAATTTAAATGTTGCGAAGAAATTTTCGACCGAAGATAGAACACGTGGTTCATCGAGGGAGGAAATTTCTAGCTCATTTAAAGGCGCGCAAGAGACGAGCCGCTAAAAAGCAAAATTTACTCGCCAAATACATCAAGTTTTTTATCATATTCCTTTGTCTCTACTCCAAAAAACCCCAGCAACGAACTAAAAACATTATCGTGCGAGACGGCGCCGTCTTTTTGCGCGCGCAGGCGAGCTAGCGTCGCTTCATCGTTCGTGTACGCCATCATCGGGATGTGTTTTTGCGTCTCGGGCGCGATGGCGTAGGGCATGCCGTGCAGGTAGATGCCGTTTTCGCCTAGGCTCTCGCCGTGATCGGAGAAGTACCAAACCGTGCTTTTATCGCCGCCCGCGTCCTTGACCGCCTTTATCACCTCGCCAACAAAAAAATCCGTAAAAAGCAGCGTGTTGTCGTAGGTATTTACGATGCTCTCGCTATCGCAGGAGCTAAGCTCGCTCGTGTCGCAAGTCGGGGTAAATTTGCGAAATTCGCTCGGATAGCGGGCGTGATATGCCGGGCCGTGCGAGCCTTGCAGGTGCAGGACGATGATCTCGTTTTGCGCGAGATTTTCGAGGCGTTTTTTGAAGGAGGGCAGCATATTCGTATCGTATCCGGCGTCAAAATACTCGACGTCGCCGGCGTCCAAGCGGCCGCAAACGCCCTTACACTTGCCCGAGTTGTTGCCCAGCCACACGACCTTGACGCCGACGCGTTTTAGGATATCAAGCGCGTTTTCGCTAAATTCTTTGCTGCTGTATTCTTTTCTCGTGGACTTTGAAAACAGGCACGGCAGCGAGGCGGCTGTCGCAGTTCCGCACGAGCGAGCGTCGCCGAAATAGACCAAATTTGGCTCATTTTTCGTGTAAAAATTCGTATCGTTTTTGGCGTATCCGCCGAGCGAATAGTTTTTTGCGCGGGCCGTTTCGCCAACGATCAGCACCATCAGTCGCCGCTCATCGCTTGGCCTCATCGTCGCGTCCGTGCCGATTTGTTTAAATTCGGGCTTGAAAAACTCGAGTTTTACGTACTTTTGAGTCGAATATATCGGATAAAACGGCAGGTTGTAGGCTCTGATGAAGCTATTTTCGCGAAAAAACGGAATGATAGACTTGGTCTGCGGTAAAAACAGAGCCGCCGCGAGAGCTAAAAATCCGAAAAATGCGGCAAATTTGACCTTTAGATGCCGCCTTGCGCCGCCGTACTCGATCCTCGCAAATGCGACCAAAAGGCAGGGCAAAACGCCCAAAAACAGCATGTAGCAAACGAGCTTTGGATTTAAAAAGCTTAACACTTCGCCCGCGTCCGTTTGCGCGACGTTTCTTATCATTTCGCTATCGATTATAATACCGTAGCTTTGCATGAAGTAGCTACTACCGCACGTGATCGCAATCGCCGCGATACTAACGGGCTTGGCTAGATAGGGCAAAAAAACTACTGAAAAGAGCGCGCAAAGCAGAGAAAAATATATAACCGGCAGGCTTGCGGCCGTCAGCGGATGAGCTTCAAAGCTAAGCCTTGAATAAATAAAATTAAACAGCCCAAAATTTAGCGCGGCGATAAAAACGGCGTTTAAAAGCGTAAATTTAAACCAAGAAATACGTAGCTTCATAGTTTTCCTAAACTGATAATAAGAGTGAAACTTTATCCAAAAAAAGCTTAAAGCTTTAGTCATTCGGCGCGATTTTGGCGCAAGACGGTTAAATTCGCCCGGTTTGCTCTCTTGCTGGTTTTACAAACGGCGGCGCGTTTGTGCGGTTTTTCGGTTAAATTTAGCCGTATTTTTTATAAATTTTACGCGCCCGGCTAGCCAAACGACGGATTTTTGGGGTTTGGCGGCGTAGCTTGCTTTTTAAGCCGCCAATCAAATTCGGCGCAAATTTAAGGCCCGACTAGCGCAAAGTCGCTACTATTTTTGCCGTCAAATTTCACCCTGCTCTTAAAAAATTAGCGAAAAAATAGCCCACGCCCAAGTTATCGCAGCCGTACCGATAGAGAGGCAAACGGCGGCGGAGGCGCAGTCTTTGGCGATTTTAGCTAGCGGATGAAAGCCGGGCGAAACGAGATCGACTACCGCTTCGACCGCGGTATTTAGGCACTCGCAGACTAAAACGAGGCCGAAAACGGCGATCAGCAGCGCGTGCTGTGCGGCGGAAACGGGTAAAAATAGCGAAACTAGCGCGAGCGGGAGGATAATGCAAAGCTCAAAGCGAAATGCAGCCTCGTTTTTTAGCATCGCGGCAAGTCCCTCGAATGCAAATTTGGAGTTTTTGAAAAAGTTGTATTTTGGTTTCATATTTTGCCTTTAAATTTGCGCAATGATAGCGTAAATTTGCTTTATAAGGCGATTTTGCGGACGGCGAGGTTGTTTAAAATAAACTAAAAGGCGACCGAATTTACCGCTCAAATTTGATCAAATCCAGCCTGCGTAAATTTACTCCTCGGAAATCCTTGAAGTCCTATAAAGCAGCGCAAATGCTGCCGCACCGATAATCGCAAAGCTCGCAACCATAGGCGTTAGCGTGACCCGAAACATCTGTCCGATCGCAACTCCGATAGGAAGCGAGATAAGAGTCGAAGCCGAGCCGATCAGCGCAGCCGCCATGCCCGCGATCTTGCCCATCGGCTCCAT
This sequence comes from uncultured Campylobacter sp., assembly GCA_963518965.1. Lineage (GTDB taxonomy): Bacteria > Campylobacterota > Campylobacteria > Campylobacterales > Campylobacteraceae > Campylobacter_A. The sequence continues at coordinate 18,042 of CAUQMF010000019.1, forward strand.
CGCCATCGCGTTTAGGTTGCCAAAAAGTATGCTCACGCAAAAAAAGCTACTCATGCAAAACGCCATAAAAGCCCACAGCGGCGGCACCCCGTCATACGCGACGACGACGGGCAAAAACGCGACCGCGATAACGCAAAACGCCCCCATAGCGCGCATGCTGAGGTAGCGCATGCCGTAGATCATCACGAGCTTTGCGTTTATCATCGACGCGGCGCCTAGAGCTAGGGCGTTTATAGCAAAGTAGATAGGAAACTCGTCGCCCAGCTTATAACTCACCTCGAAAATCTGCTGAGCGGTGCTGATATAGCTCAAAAACATCCCGAAAATCAGCCCCAAAATGATCGTATAGCCTGCGGTTCGTTTATTTTTCACGACCTGCGCGGCTTCGGTTTTTATCAAATTTAGGCTAAATTTATTGCGATTTTGCGCGGGCAGAGTCTCGCTCTGGCGCAGTCCAAACCACGCTAGGCAAGCAAGCCCCATAAAAGTAAGCATCAAAAATATGCTGCGCCAACTATAAATTTTAAAAATAAAGCCGCCGATGATGGGAGCGAGTGCCGGCACGATAATAAAAACGGCCGCGATAAAGCTCATCACGCGAGCCATCGCGCGTCCCTCGTAAAGATCGCGGATAAGCGCCATCGCGATGATCCTAGGGCCCGCAGCGCCTAGCCCCTGGAAAAATCTGCTCGCTAAAAGCGCTGTAAAATCGCTCGTAACGACCGAGATAAAGGAGCTTGCCGTAAATATCGCAAGCGCTAGCAACACGGCGTTTCGTCGCCCGATAAAGTCGCTAAGCGGCCCGTAAAATATCTGTCCGACGGCAAAACCCGCAAACATCGAGGAGATGACGAGCTGGGTTTGATTTGTCTGCATCACGCCAAGATCCAGGCCGATTTGCATGAGTGCGGGTAGCATCGCGTCGGTGCTCATCGCCCCAAGCGAGGTTAGAAGCGCCATAAGCGCGATAAATTCTACGAAAGGCAAGGTTTTGGGGATAAATTTCATCTTATTTTCCGCGGTTTTAAATTTAAATGATTGTATAAAAAAACTGCTTAAATTTAAAAAACGGGAAGTTTGTGATATTTATGTGATATTTTTCTTGTTTGCTTAAATAAAACCGGGCAAAATACGAAAAGCAAATTTACCAAATGCTTTAAATTTAACTTTTCTAGTCGATTTATACCGCTAATAAGAGCAAATTTATCTGATTTAATATCGGTAAAATCGCATTTATGTAAATTTACGAATTTCAGCCGAAAATATCAAAATCGCGGCATAATCCACGACTAGGCATTTGGTATGCGATTGAAATTTGATTTCAAAATTTATGACTAGATGATAAAACATTTCTAAAATTTTAGTTTACAAACAGTGTAATATTAATATTTTTTTAAAAAAAAAGTATTATAATTCCATCTCAGAAAGGCACAAGGTTAAGGCGTCTTTATCTGAGTGATAAAGGCTCGTAATAATAAACTCGAATTTCGGCGAAATTTTGAGTTTAAACAAAGGATACCAAATGAACGAAAATTTATCCAGAAGAAGGTTTTTGCAAGGAGCCTGTATCGGCGTCGGAGCTTTGACGCTTAGCGGCTGCGACGACAAAAAGCCTGATAAAAAAGCTTCTAAAAAAGAGGCTTTTAGCGGCAAGGCTAACGGGCTTCCTTCTTGCGATATTCTTATCATCGGCTCGGGCGGCGCCGGACTACGCGCAGCGGTTGCCGCTAGAAAAGTCGCCCCGGAGCTTAGCGTCATCGTAGCTACTAAAATGATGCCCTCAAGAAACGCCACCTGTATGGCCGAGGGCGGCATAAACGGCGTGACGAATTTTTCTGACGGCGACTCATATAAGCTGCACGCCTACGACACTGTTAAAGGCGGCGCATATCTAGTAGATCAGGACGCGGCGATCAAATTTTGCGAGCTAGCGGGCAAAGCGATAGCCGAGATGGACTATATCGGCACGCTATTTTCCAGAAATCCAAGCGGCGGCGTAGATGCTAAAAAAGGCGACATACCCGGCGGCGTAGCGCAAAGGATGATGGGCGGCGCCTCAAAGCGCAGATGCAACTACTCGGCGGATAAAACCGGTCACATAGTTATGCATGCGTGCTTTGACGAGGCGGTTAGCAACGACGTTAAATTTCTAATGGACTACGAGCTGCTAGATATCGGCGTAGAGGACGGCAAATGCGAGGGCGTAGTGCTGCGCAATCTCCAAACCGGAGACATCACTCCCGTTCTTTGTAAGGCTCTCGTGGTGGCTACGGGCGGGTATACGAGGATATTTTACAACAGAACCTCGGTGCCCTATATCGCCACCGGCGACGGCGTAGCGGCTGCTGTGCGAGCGGGGCTTGGTTTTGAAGATCCCGAGATGATACAGTTTCACCCGACCGGCGTGGCAAACGGCGGTACTCTCATCACGGAAGCGGCTCGCGGCGAGGGCGGATATCTGCTAAACAACAAGGGCGAGAGATTTATGAAAAACTACCACGAGAAGATGGAGCTAGCTCCTCGCGACGTCGTGGCTCGCGCTATCGAGACCGAGATTAGAGAGGGGCGCGGCTACGGCGAGGGGCTGGGCTCATACGTACTCATCGACGTTAGACATCTGGGTAAAGAAACCATAATGAAAAAACTGCCTAAAATCAGACACACCGCGCTGCTTTTTGAAAATTTAGACCTAGTAGAGCATCCGGTTCCAATAAGGCCTACCGCACACTACTCGATGGGCGGCATAGAGGTGGATAAATTTGACGATATGAGCACGAAGATACCCGGCCTTTACGTGGGCGGCGAGGCGTCGTGCGTCTCTATCCACGGAGCTAATCGTCTCGGAGGAAATTCGCTCTCGGATGCGGTAGTAACGGGTCAGCTAGCCGGCAAGGGAGCTAGCGCGTATGCCAAAACGACTAGTTTTGGTAGTGGCAAAAACACCGAAGAGCTAGCTAAAAAATGGCGAGAGAAATTTAAAAAAGTCGCAAACGGCAAAGGCGAAGCAAACGAAATGTATCTCCTGCGCGAGGAGCTAGGCAAACAAAACTGGGATAATATGGGTATCTTTAGAACTCAGGACAAGCTAGATGTCCTAGAAAAAGCGTTAGAGGATATACAAGCTCGCTACGATAAGCTAAGCGTACCAAACGTGAATCCGGTTATGAATACGGCGTTTACCGACTACGTGGAGCTGGGAAATTTGATCCTGCTATCTCGCTGCGCCTGTTTGGCCGCGCGCAAAAGGCTGGAGAGCAGAGGCGCTCACACTAGGGAGGACTACCCTAAACGAGACGACGTAAATTTCTTAAAACATAGCATCGTGACGCTAAACGACGGCAAGCTAGAGCTTGGCTATAAAAACGTCGTAGTCACGGAATTCTCGCTTGACGGAAGGAAACCGCAATGAAAATAATCATAGACAGATATGACGGCACGCAACACTACAAACAAGCCTACGTCGTGGATAAAAAAGATATAGAGGGCAAGACTTTGCTATCGCTTTTGCTATTTATCAAGCAAAATTTGGACGCAACGTTAAATTTTACCGCATCTTGCCGATCGGCTATCTGCGGAGCTTGCGGCGTGAGGGTAAACGGACACTCGGTGCTAGCTTGCGACGAAAAGATGGAAGAGCTGCTAGCGACATACGACAATCCCGAGGTTATAACCGTCTCTCCGCTAGCAAATTTTAGAGTGATCTCCGATCTGGTCGTAGACTGGGAGCCTTCTATCGAAAATTTAAGAAAGATCCGCCCAACCTTTATCCCTAAGGATGAGTTTTCTGCCGAAAAAGGCTGTAAACAAACGCAGGCCGAGTACGACAGAATCCAAAAGCAGTGGGACTGTATCCTATGCGGATGCTGCGCGTCGGAGTGCAGCAAGCTAACTGCTGATAGCAGCGACTATATGGAGCCTTTTGTTTTCACGCATGCACATAGAGCGACGTTTGACTCTAGGGGTAAAGACCCGATGCTGCACGCCAAGGCTGCGGTTTTAGGCGGTCTGTGGAACTGCGTACACTGCCAAGAGTGCGCCGACCGCTGCCCTAAAGGCATAAGCGCAGCCGACGATATAGCAGCGCTTAGAGTCTTTACGCAAAAACAAGGCATAAATACCGGCGAAGGCCCGGATCACGCTAACGCCTTCCTTACCGACCTGGTCGAGGGCTCGGGCAGGCTAAATGAAATTTTACTCGCCCTTAGAAGCGAAGGCGCCATGGCCGTAAGTAAAACGGATATAGCGCTAAAACTGATGGGTGCGGGAAAGATGAATCCTTTGCATATATTTGGCGAAGAGGACATCGAGGGTCATAAAGAGTTGGTAGAAATGATAAAAGCCGCGCGCGCCGCCGCGGATAAGGAGTAAAAGATGAGCGCACAAAACGAATTTGCTTTTTTCCCGGGATGCGTCCTAAGTCAAGCGGCAAAAGAGTCTAAAATCTCGCTGGAAGCCATCGCGCCGATACTGGGAATCAAACTACACGAGATCAAAGGCTGGAGCTGCTGCGGCGCCACGCAAGCTCAAGACATCGATCCTATCGCTACGCTGGTAGCTAACGCTAGAAATTTGGCTCTGGCTGAAGGCATGAATATGCCCGTGCTAACTACGTGCAGCACTTGCTTCCTTACGCTAACGAGAGCCAAAACGGCGCTTGACCGCGGTCAAAAAGATAGGATAAATACCTTCCTAGCTAAGGGCAATATGCAGTATCAAGGCACCACTGAGGTAACCAGCCTGCTTTGGGTGCTTTATCAAAACGTAGAAACGCTAAGGGCTAAAGTCGTTAAGCCGCTTTCAAATTTAAAGGTCGCGCTATTTTACGGTTGTCATAGCCTGCGTCCCGAAAAAGCCATCCAAAACCGCGAAAGCTCGGTAAATCCAAAAAGCTTTGAAACCGTCGTAGAGGCTCTTGGCGCTAAAATAGTACCGTTTGAAAAAAGACTTGACTGCTGCGGTTTTCACGCGAGCTATCCGGCCGTAAAATCGGTACAAAAAATGTCCAGCCAAATAGTAAATAATGCCGACGAAAACGGCGCGGACTGCATCGTTACGCCGTGTCCGCTCTGCCAGATGCAGCTTGATATCTATCAGGAGCGTTATCAAGACGTACAAAACTCCGATGCCAGAGTGCCTATCATCCACCTCTCGCAGCTAGTGGGTCTTGCGCTAGGACTTAGCAAAGAGCAGCTTGGCTTTGAGCATAATATCGTAAACACTAATAGCGTCAAAGTAGGCTAAATTTGATGATTTTCGCGGACGAAGCGGGCTATCTTTAGCCTGCGTTTCGTCCGTTTTTATGTGCTTTTGAGTAAGCGGTGACGAGAGATATGTAAATTTAAGACGTATCTACTAGCGTAGCTAACTGGGGTTTGGATAAAATAACAATGAAGAAACTAACAGTAAAATTTAGAATATTTTGTCATAGTTTCTATTGGAATGTGAGAAATTGCG
>CAUQMF010000020.1:0-23066 GCA_963518965.1 uncultured Campylobacter sp.
GCTTTTAAGCGCGCTTATTGCTACGATGCTTTTTACTCGCATCTGCCGCTAATTCCAATGCTACCCGTAACGGCCGTCGTTTGCTTAGCTAGAAATTTGAGCATTTGCAAGTAAATTTAGACTAAATTCTGCGGCAAAATCGCTACCGCAAGGCAAATTCAGTATCCAAATTCGGCGCTAAATTTAGCTAAATTTTAAAGCTAAAAATTGTATAATCTGCGAAAATTCTTAACAAAGGAGCTAAAATGGCAACAGATCGAGAGTTGGTTAACTTTTCCGAAGAACACGAGCTAAACACCGTACTAGCAAGACACGGCAAGGCTCAAAGTATAGCAAACCGAGAGGTTTTGTGCGAGCTTGGCAAAGAGTGCAAAGAAAAACTAGGCAAAAGAGTGCTAACGCAGGACGAATTTGACGAGTTTTTAAAGCCTGTTTTAAACCGCCTAGAAAATAAAAGAGCTTAATTTCGGGATGATTCCCGAAATTAATACTCGCGGCTAGATTCTCGCCCCAAAATAATCTATCTTTTATAATAGCTAGCTTAATTTGCGACTAGCTTCTCGGACGGCTAAATTAACCGCCCGAATTTAGCGCAAATTTGAGCCCTAAGCCGCATCAAATTTGGCGTGTAAAGCAGATCAGATAGGCAGGACGCGGATATTTGGGCTGAGGTTTTCTTGCAATACGTTTTCGATCGCGTATAGCGTGCCCGTCGCGCCGCTCGCGCAGCCGCTGCAAGCGCCCATATATCTGATATAGACGTCAAATTTGCCCTCGGCGTCCTTTTGCAGATCGAGGATTTCCATATTACCGCCGTCCATCATCAGCATCGGGCGGATATCCTTATCTATGACGCTCTCGATAGCCTTTAGCTGGCCCACGACGGTCATATTTTCAAAGCTCACGTCGTCAAATTTGCCCGCAGCCTGCGCGTCGATGACGGCTTGCTTTTTCTCCTGTTCCATCTCGGCTCTGGTGTCTGCGAGGATATCGACGAGATAATACTCGCGCTTTTCGTGTCCGCCCGGGCGCACGCAGGATTTGCAAAAGGCGCCTGCTTTGGTGTATTGCGTGATCTCCTCGACCGTGTGTAGGTCGTTTAGGCGGATGACCTCTTTGATCGTGCCTAGGCTAACGCGCGCGCACTCGCACACGATGATCTCGTCCTCGAAGTGCTCAGGATCTACGCCCTTGTACTGCGCCGCGGCGGCCTTGATAACGTCGTAGGCCATGACCGAACAGTGCATCTTTTGCGGCGGGACGGCAGGGACGTCGGGCGTGTCGCGCATAGCTTTTTCTACGTCGATGTTGGTGATTTTGACCGCTTCGTCCACGGTCTTGCCGATGCAAAGCTCAGCCATCGTATCTGAGCTAGCCACCGCCGTGCCGCAGCCAAAGCTTTTAAATTTAGCGTCCATGATGCGGTCGGTTTTCTCATCCACGAGCCAATACAGCCTTACCGCGTCGCCGCAGCTTTCGGCGCCAAAGTCCGCTACGATGAGCTTACCGCCTCTTGCTTTTGCTTCATCCTCGGTTATCTCGCCCATAAATTTGGGGTTATTCATGCGGTCTTGGACGTTTTGGGAGTATTCGTCCCAGATGGAGCCGCCGATTAGATTATTTTTTGCCATTTTATTTCCTTTTCGCGCTTCGTCTTTTGAGTGCTTTTTGCGGATTTCGTTAAAATTTGACTCGATAGGCTACATGCCTTATCTTCGTCAAATTTTAACTTCAAAACCCCAAAAATCATCTCAAAATACTTCAGCTTACGCTTTTTATTTAACTCAAATTTGGGCTTTTAAAGCTCAAATTTCAATCAAATTTAACCTCAAATTTGAACGTAAAACGATAAGGCGAAGTATCGCGAGACGGATTTAAGGGTTGCGAAGAAATTTTCGACCGAAGATAGAACATATAGTTCATCGAGGGAGAAAATTTCTAGCTCCGTTAAAGACGCTCGCGAGACAAGCCGCTACTTGCCGTTAGGGTTGTAGGCGTACGTGCTTGATATGCCCCTTAACCTCTCCACCGCCTTTTTGATATGCTCTATCGCATACTCGATCTCTTCTTCGGTATTAAACCTCGATAGCGACAGTCTTAGCGCCGTATGCGCCAGATCGCTGCTAGCTCCGATTGCTTCCATTATCGGGTTGCTCTCTAGCGTCTCGGACGCGCATGCCGAGCCCGTAGACGCGGCGATACCGGCCTGATTTAGATCCCACAGCATTGCCTCGCCTTCGACGCCTTTTACGGCGGCTAGTATGGTGTTTGGCAGCCTGTGAGCGCGGTCTCCAACGACCGATATATCGGGGATTTGCAGCAGCGCGTCTTCGAGCTTATCGCGCAGGCGTCTTACGTGCAGATTTTCAAACTCGATTAGCTTGTTGCTGTTTTCCAGAGCTTGCGCCATGCCCACGATACCAGCGACGTCAAGCGTTCCGCTGCGTCTGCCGCCCATGTGTTCGCCGCCGTGGAGCAAGCTCGTTAGCTTTTGCGAGTCCTTGATATACAGACCGCCTACGCCTTTTGGTCCGTGAAATTTATGCGCTGAAAAACTCATAAAGTCCATGCCCATCTCGCGCACGTTTATCTTGATCTTGCCGACGGTTTGAGTCGCGTCGGTGTGAAATAGCGCGCCGTGCTCGCGAGCGATCTGTGCGCACTCTTTAATCGGGAAAATCGTGCCCGTTTCGTTATTTGCCCACATGATGCTAACTAGCGCGGTTTTGTCGTCGATGAGCTTTCTTAGATCGTTTGGATCGAGCAGACCGTTTTCGTTTACTGGTACGTAGCTCACGCGCACGCCGTATTTTTTGAGCGACTCAAACGTCGCCGCGATCGCCGGATGCTCGACGGCGCTGATTACGACGTGATCTTTTTCTTTATTTAATATATGATCGAAAAACACGCCCTTAGCCACCCAGTTGTTGCTCTCGGTGGCGCAACTTGTTACCACGATATCGTCGTTATCGCTCGCGTTTATGCCGGCATAGAGCTGGTCCATCGCACGGCGAAGCGCGGGGTGCGTCTCGGAGCCGAATCTATGAAGCGAGTTTGGATTACCGTATTTTTCGCAGAAAAACGGCTTCATAAGCTCGAAAGCTTCGGGATCGACCATCGTCGTGGCATTGTTGTCTAGATATACTCTCACGCTTGACCTTTATCAATTAGGATATATTTTATCCCTTTTATTTTCGCGAGGATAATATAACAAATTTTATAAATTTTTGATTAAAATTTTAGCTTAATTTTTTCAAATTTAGCCGGTTTTTGATAGAGTTTATATATTGAAATTCCTTATCAAATGAGCAAAACGTCGGTCTTTCGGTCAAATTTGATATAAAAAGATAAAATATATCCTAAACTTAGTTTGATTTCTTAAGGTTTTAGAAAATTTAAAAATTAAAATTTTTGCATTTTGGATGAAAATCGGCGAAAAAATCTAAATTTAACGCGGCAAAAAGATAAATTTGGAGTTAAGATTTGCAGTTTTTTAGACAAGATGGGATAAAATTTAGATATGAAAACTTTTAAAAGAATTTTAAAAATTATTGCTTGGGTTATAGGCGGCGCTTGCGTGGTTTTTGTGCTACTTGTATATTTAATCCTAACCTCGCTTTTTTCGGTCGATACGCCCGAGGGTTGCGATCCTAGTATGCCCACTAGCGCATGCGATTATATCGATGAAAAATTTGAAAAAGAGCTGCAAAATTTGCCTCCAGTCGCCGCTTTGCCTCCCTTAGAAAAAAGGCCCGTATTTTGGCTAGGTGAGAAAAAATTCGCAGGAGGCGCGAAGTTTGATTATCTATACATTAAGGACGATTTTGGGGTCTGGCTTAGATATAAAGACGAGAGGAAAGAAGACCTTTTTTTGCAAAAAGATATGCCGGAGCGCTACTATGGATACAACGAGATCGACCGCTCGCCGGATGAGATGTGGGTAAGAAGAGAACTTAAATATTATGAATACGGCATCTACGATATTTCTCTTTTTGAAAACGAAGCCAAGATATTTTCTCAAACCGCGTATATAGCCACGAGGCAATTTATCGGTTTCTTTAATCTACACTCTATGAGGGGTACCTCTTTTGCAGCTCCGCAAGGCACCGAGGAAAATTTAAACGCCATAAGAGGGCTTCAAATCCCGCTTGAAAGTTTTCCTAAAAATCCTAATGAGCCTTGGCTTGTTCGTCCTGATAAGCTTGAGGCAAGAGGCTACGGCGGAGATAAAATAGCAAAAAAGCTCGCTCGCAATACCTTTGAGATTAAGGGCGAAGAACGGCAACAAACCGTGCGCGTAAATAGCCTCGCTAAAGATACAAAAGTCGTCTGCGGGGATGAAATTTGCCTCGCGCTTGCCTTTGATGAGAGTAAAGTCAATGGCTGCGATAACGGTGTTGCGTCCACGACGATTTACACGCTAAATTTAAAACAAAAATTTAGAGATTTTTATATGCTTCCTAGTAAAAATTTCAAATACGCTAAAATAAGCGACAATTTTACCCTAGACGACGTAAAATCCTTTGAAATAATATTGTCGAAATTTAGAGATTTGGGCGGGCTTGACAAAGGAAGCGAGTACATAGACTACGAGGTTATCTTGCGAAACGGCGAAGGCGAGCAGGTCAATGAAATTTGCAGAAACCAAGCCGAGAAAGTCGGCAACCGAACGCAGTAAATCAAGGCTCGCGCCGCTAACTTGAGACAAAGGCGGTAAAATCTCGGCACGCAAAACCCGCGCCTTTAAGATATAAATTTAGCGGCGATCCGGGATAAATCGTATATTTGCTCGGTAAATTTAATGCAAGACGAACAAAGCGGCCGCCTAATTTAAAGCCGTTGAAGGTTTCTGGCATCGTAAAATTTGATCGTCCAGGGCGCATCCGCGATATCGGTGCCCAGTTTCACCCTAAAATACTCACGCACTGCGGCGTAGTCTGATTTTGAGATAAAATAAATATTTATAACGCTCGTTTGGCTAAACAGGGCAAGGTTGCAAAAGTAGCTTAAATTTACATCCCCATCAAAGGCTCTAAGCACGCATCTAGCGATAAAAATCAGCGCATAAAAAATAAACGCGGCCAAGACGAACATAAACGGGATCACTATCGTAGAAAGCGGATTTTTCGGTATCGCTCCTAAAATTTGATAGGGCGATTTTCGCATTTGGACGATATCTGCCAAATTTATCGTTACTCCCTTTTTGGTTTGGAAAATTTTATCCTCGTAAAGGTAAACGAGCGAGGGATTTTTGAGCTTTTTGACTAGGTCGGCGGCAGCTAAAATATTTCCAAAAATAACCCCTATAAACATCGAAACAAATCTGCCGTCTCGCATCGCTTCGGCTCTGAAAACCTCCCAAAAGGAGCCGCTTTGCCAGTCCACTATGCCGCTAAAAAATATCAGAAATATCATAGAAAGGTTAATGATAAGCAAGAAGGCGCAGCCAACCGAGATGCGGTAAAAATCATCCTGTAAAACCAGCGGATTTTCGTCATAATTTCTGCTCAAATTTTCTCCGCCACCTCGCTTGCTTGCGCAAAAATAGCTAATTTACCGACATGCCTCACGCCCTAAATTTAGCCTTTAAAACCAAGGCACGCATCTTAAAATGGTTGCGATTTCGTCCGCTTTTTGCAAACGAGCTAAACTCCTGCGCCAATTTTTTTGCGGGCGCTTGCCTAGTTTAGCAAGGCTTTGCCACTTAAATTTAACCTCAAATCAAAGCCGCCCTCGCCGCGGCAAAACGCTGCAAAGGACTATTTAAAAACAAAGTCCGCAATGCCGGCAAAACCGCTTAAAACCTTGCGCGCATCCTCGCTGCCTAGGCCGGCGGCTTGTTCTACGAGTTCGTCGCTTTTTTGCTCGTCCGCGCTCACGCCTACGCCAAGGCCGTAGCAAACGCCCAGCATAAACGTCCCGTCCGCTCCGCCTAGACGCGCGGAGTTAGCAAAGTCCGCAGCAGCGGCCTTTGGGTCATAAAGCTTGCCTCTGCGCGGATCTAGCATAACCATGCCGCGGCGATAATACCCGTCCGCCGCACGCTCGCTGCCAAGCACCTCCTGCTGCTCCAAAGCCTCGCCGATATAGCCTAGCGCGCGCGAATAATCGCTCATCCGCAAAAACAAATAGCCCAAATTTAGCGCCGCTTGCGGTTCGCCGCCGCTTACGGAGAGCTTGTAATAGCGCACCGCGCGAACGTAGTCCCCGTAAATCGTCTCGTAAACGTAACCGACTTCTAGCTGCGCCTGCGCGTCCGCGCCTTCTGCGGCTTGCAGAGCAATTTCTAGCGCGGCGCCGTAGTTTTGTTCGTTAAAAAGCCTTAAATACTCGCTTTTAACGGCGTCAAAAAGCTCGCCCGAGGCGAGATTTACCGCAAGTATCGTTAGCCAAAGCGCGAGTCTCACCTCTCGTCCTTTAGAGGGCTAAACAGATCCGCATACATCGGCTCGTAGTTGGCTACGGGCTCGCCCCCTATCTCGTCGTAGCCCGTTATGACGCCGTCCTCGTCGGTGACGAAAAACGCCGCGCTTAGTTTGCTAGGCGCCGTCTCGTCGCAAGCCCGCCCCGGCTCGCCGCTTTTTGCGCTATTTTGCAAATAATAAACCTTAGATCCGTCCTCTCGCACGCAAACGTCGGCAAAATCCGCACGGTCTACGAGGGCTAGGATATGTTGCCCTTTTAGCTGCGCTAGATGCGGATTTGCGTAGTTTTTACCGCTCGCGCAGCCGCTAAGTATTAGCGCGCTTGCAAGCGCGGTTTTTATTAAATTTCGCATTCTTTTTCCGTTTTATTTGATTTTTGTTAAATTCGCAAACTCTCGTGCGAATCCGCCCTAAATTTACTTAAAATAGCCGTTTCGCCTATCGTTTAGGCATTTAGTCACCGCGCCGATTTTTACTTGCTTTTTACGCGGATTTAAATTTACCGCCCCGCAAAATCTCGCTAAGCGGTAATTTCATCCTTTACGCTATTTAGCTCAATCTTTTATCTCAAAGTAGTAAGAAATAGGCAAAATTCGGCCCTTTTTGTCGATAAACAAGCGTTTGTAGTCTACGCTAGCGGCCGTCGCGTCGCCCTCAAAAACGTATATGTCGTCAAATTTCGGTTCTATGGCGACCTTGCCGTCTACGTCTAGGCAACCGCTTTTTCTATTTACGCTGAAATTTAACATTCCGCCGTAAAACTCGTCAAATATATAGTCGAATTTTTGCGGCTCAAGGATAAATTTACCGCTTTTATCTATAACGCCCCACAGTTCGCCGACCCTCACTACGGCGCGGTCTTCTTTAAAGTGATTTACTTCGTCAAAACGCGGCTCTATCGCAAAATTTCCGCTTTTGTCTATGAAACCCCATTTGCCGCCTGATTTTACGGCCGCTAGCCCTTCGCTAAAGAGCGACGCTAATTCAAATTTAGGCTCTATAACGATGTTTGCGCCCTTGTTCACAAAGCCGTAGAGTCCGTTAAATTTTACGGGCGCCAAGCCTTCCGTAAAAGTTACCGGGCGGCCCAAATTTAGCTTTGAAACGGTAGCGCCGCTTTTGTCTATCACGCTCCATTTATCGCTGATACGCACCGAGGCTAGCCCCTCGGAAAAATACGTTGCCTCGTCGTAGCGCGGAGGAATGATAGTTTTGTCGTTTTTATCCACGTAGCCGTATTTCATCCTGCCGTATTTCATCTCGCCTACAATCATCGCACTGTCTCCAAAAGCTATACCCGTATAGTCAAATTTGGGTTCTACTATGATCCTGCCCGTTTTGTCTATGAAGCCAAATTTACCGTTTTTGACGATGGCTGCTAGCCCCTCGGTAAAGCTGGTTTTAAAGCCCGTACCGGGTGCCAAACGCACGGCGAATCTGCCGTTTTCGTCCATAAAAAAGGTCTGTTCGCCTATAAAAACCACACAAAGACCGTCGGAAAAGCTTCCCGTGACCATAAAATTTTTACCTACGGCTTTTATGTTGCCGTCTTTATCCACGGCATTGCCGTCCGCAAAAACCAGCCCGTAGTCCGCTAGCTCGCCCTGCCCGATTATCTTAGCTTCAAGACCGAGCAAGCCTAGAAGCAGCACAGCTAAAATTTTTTTCATTTTTGCCTTTTTTGCAAATTTGAGGCTAATTTATCCCGCCTAGCAGCTCTTGCGTTTGCTCGAAGCTAAAGCCCTCTTCGGCATCTTGTTTTAGGAAGTTATCTATAAATTCTTTTTTTGAGATAGCAAGGTCAAGCTCTTTGTCGCTGCCTTTTTGATACGCGCCGATGCGTAGCAGGACTTCGTTTTCTTTAAGAAGCGAGTAGAGGCGCTTTAGCTTGGCGGCGTTTACTCTGTGCTCTTTGGTCGCGATGTCGCTCATCACGCGCGAGGCGGAGTTTAGGATATTTATAGGCGGATAGATGCCAAAGTCCGTCATCTCGCGGCTAAGCACGATGTGACCGTCTAGGATCGAGCGGCTCTGGTCGGCTATCGGGTCGCTCATATCGTCGCCGTCTACAAGCACGGTAAAAAAGGCCGTTATGCTGCCCTTGCCATCCTCTTTTCCCGCGCGCTCCATCAGCTGCGGCAGTAGGGTTAGCACGGAGGGCGGGTAGCCCTTGGACGTCGGCGGTTCGCCCAGCGCCAGCCCGATCTCTCGCTGCGCCATGGCAAACCTGGTCACGCTATCCATGATAAAAAGTACGTCTTTGCCTTGGTTTTTAAAGTATTCGGCCACGCTCATCGCGCAAAAGGCGCCGTATTTTCGCATTAGCGGGCTATCGTCGCTGGTGGCTACGATGACGACGGTGCCGCTTAGGTCGCCGCGTAAATTTTTCTCTATAAACTCGGGCACCTCGCGGCCGCGCTCGCCGATGAGGGCGACAACTTTGATCGGGGCTTGCGAGTTTTTTACTATCATGCCCATGAGCGTACTTTTACCTACGCCAGAACCTGCGAAAATGCCTAGTTTTTGGCCTTTGCCGCAGGTTAGTAGCCCGTCGATGCTTTTAACGCCGACGCTAAAAATTTCATCTATTAGCCCGCGTTTCATCGCATCGATCGGAGCGCGCATTATCGGGGCATACTCGGTCGCAGCGATCGCGCCTTTGCCGTCTTTTGGATTCATAAAAGGATCGACTACACGCCCCAAAAGAGCGTCGCCGACGGGGATTTTCATGCCTTGGTCGCTTTGATAGACGAAGTCGCCGATTTTGTAGCCTTCTACAAAGCCAAATGGCGAGATGAGCGCGGTGTTTTGCCTCACTTCAGTTACCATCGCTAGCCCGCTTTTGCTCTTGTCTTTAGCGCAAATTTGCACGATGTCGCCGATGCTAGGGCGCAGACCCGAAATCTCTATCGTCGTGGCAGAAATTCGCTCGATCACGCCGAAGACGCTAGAGAGAGATAAATTTGCGCCCAGTTTTGATTTTAAGCTATCTAAACCCACTAAAATCTCACTTCTTTGTGCGAATTTATAAGGGAGAAAAACTCGCGTCTAGTCTCGCTACTCTTTAAAAAGCAGCCTCGTAGCGCCGATGTTGTCGTGGTCGAGTTGATCTTGCCCACGCCTCGCATCTCCACGCACATGTGACGCGCCTCGATGACGACGCCCACGCCTTTTGGCTTGATGACCTCTTGCACGGCTTCGGCTATCTGCTCGGTGAGCTGCTCTTGGATCTGCAGACGGCGAGCGAAGATATTTACCATGCGCGGGATTTTGCTAAGGCCTACAACCTTGTGATTTGGGATATAGGCTACGTGAACGCGCCCGAAAAACGGCAACAAATGATGCTCGCAAAGGCTGTAAAATTCGATATCGCGCACGAGCACCATTTCGTTATTTGAGCTGTCAAACAGCGCGTCGTTTAGCACGACTTTGGGGTCTTGCGAGTAGCCGCTCGTTAAAAACTCGTAAGCTTTAAAAACGCGCTCCGGGGTTTTAACCAGCCCCTCTCTATGCGGGTCTTCGCCGACTAAATTTAGCATCTGCTCGACGCAGCTTTCAAACTTTTCTTTTTTTAAATTCTCGTTTTCTAATTTTTTTTGCATTTGCGTTCCTGATTAATTTCGCTATTTAAATTTGATAAACGATTTTACTTAAATTCGCCTTTCGCGCGCTTAAATTTATACTATGAATAAGGAAAATTTTGCTACACTCTAGGAAATTTTTATTTTTTAAAGGAATTTAATGCAAATCAAAACCAAGGCGATCGACGCCGTAAACGCTTCGCTAAGTGCGAAAATACCGAGCGCGGACGTAAAAGCCAAGCTCGAAAACGCTGCTAAAAAAGCTGCGAAAAATATGAAAATAGACGGATTTAGAGCGGGTAAAGTACCTGTGAACGTGGTGCTAAAACGTTACGAAAAAGAACTAACCGCCGATGCCGAGCAAGACGCGCTAAAAGACGTCATAGACGCTGGACTAAAAGAGCTAAATAGAAAATTTGAAGAGGTTATCGGCGAGCCGATCGTAACGAAATTCGACAGAGGCGAGAACGAGATCGACGCGGAGATCGAAATCTCGTTTAAACCCATCATAAACATCGACGGCTACGAGGAACTAATAGAGAACGTCAGCGCGCCGCGCGTAACGAAAAAAGAGATCGACGAGAGAAAAAACGAAATTTTAAAAATGATGGCTCCGCTAGAAAAAGTGGAAAAAGCCTCGCTTGAAAAGGGCGATTTCGCTAAATTTGACTTCGAGGGCTTCGTAGACGGCGTCGCGTTTGAGGGCGGTAAAGCCGAAAACTACCTGCTAGAAATCGGCTCGGGTCAGTTTATACCTGGCTTTGAGGACGGTATGATCGGGCTAAAAGTCGGAGAGGAGCGCGACGTGAAGGTTAAATTTCCGGCCGAGTACGGCGCTGCTCACCTTGCGGGCAAAGACGCGACATTTAAAGTAAAGCTACACGAAATCCAAGGTAAAAAAGTGCCTGAAGAGATCGACGAAGAGACGCTAAAACGCATCATGCCGGGCGAGGAAAAGGTAAGCGTCGAGCTGTTTGAAGAGAGACTAAAAGAGCAGATCAAAGCCGAGAAGCACGCTAAAAACGTAAACGAGGAGCTAAAGCCTAAATTTGCCGACGCGATCGTGGCTAAATTTAACTTCGACGTGCCGAAAAATATCGTAGAACAAGAGATGGATATGCAATTCCGCGGCGCTTGGAGCAGCTTTACGCCTGAGCAGATGGCTAAATTTAGAGAGGACAAAGACGCTCTAACTAAACAGCGCGAGACATACCGCGACGACGCGGTAAAAAGCGTGAAACTAACGTTTATAATAGACGAGCTAGCGCGCCGCAGAGATATCAAAGTAAGTGACCAAGAGCTGATCCAAGCGGTGTATTTTGAGGCGTATCGCTCGGGCGTAGATCCGAAACAACACCTTGAAAACTATAAAAATCAAGGAATTTTACCTGCGATCAAAATGTCGATGATCGAGGAGAAGCTATTTAACGAGATGTTTGCGCTAAAGAGCGAGAAAAACGATAAAAAAGAGAAAAAGGCGGAGTAATGAGCTACTACATCCCCTACGTCATCGAGCGCACGAGCAAGGGCGAGAGAAGCTACGACATCTACTCGCGCCTGCTAAAAGACCGCATAATAATGCTTAGCGGCGAGATCGAGGACGGCATGGCGTCTGCGATCGTGGCTCAGATGCTGTTTTTAGAGGCCGAAGATCCGGACAAAGACATATATCTATATATAAACAGTCCGGGCGGCGTCATAACGAGCGGATTTAGCATTTACGATACGATGAACTACATCAAGCCCGACGTCTGCACGATCTGTATAGGTCAGGCGGCGTCTATGGGCGCGTTTTTGCTTAGCTGCGGCGCGCAGGGCAAGCGTTATGCGCTACCAAATTCACGCATCATGATCCACCAGCCTTTAGGCGGCGCGCGCGGACAGGCGACGGATATAGAGATCCAGGCGAAGGAAATCTTGCGTATGAAAGAAATTTTAAACGCGATCCTAGCTAAAAATACGGGTCAAAAACTAGCTAAAATCCAAAAAGACACCGACAGGGACTTTTTCATGAGTTCTGCTGAGGCTAAAGAATACGGACTGATAGATAAGGTTTTAGAAAAAAGCTTTAAATAAAGAGTAAATTTTGCTAAAGATAGACGATAAAAAAAGCGAAAAACAGCTCCCGCAAAGCGCACAAAATCCTGGACGCGTCGGCGCGGGAAAAGGCGAGGATAACGGCGGCGATATGGGTATTTACGGATTTTCCGAGGCTATCATAAAAGAGCTAGCTGAGGAAAATATCCCCTCAATACCCAAAAATTATTCAATATTTTTTGAAAAAATACTCGAAAAGCAACCGGACGACTTCAAAAAAAAAGTCGGGGAAATCATCAAAATAGAAGATGAAATCGGCAGGCTAGAAGACGATAGGCAAATCAGCATCGAGCGCGAGGTAAAAAATAGCTTTATACAGATAAAAAGTATGTTGCAAGCCGTCGCGCTCATTTATAAAAATCTATCCGTACTAAAAACAGTCGTTAAAAAGCGCCTAGACAGCCTCGATCCAAACGGAAATTTGCTAGCTAATCAAAGCGTTTTTAACGCATTTAGCGATGATCTAGCCAAGCTAAATACGCTGATGGATAAGCATATCGAGGTCATAAAAACCAGCTACGATGAGGTCGGCAAAGTTTTTAAGATAGTAGAAGAACAGTCCGTCTATGATCCAAAATTTGATATCTATAACCGAAAATTTTTTCTAAAGACGCTGGAAATGGAGGTCGGCAATATCCAAAAATACGGCTACAAATCCTCGCTGATGCTAATCAAGCCAAAAGAAACCTCACTGCAAGATATCGGCTCAAAAGGCAAGCATGCGGTGCTAAAAAACATCTCGCGTATGCTACTTCGCACCTCAAGGCGCAGCGATATTTTGGCGCATTACGGCGACGGGTGTTTTGCGATGCTGATGCGCCATACCGATATCGTCGGCGCGCAAAAGGCGTGTGAACGTATAACGGAGATGTTTTACGGCACCTCTTTTATGCTAAACGACGAAAAGATCGATTTTGATATGGAGGTAGTAGCCTGCGCTCTGGGCGGACAAAAGACCGTCGAGGAGCTGCTTTCTAGCGCGCTTGATGCGCTAAAGGACACCGGTAAAGACGGTAAACGCTACCTTATCCTACCCGGCGAGGGCGGCAAATGATACTAGAAATCCTAACCTATCCGAACAAAAAACTCTTCGTCAAATCGCTTGAAGTTAAGGTTTTTGACGAAGAGTTGCATAAATTTTTAGACGATATGTATGAAACCATGATAGCTAAAAACGGTATCGGACTAGCCGCCATCCAGACGGGCGAGGCTAAGCGAATTTTGATCGTAAATTTAGTTGACGAAGAGAGTAAAGAACAGCGCAAAGAGGATCTGCTAGAAATCATAAATCCCAAAATTTTACGCAAAGAGGGCGAGATAATCTACCAAGAAGGCTGCCTTAGCGTGCCGGGATACTACGAGGACGTAAAAAGAGCCGAGTTTATAACGCTAGAGTATCAAGACCGCTTCGGACAGCGCCGAGAGTTCGAGGCCGACGGGCTTTTATCGGTTGCGATCCAGCACGAGATGGATCACCTAGACGGACACCTTTTTATCGAGCGTATCGGCTACAACAAACGCAAAAAATTCGACAAAGAGTATAAAAAGCAAAAAAACGCATGAAAGCCCTAAAATGCGCCACTTATAATGACGAATTGCGGCTTGTGGACGTCGAGTCCAGTTTTAACCGCGGTTTGCCCGCGCTTAATATCGTAGGGCTTGCGGGAGCTTCGATCAAAGAGAGCGCCGAACGCGTAAAATCGGCGCTTTTGTCGTTAAATTTCTCTTTCCCCGCGCAAAAAATCATCATAAATTTATCCCCGTCCGATATGCCAAAATCAGGCAGCCACTTTGACCTACCCATCGCGCTTTTAATCGCCTTGCAAAAAGAGCGCGACTTCGAGCCTATTTTTGTATTTGGCGAGTTGGGGCTCGACGGCGGCGTCAAAAGCACGGCGAGTCTTTTTTCTATCTTGCTTTTTTTGAGTGCGAAAGCGCCCGGCTCTCGCGTGCTGATCCCGCAAGAGATAGCTCAAAAAGCGGGCGCGATACCGAATTTAGAAATTTACGCCGTTTCAAATTTAGCCGAAGCGATCAAATTTTTCCTCGAGCCAGAGTTTACCGCTTCGCGCAAAGTCGGCAGCGTTCATCCGCTTTTTTTAAATTTGATCAAAATCGGTGAAAAAAGCTTCGTAAAAAATCAAAATTTCGAGTTAAATTTTAGCGACGTCAAAGGCCAAAGCAGAGCAAAAAGAGCCTGTCTGGTGGCCGCTTGCGGCATGCACAACATTATCTTTGAGGGTAGCCCCGGATGCGGCAAGAGCATGAGCGCCAAGCGACTGCGCTACATTTTGCCGCCGCAAAGCTTGGATGAGATTTTGCTCAGCTGCGCTTACAGCTCGCTAAATCAGCAGGAGAGCGAATTTTCCGCTCTTCGCGCCTTTCGCTCGCCTCATCACACGAGCACGCGTAGCTCAATATTTGGCGGCGGATCGAGCTCGGCTAGAATCGGCGAGGTCGGGCTAGCTAACGGCGGGATTTTATTTTTCGACGAGCTTCCGCACTTTGCGCCGCAGATTTTAGAGAGTCTGCGCGAGCCGCTGGAGGACCACAAAATCAATATCTCGCGCGTGAATTCAAAAATCACGTATGAGACTAAATTTATGTTCGTAGCCGCAATGAACCCGTGTCCTTGCGGTAATCTCCTCTCTAAAAATCTAGAGTGCAAATGCTCGGAGCTTGAGATCAAACGCTATAAATCGCGCATCTCGGCACCCGTGCTAGACCGCATCGACCTTCACGTACAGATGGACGAGGTGAGCGCCGATGATAGAAGTGACGTCACGAGCGAATCGATGCAAGATACCGTGCTACGCGTGTTTGAGACGCAAATTTCGCGCGCGCAAAGCGAGCTAAACGGCAAACTAAGCGACGAAGAGATAGCCAAATTTTGCATTTGCGACGACGAGGCGAGCGGAGCGCTAGATCACGCAACGCAGAGATTTTCGCTCAGCCGCCGCGCTATAAACAAAACCCTAAAAGTCGCCCGCACGGTCGCCGATATCGAAGGCTCGCGTATCATCAAAAAGCCGCACATTTTAGAGGCTTTGAGCTACCGAGTGAAGCAGGAGAGCGCATGAAAAAGCTATTTTGGGATACGACGGAGCTTGACGCTAGAGCCGTGAGCGAGTTTGGGCTTAGCACCGAAGTGCTGATGCAAAACGCCGCAAGTGCGTTAGCTCGCGCAGTACGGACTAGGCTCAAAAAATCATCGACCAAACGTCGTAAAATTTTAGGCGTCATCGGCAGCGGAAATAACGGCGCAGACGTGCTCGCCGCGCTTAGGCTTTTGGGCGATAAATTTGATTGTTTCGCGCTTTTAGCGAGCGATAAACAAAACGAAACCTCAAAAACCGAGCTAACCAGAGCGCTAAAATGCGGCGTAAATTTGATCCCAAATTTAACGGAAAGCGGCGAATTTGACTGCATCATCGACGGGATTTTCGGAACCGGACTTAGCCGCGAGCTAGACGAGCGGACGATAAATTTGATAAATACGCTAAACGCAAAACCCGCCTATAAGCTTGCCTGCGACATTCCGAGCGGTCTTGATAAAAACGGCGTGCCGCAAGGCGCGGTCTTTAGGGCCGATACGACCGTGACGATGGGCGCACTAAAGCCGGCACTTTATAGCGACTTTGCAAAGGATTTCGTCCGATGCGTAAAGGTCGCAAATTTGGGCCTTCCTCGCGAGCTGTACGAGACGGGGACGAGCTTTTATAAACTTGGAAAAAGTGATTTAAATTTGCCGTTTCGCGCTAAGCAAAACGTTAACAAGGGCGACTTTGGGCACGTGTTTGTCGTTAGCGGCGAAAAGGGCGGAGCGGCGCGTATAGCGGGACTTGCCGCGCTAACGATAGGTGCGGGGCTCGTTAGTGTCGTGGGCGAAAATTTAAACATTGAACCAGTTTTAATGCAAAGCGCGCGCATAACGCCCAAAATGCGAGTTGGAGCCGTCGGCATGGGGCTTGGCGAGCTTGATAAGGCGCAAAAAGACGAGCTTTTTAGCGAGCTAAAAACAAAAGACGCACTCGTTATCGACGCCGATCTTTGCTACGAGCCGCGCACGCTTGAGCTTTTAAATAGCAAAAACGTCGTGGTAACGCCGCATCCAAAGGAGTTTGCGAGCCTGCTAGAGCTTGGAAATCTTGGCAAATTTGACGCTAGCGAAGTGCAAAAAAATCGCTTCAAACTCGCTCAAATTTTTAGTAGAAATTTTAAATGCGTGCTTGTGTTAAAGGGCGCAAATACGCTAATCGCGCAAGGTAGCGAGGTCTACATCATGACGCACGGCAGCGCCGCGCTCGCAAAAGGCGGCAGCGGAGACGCGCTAAGCGGTATCATCGCGGGGCTACTGGCGCAGAGTTACGACCCGCTAAATGCCGCGATCTCGGGCACATTGGCTCACGCTCTAGCCGCTCGCGAAATCAAAATCAACGACTACGCGCTCACGGCCGCGGACGTCATCAAAGGACTCAAATGCTTACGAAAAAAATAGCGGTTTTATTTAGCGGCGGCGGCTCGAATTTGGAGGCGATTTTGCAGAATCTGCACGGCAAAGTTTTTGGCGAAACCAAGATCGAGGTCGCGCTAACGCTAACAAATAAAGCTAACGCAGGCGGCATAGCAAAAGCCGCAAAATACGGCCTGCAAAGCGTCGTTACCGAGCACGTTAATTTTGCCTCAAGAGAGGAGTTTGACGCTGCGGTTGTAGCGCAGATAAAGCGCGCTAACGTCGATCTAACGGTGCTTGCGGGCTTTATGCGCATTCTCACACCCGTTTTTACAAGGCAGACTTGCGCGATAAATTTGCACCCGTCGCTGCTACCGCTTTTTAAGGGCGCGCACGCGATAAAAGAGAGCTTTGAAAGCGATATGAAGGTGGGCGGCGTGAGCGTGCACTGGGTCAGCGAGGAGCTAGACGGCGGCAAGATCATCGCTCAGCGCGCGTTTGAAAAGGGAGCAGGAATGAGCTTTGAGGCTTACGAGGCCAAAATCCACGAGATAGAGCATGAAATTTTGCCCGAAACTATCGTACAAATTTTAACCGGTAAAATTTAGCCCGCGTTTTGCCGTAGCAAAGGCGACTGCGTTGCCAATTTTGCAAGGCTAAAAAGGTCGGCGCTTTACCTGCAAGCCAGTGCCACGTCGCAAAGCTTTGAGCTAGCGTAAGCGCTTCAGAAGTTACTACCGAGCTACAAATGCGCGCTTTATGCGCCAAAGCAGGCAAAATGTCGAGCGGTTTTGCAAATAGTTCGGTAAAAGTCGCTTAAACGAGTAAATAAAAGCGCTCGTTTGTCCGCAAGACTAAATTAACGCAGGCGCAAGGAAGCAAAATCGCATTAAATTTAAACACCGCAAAAAGACTTAAAAGATAAAAACGCCTCAGCCTAAACCTTTGCAAAAATATACCCTTGCAAGCGCCGAATTTGCTCTGCGACCGTCGCCAGTAAAGCGACGTAACTTTTCGCATAAGCGTAGAGATGGAAGTTTTCAAACATCTGCGCCCCGTGTCTGTCGGCAAAATTTAGCGCCTGGGCGATAAGGTCGGACGAGACGGTCCTGGCGCAAGAAGCTACGCGTAAATCGGAAGCTAATCTAACTAATCGCAAGCGATAAATGCGACAGGCGATGTTAAATTTAAACTCAGCGCCGACGTAAGCTACAAGCTTGCAAAGTCTGCTAGAAATTAACGACGCATAAGAGCAAAGTCTGCGGTCAAATTCGGCGGCTCTTATGCATGAGCGCAGAGTCTTAAACAAAGTTACGCCAAAAGCATGGCCTCGTAGTTAAATAACTTTATAAATTTGCTTTTATCTCGGCACTTTTTAAGACGTTTTGATTTGGGCTACCAGGCCTAAAAATCTTAATGCAATAATATAAATTTATGCTGGGTTTAAATTTGTCTAAAAGAGGAAGAAATATCTTTCAAATTTAGCAAACGAAAACCGGCGCGAACTCTTTATACTAAATCAATCCGCAAAACAAACGCCAGGGCCGTCTAAAATATCGCGATTTATTTATCAAAATCGGTTTACGGTTTTTTAAAATTTAACGGCGGTAGCGCAAAGTAAAAATCAAAATACGAATTTAATAAAAATACCCTAGAATACAACCGCTCGTAGAGTAAAATTTAAAATTACGCAAAATTTACAGTAGCTTAAATTTCGGCGTCCGAGATCGCTTCAGCCTGATAATGCGCAATCAGCGGCTCGATAATCTCGTCAAAAAGCCCCGCCGCCATTATCGCGTCAAGGCGGTAAAGCGTCAAATTTATGCGGTGGTCGCTGATGCGGTTTTGAGGGAAGTTGTAGGTGCGGATACGCCCCGAGCGGTCGCCCGTGCCGACTTGGCTTTTGCGCTCGCTGGTTTCTTTGGCTAGGCGCTCTTCTTCTTGTATCTCATAAAGGCGCGCTTTTAGCACCTTCATCGCGGCTTCTTTGTTTTTGTGTTGGCTTTTGCCGTCCTGGTTCGTGACGACGATGCCCGTCGGGATATGAGTGATTCGCACCGCCGAGTCCGTCGTATTTACCGACTGTCCGCCGTGACCGGAGCTGCGCATGACGTCGATACGAAGGTCGTTTGGATTTATCTCGATCTCGCTATCTTCGACCTCGGGCATGATAGCGACGGTGACGGCCGAGGTATGCACGCGGCCTTGGCTTTCGGTCTCGGGTACGCGCTGGACGCGGTGGGTTCCACCCTCAAATTTGAGCCTCGAGTACGCACCCTTGCCCTTTATCAGCAAGATAATCTCTTTGAAGCCGCCCGTATTACCTTCGCTTTGGCTTACGATCTCAAATTTATACCCGCGAAGCTCGGCGTATCTGGCGTAGGCGTTAAACAAATCGCCCGCAAAAAGCGCCGCTTCATCTCCGCCCGTTCCCGCGCGGATCTCTAAAAATACGTTTTTATCGTCATTCGGATCTTTTGGAAGGAGTAAAATTTTAATCTCTTCTTCGAGATTTTCTTTTTTGGATTCGAGATTTTTTAGTTCGTCTTTGGCTAGCTCGCCAAGCTCGGCGTCATCGAGCAAAGCCTTGTTCTCCTCGATGTCTGCGAGAGTTTGCAGATAGAACTTTGCAGCCGAGGCGATATCTTCTAAATTTGATTGCTCTTTTGAGAGTTTGGTCATATTTGCGATATCGTTTGTGATAGACGGATCGCTAAGCAGACGAGAGAGCTCGTCATAGCGATCCAAAAAAGGCTGCAGTTTGTCGGCTAACATTAAAAATTTAGATTAAGCAGATAGTTTGTTTACGAGTTTTGCGAGGCGTCCTACGCGGCGAGAAGCTGTTTGTTTTTTCAAAAAGCCTTTGCTAACGAAGCTGTGGAAATCTTTGTTTGCCACTTTAAACGCGTTTAACGCGGCTTCTTTATCGCCCGCCTCGACGGCTACGCGCACGGCTTTAGTGATATTTTTAAGCCTAGTGCGGTAAAATCTGTTTCTTTCAGTCCTTTTGATAGTCTGTCTGGCTCTTTTTTCAGAAGATTTATGGTTTGCCATAATGTCCCTTTTGTCATAATTTTAGTCTGTGATTATATAAAAATCAGTTTTAAAATCCGCTTAATTTAAGTAAAATTTAAAGCGAGGAAATTTACAACTTAAATTTGGATATTTTTTGATAAAATAGGTCCGAAATTTAATGAATTTATGGAATTTGGCGGGTAAATTTTATCTTACCATAAATTTAAAGGCGCAGTGTTTGCCGCCCAAAAAGTTGATAAGGCTTTATATCTTGAGATAGATTTAAAAGTTGCGACGCAAAAATTAAAGCGGAGCGGACTGGTCGTCCGTGAACATTTATTTTTGCTAGCTCTTTTAAATATACTCAAGAGATAAGGCCGTAGAAATTTTAAAAAAAAGGAAAGATAATGAAACTATTCGGTACCGACGGCGTCCGCGGCAAAGCCGGCGAAAAACTCTCCGCCGCAACATCCATGCGCCTTGCTATGGCTGCGGGGATATATTTTAGACAGTTTGCGTCGCATACGAACACTATTTTACTAGGCAAAGACACGCGCAAAAGCGGCTACATGATCGAGACCGCCATCGTCGCGGGGCTCACGGCCGTGGGCTACAACGTCCGTCAGATCGGCCCGATGCCTACTCCCGCGATAGCGTTTCTCACCGAAGATATGCGCTGCGACGCGGGCATCATGATCAGCGCCTCGCACAACCCGTACTACGATAACGGCATCAAATTTTTTGGCAGCGAAGGCAATAAACTGGGCGAAGAGGCCGAAGCGCAGATAGAAAAGATTTACTTCGACGACGCGCTCATCGAAAGATCGCAAAAGCAAATGCTAGAAATCGGCGCCGCAAAGCGCATCGACGATGTTATCGGCCGCTATATCGTGCAGATCAAAAACTCATTTCCTAAAAACCTAAGCCTACACGGGCTACGCGTGGTTTTAGACGTCGCAAACGGCGCTGCTTATAGGGTCGCTCCAACTATCTTTAGCGAGCTAGGAGCTGAAACCATCGTCATAAACGACGAGCCAAACGGCAGCAACATAAACCTAAACTGCGGCGCGCTCTATCCGCAAAATTTAGCCTCCGAGGTCGTGCGATTAAGAGCGGATTTAGGCTTTGCGTTTGACGGCGACGCCGATAGACTCGTAGTCGTAGACGAGCGCGGCGAGGTGGCAAACGGCGATAGTTTGCTAGGCGTCATGGCGGCATTTTTGCAAGAAAACAAAGCCCTAAAAGGCGGCGCGGTCGTAGCTACAGTGATGAGTAACGCAGCGCTCGAAGACTATCTAAAATCCCACAAAATCAAGCTCCTGCGCGCAAATGTCGGCGACAAATACGTGCTTGAAAAGATGAAAGAAAACGGCACGAATTTCGGCGGCGAGCAGAGCGGTCACATCATCTTTAGCGACTACGCAAAGACGGGCGATGGGCTCGTGGCGGCGCTGCAGTTTGCGGCACTGGTGCTAAAAAAGGGCAAAAAAGCGAGCGAAATTTTAAGCGAGATAAAGCCGTATC
This sequence comes from uncultured Campylobacter sp., assembly GCA_963518965.1. GTDB lineage: Bacteria > Campylobacterota > Campylobacteria > Campylobacterales > Campylobacteraceae > Campylobacter_A. Next base: position 21,096 of record CAUQMF010000020.1, read on the forward strand.
CGCAAATTTTATTAAATTTAAAGATAACCGAGAAAAAGCCGCTTGAAAGCATCGCCGGACTAAAAGAGCTTGAAGCAAGTCTCGCAAAAGAGGGCATCCGCTCGCTATTTCGCTACTCGGGCACCGAAAACCTCATCAGGCTTTTGATTGAAGGCAAGTGCGCCGACGCGCTAAAAACACGCATGGACGAAGTCGAAAAATTTTTCCTAAAAGCTCTAAATGGCTAAAATTTTAAGCGTTTTTTTCGCGGCGTTTTTCGTTGTTTTCGCGCTCGATCAGGCGGTCAAGCAGATATTTTTGGGCGGATTTTCGTGGCAGGGCGAGTATTTTTCGCTAGTGCTTGCTTACAACCGAGGCGTGGCATTTTCGATGTTTGCGTTTCTGGGGGAATGGCTCAAATTTATCCAGCTAGCGCTGATTGCGGGCGTTTGCGGCTATCTGCTTTGGCGGCTTAAGCGTAAAGCGGTCGTAGCTACAGTGATGAGTAACGCAGCGCTCGAAGACTATCTAAAATCCCACAAAATCAAGCTCCTGCGCGCAAATGTCGGCGACAAATACGTGCTTGAAAAGATGAAAGAAAACGGCACGAATTTCGGCGGCGAGCAGAGCGGTCACATCATCTTTAGCGACTACGCAAAGACGGGCGATGGGCTCGTGGCGGCGCTGCAGTTTGCGGCACTGGTGCTAAAAAAGGGCAAAAAAGCGAGCGAAATTTTAAGCGAGATAAAGCCGTATCCGCAAATTTTATTAAATTTAAAGATAACCGAGAAAAAGCCGCTTGAAAGCATCGCCGGACTAAAAGAGCTTGAAGCAAGTCTCGCAAAAGAGGGCATCCGCTCGCTATTTCGCTACTCGGGCACCGAAAACCTCATCAGGCTTTTGATTGAAGGCAAGTGCGCCGACGCGCTAAAAACACGCATGGACGAAGTCGAAAAATTTTTCCTAAAAGCTCTAAATGGCTAAAATTTTAAGCGTTTTTTTCGCGGCGTTTTTCGTTGTTTTCGCGCTCGATCAGGCGGTCAAGCAGATATTTTTGGGCGGATTTTCGTGGCAGGGCGAGTATTTTTCGCTAGTGCTTGCTTACAACCGAGGCGTGGCATTTTCGATGTTCGCGTTTCTTGGGCAGTGGCTCAAATTTATCCAGCTAGCGCTGATTGCGGGCGTTTGCGGTTATCTGCTTTGGCGGCTTAAGCGTAAATTTGACGCGCGGGCCGCGGCGAAGGCGGAGTCAAATTTGACCCAAGGCGCCCAAAAAAAGGAAATCTTAGAAGAGCACGCGCTAGGCGCTGGTATAATTCTGGGCGCGGGTAGTTCAAATTTGCTCGACCGTTTCGTTCACGGCGGCGTCGTGGACTACGTCTACTGGCACAAGTGGTTTGAGTTTGCAATCTTTAACCTCGCAGACGTTATGATCGATGTCGGAGTCGTACTCATACTCTGGCAGAGCTTCGCCGCAGGGCGAAAGGGGGCCAAAAATGGGCGATAACGTTTATATAGCCTACGCACTTTGGCTGCTTACGGGCTGGTTTGGCGGGCATAGATTTTATCTTGGTAAATTCGTGAGCGGCTTTGCGATGATGGCGCTGTTTTTCATCGGATATAGCCTGGCTTGGGCGATCGTGGGTTACGTATTTTGGGCGCTTTGGGGCGCATGGTGGCTCTTTGATCTGCGCTTAACCGGCGCGGCGGTCGAGAAAAATCAGAAAAAAGAAGCGCTAAAAGACAAACTGCGCGCGCAAGACCTCGAGGAGCGGCTTAGGCGCCTCTATGAGCTTTATGAGAGCGGCGCGATAAGCAAAGAGGAATTTGAAGCGAGAAAAGAGATTTTGCTAGGCTGAAAACTGGCTAAATTTGCTAGAATTTGATCGATTTTCTAATCGCGATCGGTCAAATTTAGCATTTTCAAGATGCGGGTCTCGGTGAATCAAATTTGCAAATTTGACTTCAAATTTGAATAGAAAAAGATAAGGC
>CAUQMF010000021.1:0-22853 GCA_963518965.1 uncultured Campylobacter sp.
GGCTACTGCTTTACCGCTCGAGCGAGTTTTTAGACGCGCCCGCGGTGAGGCTAAATTTAAAACTCAAACCGCTATTTCACGGCGAGTTTGACGGTAACGTTTACGGGTGGTATAGGATTGAACGAGATTTGGGCTAGAGTGCGTCAAATTTAGCCAAATGATTTTGTAAATTTAAGGAGAAAAATGAAAGAGATAACGCTAAACGGAGCGAAATTTCAGGTCGCGGCAAACACGATGGAGGAGCTAAAAAACGAGGCTCTAGGCGATAAAAACGGCGAGATGTATAAATTTCTAGCCGAATTTAACGCGAGCGAGCCGGATATCTTTATCCTAGACGGCTTTGCGACGAGGGAAAATTTGGAGCTAAAAGACGGTTCAAACGTCGTATTTATCAGGCGCGGCGCGATGCCTGGGCAAGAAGTGCTAAAAGCCATGATCGCCTCTAGAAACAGCCCCGAGCTAAACGCGGCTCTAGCTAGCGGCTGCGTGGGCGTGGCGGGACTTGGCGGTCTTGGCTCAAATATCGCGCTAAGCCTAGCCCGCACGGGAGTCGCCAAGCTCGTGCTGGCCGACTTTGACGTCGTGGAGCCTAGCAACCTAAACCGCCAGCAGTACTTCGTCCGCCACATCGGTATGAAAAAAACCGACGCGCTAAAAGAACTCATCGCCGAGGTAAATCCATTCGTCGAGGTCGTGACGCACGACGTGACGCTAACTGCCGCCAACGTCGCCAAGATTTTCGCGCCGTGCAGTATCATCTGCGAGGCCTTTGACAACGTCGCGGGCAAGGCGATGATGGTAAATGAAGCCGGAGCTAGCCTGCTGGACAAAAAGATCGTCGGCGCATCGGGCATGGCGGGGTACTTTAGCTCAAATCTCATAAAAACGGTCAAATTTGCCAGAAACGTCTATCTGTGCGGCGATCTACAAAATGCCGCAGGCGTAGGGCAGGGGCTCATGGCTGCGCGCGTGGCGATCTGCGCAAATCACGAGGCAAACCTTGCTATCAGGCTTTTGATGGGGCTTGAGGAGGTTTAGTTTTTTTGCGCGGGCGGAGCTTGGAAAATCGGCCGCTAGCTTTACTTTTGTGGTTTTGTGCATTTTAAAAGGCGGCCGACGCGGCAAAAAATGTCGGTAAATTTAGCCAGGCCCTCTTGGATAAATTTAGCCAGCGCCGTCCGTACGTGATTTTTGGGCTAAAATTTAAAAACTAAAAAATACTAAAATCGCTTTTCTTAAGCGGTTTTTTATGAAGGCTAAATTTAGGCAAGCGCCTTTAAACGGTATGCGCGTCGTTCGTGCGCTAAATTTAAAGCTAACTCGCCTAAAATTTTAGCGAGTTATAAGCCGTGCTTGCAAGCTACGTTTATATGGGCCTGATTTATTTTAGCTTGCGCCGCTACGCGTAAATCTAAGCCGTAGGGTTAATGCCTGTTTAAATTTAACTCAAAAAACTTGATATCTACCGTAGGCCGACCGATTTCGTAGTTTAGTTTATGGCTCGCATTTTACGATAAATTTAGCTTGGGCGCGGCGAGAGAGCTAAAGTCGCGTGCGTTCTAGCGCCGATGATACGCGTAAATACCGACGAGATAGGGATTTGGCTTACGGCGACGGATTAGCGACTTAACAAACATACGCTTTTAGCTTGCGCTGCTTTGATTTTTGTTTTATTTTGCCGTGCGGTACGTATCGTTTGAAGAGTGCGAAAGGTACGGATGATGGGTTTACTTTTTAAATTTACCGTAAATTCGGTATCTAAACGCAAGAACTGACCCGGATAAAATTATAATCCCGGCCAAAAGCCGTTTTAGCCGGGATTAGAGAGCTATTTTCCGGCCGTTAGCATCGTCTTTAGTATGCGCTTACCGACCTCGACGCCCGGCTGATCGTAGGTGTTTATGCCTAGCATTATGCCCGTAGCCGACGTAAGAAGCTCGAAATAATAAATCAAAAATCCCGCGCTCGCCTCGTCTAGCCGCTCAAGCTCGATGACGTCCACGCTGATGCCCTCTTGCACGAGCGCGTGCATGGTGGCGCTGCACTGAGCGTTGATTAGCTCGCCTAAATTTAGCCCGTTTACGAAGTCGCAGCCCTCAAGGCCGTTTAGGCTAATGCTCGGTATCGCCGTGTTTGCGTCCGCGGCGGCCACCTTGATGAAGCTTACCGTTTTATCCTTAACGCCGTCCATGATGAGCTGCAAAAAGCTGTGTTGATCGCGCGAGCCGATGAGTCCGACGGGCGTGAGTCCGTAGCGTTTGTAGCCCTTTTTCTTGCCTAGGCTCTCCGCCCACAGCTGGACGTACCAGTCGTTAAACTCCAAAAATCTATCGCCGTAGCTAAAAATTACGTTGATTTTGGCGTTTTTGTGCGTCGCGTAGTGGTAGGCTTTTTGCAGTAGCGTATCGTCGCCGTCCTCTAAAAATCGTTTTTTACACGCCCGTGCGCCTTCCAGTAACGCCGCCGCGTCGTATCCGCATAGCATTAGCGGCACGAGTCCGATCGCGCTAAGTACGCTAAATCTGCCGCCGACGTTTTTTGGGATATTAAAAAATTTGACGCCGTTTTGCTTCGCGTAGGCCTCTAGCGGCGAGGCTGGATCGGTGATGACGATGAAATTTTGGCTCAAATTTGACGGCTTAAAGCGCTCCAAAATACACTTAAATAGTGTGATCGTCTCGATCGTGGTGCCTTATTTTGACGAGATGATAAAAAGCGTCTCGTCAAATTTGATGCTCTCGCAAACGCTCTCAAAGCTAAAGGCGTCGACGTTATCGAGAAAATAAAGCTCTCGCTCGCGGCTCCTTTTAGCGCCTGATAGCATCGTTTTTAGCGCCTTTACGCCCAGACTGCTACCGCCAATGCCTACTAGCACGACGCTTTTTACGTGCGTGAGCGTCGCCTCATACTCGGCGATTTCGCTTAGTAAGTTTGCGCCGATTTCGGGCAGGTGATAGTAGCCGATCTCGCCGCCTTTTAACTCGTCGTTCATGCGTTTGGCGTAGGAGCCGATCGCGCTTAGCGGCGTTTTTTCGAAAAATAACTCATTTTTTAGCATTTTTGCCTAGCTCGTAGAAGAAATTTGTCGCCTGCACGAAGCCCTCGACGCTACCGCAGTCAAAGCGCTTGCCCTTAAATTTATACGCCAGCACCATGCCGTCTTTGGCTTGCTCTTTTAATGCGTCGGTGATTTGTACTTCGCCGTTCTTGCCGGGTTTGGTGCGCTCTAGGATCGTGAAAATATCAGGCGTCAGGATATAGCGGCCGATGACGGCTAGGTTGCTCGGAGCTTCTTTGGGATCCGGTTTTTCGACCATGTCGCTAACCATCAGCAGATCGTCCTCGATCGCGCGGCCCGTGACGATGCCGTAGTTTTTGCTCTGCTCGATCGGCACTTCCATTACAGCAACGATGCTGCAGCGGTACTTTTCGTAAATTTTTACCATTTGAGATAGCACGCCTTCGCCATCTTCATTGATGCATAGGTCATCGGCCAGCACTACGCCAAACGGCTCGTCTCGCACGAGGACTTTACCCGTGTGGATGGCGTTTCCTAGGCCTCTCATGCTCTCTTGGCGCGTGAATGAAAACGTGCAGCGCGCCATCAGCTCTCTGATCTCGGTTAGCAGGTGTTCCTTGTTCGTGCCTGAGATCTGATGCTCTAGCTCGTAGCTGATATCAAAATAATCCTCCAGCGCGCGTTTGCCGCGGCCGGTTATAAACGCCATGTTTTTCATACCGGCCTCCAGCGCCTCGTCCACGCCGTAGTGGATCAGCGGTTTTGTGAGGATCGGCAGCATCTCTTTTGGCAGCGATTTGGTCGCAGGCAAAAATCTCGTGCCGTAGCCCGCAGCGGGAAATAAACAAGTCTGTATCATGATTTTCCTTTTGATTTTTTAGGAGATTATAGCGAGTTTTGGCTTATGTAGAGTATCAAGGGCGGTTTTGAGCGGTCAAATTTGACTAAATTTAAATTTTGCCGGCCGAGACCCTAGTCTTGAAAATTTTAAATTTAACTCCATCAAATTTAAAAACCAAATTTAGCGCCTTAAAATTGCAGGTCTGGGTGTGTAAAATTTAAAATAAAGCTAAAAATAGGGTGCAAATTTAAGAGTTTAAAATGCGCCGATATAAAGCAAATTTGACCGCCAAGCGGCGGCAAATTTATATCCCCCTAAACGCCGCCTTTGCGTTTTCTAGGTCGTTTGCGTCTGGGTGGGTTGCGGCTCTAGCCCATCTAGCTTCGCGCTCAGGAGTTACGGCGTAGCGCGGGTCGTTGGGTGCTGCTTCGCCCATTTTGCGTAGCTGCTCGATGACCTTTGGATCGATCGCGCCTTGGCAGTAAAACTCGCGTAAAATTTCATTTTCGCCCTCGCGCAATACGACTTTTGCCTTTTCTAGGCAGTTCATCGCGTGCTCGTGCTCGGGATCCATGCCTAGCGTCATAAATACGCCGACTTTCTTGCCCCTTACCTCGCGCAAAAAGCGTTTAAATTTAGGCTCCGCGTCGCCCTTATCGACGTAAAATCCAAGCGCGATAAAGTCGTAACTGTCCAAATTTAGGTGCAGATCCTCGGTAAATTTGACCGCTTTGCAGCCAAGTTCGTTTGCGATGGCAAGACCGACTTTCTCGGTATTTCCCGTCGCGCTCGTGTAGATAACTATTTTTTTCATTCAAAGTCCTTTTGTGAGATATTTGCTACTTCGGTGCCGATCGACATACCCCAAAATACGCCGTCGATCGTGTAGTTTAAAAAACCGTTTTCTATGCGCATATAGCCTTTGCTCTCGCATTTTTTGAAAAACTCCGTTAGCGCGTCAAACGTCTCGCCCTCAACCAGGCTTTTTACCTGCGCGAGGTCGATTTTCGGGTACATAAAGAGGCTTTTTAGCCGTCCCTCGGCGCGCTGTTTGTCGTCTACTTTGTTTATCATACGCATTTTTTCTTTAGCGTTATAGATGTCGTAGTAGCCTAGCCTTCCGCCCGAGCCTCTTCCTAGTGGCAGGATATCGGCGCCTTGGTGGCTTAGGCGGATATACTGATAGCGGTCGCGGCCGATGCGGTTAAATTTAGTATGCTCTAGCACCTCGTAGTTGCCCGTGCCTAGCAGCTTTTCAAAGAAAGCGTTGTGTAGCTCGTGCTCGTAGTTCACGTCGTAGTAGTCCTGCGTTACGGTCTTTGCGAGCTGCGATTTTTCAAAAAGCTGAAGCGAATAAAAGCTCGTGCTGTCGATTTCTAGCTCATCTACTAGGCGCGCGTCTTCTAGCACTTCGTCTATCGTTTGCTCAGGGTAGTTAAATATAATATCCGTGCAAACCATGCCGCTAAAATTTTGCTTGATCATTTTTAGGTGCTCTATCGCGCCTTTTTTGTCGTGGACGCGGTTTAGCAGTTTGCGACCTTTGTCCGAAAACGTCTGCACGCCGATGCTAAAGCGGTTTACGCCTAGGCTTTCTAGTAGGCGTACTTTGCTCAAATTTAGATTATGCAGCGTGGTTTCTAGACTAAATTCGCAGTCGTCCGAGATATTAAAATTTGATCGCAGAGCCGTGATGATCGGTTCTAGGTGCTTTTCTTTTAGTATCGTCGGAGTGCCGCCGCCAAAATATACGCTGCGGATATTTTTAGCTTGCAGATACGGAAATTTGCCGTATTTCCTGGTCTCGCCCAGCAGATACTGCGCGTAGCTGTCTAGCTCGTCTTCTAGTTTCGTGCGGTTCATCGAGCAAAACGAGCAGATATTATCGCAAAAAGGCACGTGGATATAGATCACGCCGTCTTTTTGCGCGGGCAGCTCCTCGGTTAAAAATTTCTCCACCTCGGCGTTAGTCGCCATTTTTATTTTTTTGGGACGCGTCGGCCCTGCGTGCCCCTTTTGTCTGGTTTCAAACATTTCGCGCCGCCGCTAGTTTTCCATACTATTTACTATATTTATGACTTCGTCGCGTAGGCTCTCGACCGTTAGTTCGGCTTTTTTCTCAAACGGTACGAACACCTCGCCCTCGTCGCAGGCGATATGCATGCCGTCCTCGGTGATGTCGGTCATTTTGACGTTTTGCGGGTTGGTAAAGCCGCCGAATCTCGCGCACATATCCTCGGTAATGCCGATGAAGTTATCGTTCATCATTCCTAGCGCCATCTCTTTGGCTTCTCTTGCTTCTTCGTCCAGCTTCATATTATCTCCTTAGTTAAAAATGATATTTGTTATTTTAACCGTTTTTAGCTGAATTTTAGCCCTTAACAAGCACGATTCGCCCGTTTTTTATCTCGTAAATTTTATCTGCCGCGTCAAAATACGCATCGTCGTGGCTGATCGCAAAAATCGTGTAGCCTTGCGCCTTAAGCCCCAGTAAAAACTCAGTGTAAAAATGCCGCCTAAACTCCGGGTCTTGATCGGCCGCCCACTCGTCAAGGATCAAAAATTTGCGCTTTTCAAGCAGCGCCGCGACCATCGCAAGGCGCTTTTTCTGGCCTTGAGAGAGATTTAGCGTGCTAAATTTTCCGTCCTTGACGCTTACTTTATTTTCTATCGACATCTTTTTTAGCAGCACCTCTATCAGCGCCTCGTCGTCGCTCATAACCTCGTCAAAGAGATAAAAGTCGCTAAACACAGCACTGATCGTATTTGCGTAGCTTTTTAAATTTGACTCGGTAATCTTGACGTCGTCGGCGAACATCTCGCCGCTTTTTGGCGCTAAAAGCCCCGCTAAAATCATAAACAGCGTGCTTTTGCCGCTTCCGTTTTTGCCGATCAAAAACACCGTCTCGCCGCGTCTGATCTCTAAATTTATATCTTTTAACGCAAATTCGCTCCCCTCGTCGTAGGCGAAATTTATATCTTTTAGGCGTAGTTTTTGCCAAATTTGCGGAGTTGTCTCGCCTAGCTCAAATTCCGGCTCAAAGGGTGCTAGGTCTAGCTTTTTTAGCCGCTCGTAGGCGATACGCGCGCGAAAGACGCTAGGCACGGAGTAAAGCAGCATCATGAGAGGCGCTCGCAAAAAAAGTATCGCCAAAGCCACCGTGATCGCGTCTTGTAGGCTTGCGGCGCCGCAAGCTAGGCAAAAATATATCTCGATTCCCACGGCGCCTAGCATCACGGTGTTTAGCCAGTTGCTCATAAAGGATTGATGGATCTCGGCTTTTACGATATTTTCGCGCAGGCTTTTTGCGTTGGGTATGAAACGCTCCAGAAAAAGCCGCTTCGCGCGGGCTAAATTTAAGCTAAGCTCCCTATGCCCCTCGATACAGGTCTGATAGTCGCGGTATAGCGCATCCTCGCACTTGCGGTATTGCTCGAAGTATTTGTGGATATTTTTGATCGAGCGCTTGCAAATCCACGTCGCCGCGCTCGTCCAAAGCACCAAAAACACGAAAATCTCGGCCGAGATGTATAGCACGTAAGCGCCCGTCGCGCCGATGATGAGCACGCCTTGGATGATGCTTGGCACTTGCATAAAGCCGTCGGTTAGGCTGCGCACGTCGCTTGAGAGCGAGGCGATCAGATTTGACTTACCCGCGGCTACGATTTTTTGATTTGCGGTATCTAGGATCCGTTTTATCGTTTTGGCTCGCAGCTCGTAGACAAAGTCGTTGCCGATCACGCTAAGAGCGATGCGCGAGAGCACCGAAAAGCCCAAAAACAAAATCAAAAGCGCGAAAAACGCGAGCAAAATTTGAGCGTCTTTTTCTTTTAAATTTAAGAGGTATTTGTTGATAAAGGCTAGTATTAAGATCCCCGAGCCACTAAAAACGGCGCTAGATACGATCATAGCGATGATTTGCCAAAGCGTTTTTTTTGAGATTTTTTTAAACATTTTCATTCTTTTTTGAGAGCTTATTTCATTTGAGTCGCCATTTTATAAGAATATTTTTAAAATTTCGCTAAAATCGGGCTTTATTTAAAGGAGAAAATTGCAAACGGTTTTGCGGGTCGTATCGACCAAAACTGAAGCCAAAAAATCGACGTTTTTATGCTTTTTGTGTCCTATTTGCGAGTTTAAGGCCTTGCACGAGCGCCTAAAGGCCGAGCATCCAAAGGCCGAGCACGTCGTGTGGGCGCTGCGCGAGCGAAACGGCTACGGCCAGATAGTGGAAAATCAAAGCGACGACGGCGAGCCAAAGGGCACGAGCGGGCAGCCCTCGCTAAACGCGCTTAGAGGCGCCCAGCTCGTAAACGCGGGCGCGCTCATCGTTCGGTATTTCGGCGGGATAAAGCTAGGCACGGGCGGACTCGTGCGAGCGTATGGTGCAGCGGTAAACGCGGCGATAGAGGAGGCTGAGGGCTGCGGGGCGCTGGTTAAATTTGAGATAAAATCGCTTTGCCTGTTTTTTACGCCGTACGCGCTGGGCTCGCGCTTTGAGCACTATTTTGAAAAGCGAAATCTAAGCTTTGAGCGAGAATTTAACGAGGAGGGCGCGATCTGGCGAGCGGAGTTTAACGGAGCCGAATTTGAGGAATTTCAGGCATTTGCGAGTGGGTTTGAGCAAGAAGGGTTTAAATTTTACGCCTTGCCTCTATGATTTTGGGGATAACGGCTCGTCTTTTGAGCGTCTTTGAATGAGCTTGCAAAAATATCGCTGCGGCAACCTATTTGGTTAGCCTTGCTCATTTTTGCTTCACAACATTCAAATCCATCTCAAAACAAGCGTAGCGTTTTTGCGAAGCAAAATGTTTCTATAAAATACTTGGCCTTATCGCTTTACGTTCAAAATTTGCCCGAATCAAATTTAATCAAAAATTTAAGCCGCAAGAAGCAAAAATGCTTGGCAAAACGTTAGCTTGCGGGCAGGCGGTTAGCGCTTGTGCGGGCGACGCAAACCAAAAGAGCAGATCTGCACGGGCGACGCCAAAGCCGCCTAGACCGTTTTAAAAGCACCGTCTTTGAGTTTTATTTCTTGACGGCGAAATTTTAGATTTTATCGGATTTTTTGAAATGAGGCATTAAATTTTGGTCGTAAAGCAGGGTAAATTTACTCAGACGCTTGGATATTTCGCACCCTGTCCGTGCTAAATTAAAGCGTCAAATTTAATACGTACAAGTCGGACGAGGGCAAGAATCTAAAACTAAGCTTAAGTGATGGCGCCAAGTTGTATTTTATAAATTTAAGTCCTTTTGCTGCGTCGCCAAATTTTATTCTTAGCGCATTTTGGTTGATTTAACCTAGCCGTCGCGATTTAACGGCTAAATTTAATCGATCCGCAAAAGCCGCCTTAGCGCAGCGAACATTTTGATAAAAATCTAAAACCGTCCGTCTAGCCGCTTTAACCAAAAGTCCAAATTTGCCTGCTCGGCTTTTAGCGTCGTTTTTTCGCTGTGTCCGGGATAAAGCGTAAAATCACCCTGCATTTTTTTGCATTTTAGCAGGCTTTGGCGCATATCCTCGGCGTTTGAAAACAAAAAATCATAGCGTCCGATCGAGCCTCTAAACAAAAAATCTCCGCTAAAAATAACGTCGTCCACGCGCACCATACAGCATCCTGGCGTATGTCCGGGAAAGTGCATAAACTCAATCTCAAAGTCTTCTATGTTAAATTTAACGTCCTCAAATTTCGCTCCGCCTACGCAGATAGCCTCGTCGGTCGTCTCGTATCCCGCGCCCCAAACGTCGTTTTTTAGCATAAAGGCGTCGTTATTATGAATGTGCGCAGAAATATTAAAAAAATTTTTTAAGCGGGCGCAGTCAAAAATATGGTCAAAGTGTCCGTGCGTGTTTAGTATCGTGAGTGGAGCGTGTGAAATTTCGCAAACGTAATTAAACGAATTTTGTCCCGCATCAATAATGATTTCACGCCCATTTTTGGATATTACGTAGCAATTAGTTTGATAATCGCCGCATGGTTTTGATAAAATTTTCAAGCTAGTCCTTTTGTCAATTTTAATTAAAATAGATTGTATATTTTTTAAGCTTAAAAGTTAAATTTATAATTATAAATGTATAATTAAGAAAAAAGTTAAATTTGACGGCGGAGACGATGAGAGATTGGGCGAAGATTGGCGAGAAAATCGTAGAATTTTTGACGAGCTACCTTAAAAAAAGCGGCGCAAAGGGCTTTGTTTTAGGCGTTAGCGGCGGCATAGACTCTGCCGTCGTGGCCGCTCTTTGCGCGCGCACGGGCATTGAAACGCATGCGCTTTTGATGCCGACGAAATACTCAAACGAACAAAATTTAAGCGACGCACTAAAGCTTTGCAAAGATCTAAAAATAACGCATAAAATCATCGAAATTCAGCCGATTTTAGATAGCTTTACCGCGCAAATCGGCGAGTCGCCGTCAAATTTGCGTATGGGGAATTTAAGCGCAAGGACGAGGATGTGCCTGCTATATGATTATTCGGCAAAGATAAACGCGCTAGTCGTGGGTACTAGCAACAAAAGCGAGCGCCTTCTAGGATACGGTACGATCTACGGCGATACGGCGTGCGCGCTAAATCCGATCGGCGAGCTGTTTAAAACCGAGATTTACGAGCTAGCGCGCGAGCTTGGCATAGATGAAAAAATCATCGCAAAAGCGCCGTCCGCCGACCTTTGGGAAGGGCAAAGCGACGAGGCCGATATAGGATATAGCTACGAGCGGCTGGATGAGGTCTTGCGTTTGGCGCAGAGTAAAAGCGAGGACGAACTGGCGCGAGAATTTGATCCAAAGCTCGTCTCTACGGTATTTTCAAGAATGAGAGCGAATAAATTTAAGCTCTTGTTGCCGCCAATTGCGAGCCTAGAGGGCGAGTGAAATTTGAGCTAAATTTACGGTTTTAGTGCTTAAATTTAGCTGAGACTTTTTGCTATATAAACGGTAAAACGCCCTAAAACGAGAAAATGCCGGCTCGTGGCGGGAAGTGCTAGTTTGGCGGCTTGGACGCGTCGTTTGATGCGAGCGGAAAAACATAAGGGGCTGATTTAAACGAGCGTAAAATCATAAAAGCTCGCACCAAAGTCGGTCGATATTAAAAACAAGAATAAGGTAAAAAATAAAAATAAGGAGGTCAGAATGGAAGAAATAGCGTTTTTTAGACCGTCTATCGACGATACGGAGATAAATCTCATCAAAGAGGCGCTAAAAGACCACGGCTCGGCGATCGTAGCAAGATTTGAGAGCGAGCTGCAGGAGTATTTTGGTGTCAAGCACGCCATAACGACGAATAACAACAGCGCGGCGCATCATCTGGCGCTTTGCTCGATGGATCTAAAGCGCGGCGACAAGATCATCTGCTCGGTAAATTCTACCCCTAGCGTCGCTCAGGCGATTAGGCATTTTGACGCCGAGCCGATATTTGTCGATATAAACGAAGACGACTTTAATATGAACGCCGAGTCTCTAAGAAATACGCTAAAAATCCACAATCACAAAAAGCTAAAAGGAATCTTCGTAAATCATATAGGCGGGCAGGCTGCCGATATGGACGAGATATACGACATCGCTAACGAATACGAAATAAAAGTGCTAATCGATGCGGGAAAATCTATAGGACTAACGTATAACGGCGTCAAAATCGGCTCCGATAAGCGCTCGCTGGTCTCTTGCTTTAATATGCATTCGCAAATGACTAATCCAATCGCGACGGCGGGTTTTATGCTCACTAACGACGACGCCATCGCCGAGCGCGCTAGGCTGCTACGCAACTACGCCATCGTAAAAGGCGGCATAGATAAAGACGGCAACCTGGGCTATATCTACGACGTCGTGGATATCGGAGTAAAATACGATCTAACCGGACTTTGCGCCGCATACTCGATGGCTCAGTTTGAAAAAAACGATAAATTTATCCAGCGTCGCCGCGCTATCGCCGCGCTATACGACGAGGCGCTAGCAGACTGCCCGCACGTCTCGCTTCCTATCAAAAAACGCGATCACATATATATCCAGTACATCATCAAAATCGACAAAAATCGCGACGGGTTTGCCAAAGAGCTGCTAGAGCGCGGCATTCACACGGCGCTTCACTATAAGCCTATGCATCTTTTAAGCTACTATAAAAGTAAATATTCGCTTAAGGTAAATTCTTTTCCTAACGCGCTAAGGACGTATCAGCAGGTGCTTTCGCTTCCGGTTTATAACGCGCTTAGCGACGAGGAAGCACACCGCGTGTGCGAGACTATGCTAGAGATAGCTAGAACTCGTGCTTAAGCGTCAAATTTACGCCTTCGCGCAGGAGTATTTTTACGTTCCGAATTTATGGCAAAAGTGCCTGGCTATAGCGCTTTTGCCATTGAGCGCGCTTTACTGCATCGGCGTGATTTTAAAGTTTAAATTTAGCCGAGCCAAGGACTTTGGCTTGCCGATTATCAGCATCGGAAATTTAACTCTAGGCGGCAGCGGAAAGACGCCGCTTAGTATTGCTATCTTAAACGAATTTGAGGGCGGCGTCGTCATTTTGCGAGGCTACGGCAGAGCTTCAAGCGGACTCGTCAAGGTCGCGATCTCGGGCGAAATTTTGGTGGACGTCACGGCTAGCGGCGACGAGGCGATGGAGTACGCAAAAAGCGTGAAAAATGCAAACGTCATCGTGAGCGAAAACCGCGACATCGCGATAAAAGAAGCCCTAAATTTAGGCGCAAAGTACGTGTTACTCGATGACGGCTTCGGTAAATTTCATATCAAAAAATTTAACGTCCTAATCCTCCCCTCCGCAAAGCCGTATTTTGATTTCGTCCTGCCTAGCGGCGCGTATCGCTACCCTGGCAAATTTTACGCCAAAGCCGACTATGTCGTAAAAGAGGGCGAGGATTTTACGCGCACAAGCGAAATTTTAAACCCGACGCCAAAGATGGTTTTGGTCACAGCTATCGCAAATCCGCAGCGCCTGGAGCCTTATTTTAGCCTTTGTATCGGGCGCGAGATATACCCTGATCACTACGCGTTTTCGCGAGATGAGCTAGCGAGTATCCTAGAGCGCTACGGCGCGACCTCGCTTTTGGTCACGCGAAAAGACGCCGTAAAGATGGAGGAGTTTGGCCTGCCTCTTTCCGTCATCGCGCTAAAAACGACGCTGGCGGATAAATTTAAACGAATTATCAAAGAGAAAATTCTATAATCTGCTAAAAATTTTAGGACGCTTTAATGAAATTCGTACTAACTTCTTGCGCCGATAAGGACGCGGCTAAAACTCTAGCCAAAAAGCTCGTTAAAGCTAAATTTGCCGCTTGCGTCAGTGTTTTTAAGGCAAATAGCGTTTATTTTTGGGACGGCGAGATAAAGGATGAAAAAGAGCGAGTTTTACTCGTAAAAACCGCGGTTAAATTTAAAAAAATCGCTAAATTTATAAAGAAACATCACGACTACAATCTGCCCGAGATTGTGGCTTTTAAGGCGGATAAAGCTAGCAAAAAATACAAAAAATGGATAAAAAAGGAAAGTAAATGAAGCTATTTCAAACTAGAGCAAATGCGGGCGAGAGCCTAAAAAGCGTAGAATTTAGCCAGGCGCTACTAAGCCCCAGCTCCGCTCACGGCGGGCTTTACGCGCCGACGCAGCTACCTAAGCTAGACGATAAATTTTTTGCCGAGGCGGTAAATTTAACCTACGCGCAAATCGCTCTAAAAATCATAGAAAAATTTGGATTTGACGCTGATGCGGCGATGTTTGAGAGGGCAGTGAAGCGGTACGAGAGATTTGACGATCCGCAAAATCCCGTGAAGGTGCGAAAAATCGGCGAAAACCTCTACGTAAACGAGCTTTATCACGGACCTACGCGCGCGTTTAAGGATATGGCGCTACAGCCTTTTGGCGCGCTACTTAGCGAGCTAGCAGCAAAAAGAGGCGAAAAATACCTCATAATGTGCGCCACCAGCGGCGACACGGGACCTGCAACGCTCGAGACCTTTGCGGACGCACCGGGCGTCAAAGTCGTCTGCCTCTATCCAAAAGACGGCACTAGCGAGGTACAGCGCCTACAAATGATAAACGCAGACGCCGCAAACCTCAAAGTAATCGGCATCGAGGGCAACTTCGACGATGCGCAGCGCGCGCTAAAAAGCCTGCTAGCTAGCGAGAAATTTAAAGAGCGCCTAAGCGCGGCCGGACTCTCGCTCTCGGCGGCAAATTCGGTAAATTTCGGGCGGATTTTATTTCAGATCATCTATCACGTTTACGCCCACGTTTATCTGCTAAAAACGGACGCGCTAAAGGGCGAATTTGACATCATCGTGCCTAGCGGCAACTTCGGCAACGCACTAGGCGCATACTACGCCAAAAAAATGGGCGCAAAAATCGGCAAAATCAAAATCGTCTCAAACGCAAACAACATCCTTACCGAGTTTTTCACGCTGGGGCGATACGATCTGCGCGGCAAAAGTCTGGTTAAGACGATCAGTCCGGCGATGGATATCCTCGTTTCTTCAAACGTCGAGAGGCTGCTTTTTGATAAATTTGGCGCCGTGAGAACCAAAGAGCTGATGGATAATCTTGCTAGCGATGGTTTTTACGAGCTTTCAAAGAGCGAGCTAGACGCGCTAAAAGAGGATTTTTGCGCTGATTTTTGCAGCGACGAGGAGTGCGAGAAATACATAAAAGAGTGGGCGGCAAAGGGCGTCGCCGTCGATCCGCACACGGCTACATGCTTTAAAGCGGCGACAAATTTAACGCGTCCGTCCGTGATAACGTCGACTGCGCACTGGGTCAAATTTGCTCCAAGTATGTTTAAGGCGCTAAAAAACGAAACGCTAAAAGACGAAAAAAGAGGTCTTGAGGCTTTAGCAGCGGAGTTTAACGACGAAGTGCCAGGCGCGATAAGATCGCTATTTGCAAAAGCCGCAGTGCATAACGAAATCGCCGCAAAGAGTGAAATAGAAGCTAAAATTTTAGCTTGGATCGAGCGATGATCATCATCCCTGCAAGGCTCGCTTCGACGCGAATGCCTAATAAAATTTTACGCGAAATAAACGGCGTGCCGATGTTTGTTGCTACGGCGCGCAGAGTGAGCGCGGCTGATGAGGTCGTGATCGCCGCAGACGATGAGGGCGTGGTGCAGATCGCGCAAAAATTCGGCTTTAAAGCCGTGATGACGAGCCGGGCGCATCAAAGCGGAACCGACCGCATCAACGAAGCTGCGGGCATACTTGGCGTCAAAGATAGCGAAATCATCATAAACGTGCAGGCTGATGAGCCCTTTATTGAGCCTGAAAATATCGTCAAATTTAGAGAATTTTGCGAGAAAAATGCGGCGCGAGCATTTATGTTTTCGTGCTTTAAATTTGTGGGCAGCGAGCTAGCGGACGATAAAAACCTGGTCAAGGTCGTGACCGACGACGCGGGCTACGCGCTTTATTTCTCGCGCTCGCGCATCCCGTTTGACCGCGCTCCGTTTGACGCATACAAGGCGCATCTAGGCATCTACGGCTACGGTGCGGCAAATTTGAAAAGATTTTGCTCATTTGCGCCTTCGATGCTCGAAAATACCGAAAAACTAGAGCAGCTGCGCGCGCTATCAAACGGCGAAAAAATCCTCATGCTCGAAGTGCAAAGCGACAGCATCGGTATCGACTGCGAGGAGGATCTGCAAAGGGCGCGAGCGAAATTCGGCATTAGCGTCAGCTAAGACCGCAAGCGATAAAAATGCTAAATTTGACTAAAACCGAGTCTGGCAAAATTTACTAGGGCATCAAGGCTACGGCTATGTTCTCGTAAGCAAGCACTCGCGCGTCAAATTTGCCTAATAAAACTGCGCCCCAGAGCTTTCGCGCTTTAAAATCTCGTCCTTAACCGCAGAACATAGGATGAAAACGGCTCTTAGAGCGTTCGCGCGGCGCTTAAGGCCGCCGCGCCGCAAAGATAAAATACGCAGTTAAATTTTAAATTTAACCAGCCTATAGGTCGGATCAAAGCGAAATGCGAGCAAATTTTGCAAAATCCCAAAAAGACACATAAAAGTAACGAAGCTACTACCGCCGTAGCTGTAAAACGGCAGCGGGATGCCCACCACCGGCGCAAATCCTATCGTCATCATGATATTTACGCTGACGTAGATAAACAAGAGTATCCCGATCCCCGATGTCATCGTCTGGGTGAAATAATCATCCTTTAGCCCGTAGTTTAGGCTGAGCAGATGAGCTATCAGTGCGCCGTAAAAGCTAAGTAGCGCAAGCCCGCCGTAAAATCCGTATCGCTCGATCGTATACGCGAAGATAAAATCGCTAGTGGAAATGGGCAAAAATTTAAAATGCGTCTGTGTCGCTTCGTCTTTTGGTTTGCCCTTTAGTCCGCCGCTTCCGATAGCGATGATGCTTTGGCGTACGTGGTAGTTAGATTCTTCGCTTAAAAAATCCGTAATACGTTTTTTTTGATAATCGTGCAAATTTTCGTAAATCAAAGGGGCAGCGAGCAAAACCCCCGCAAATATCGCAAACCAGATTTTTTTATTTACCCCGATGATAAAAAGCACGGCGTAGCCCACGATGAGCAGTATCAAAGCGGTGCCTAAATCAGGCTCTTTTAAAATCAGCACGAAAGGCAAAAGGATATAAAAGCTAAGGCGTAAAAAGTCCTTGAGGCCGTAGCCGTTTTCTTCGGGCGGGCGCTGTTTTATGAGGTAGCCTAGCATCAAAAGAAGCGCCGGTTTCATGATCTCTGATGGCTGAAGCGTAAAGTGGATAAAAGGAAACTCAAGCCATCTTTTCGCGCCCAGTTTACTTGCGCCGAAAAGATCGACGCAAATAAGCAGCACGACGCAAATCCAGTAAAATAGCGGTATGAGCCAGGCGATCTTGCGAATGGGGAGCAAAAAGAAAAATAAAAACGCAGCTAGTCCTACGCCAAAATATACAAGCTGCTTGCCGGCTAGGATAGAATTTGCCTCAGAAACCAAAATGTATGATAAAATAATAATAGGAAGTATCAAAAACGGCTGAACGAAGTCAAAATGGGTTAAAATTCGCCTATCGAGTCTTATCAAAAATTTGCCTTTTTTGAGCGATTATAGCATTTTAAAGGAAACAAATCTAAAAATGACGGAAAAAGAGATCAAAATTTTAGAGGATGCGCAGGCTAGGGCGGACGCGTTTTTAGCGGCTGAGCTAAACGTCGCTAGAAACCAAGCCCTAAATTTGATAAAAAGCGGGCTGGTTAGCCTAAACGGTAAGCCTTTAACTAAGCCCTCCGCAAAGCTAAATTTGGGCGACGTTTTGAAGATAAAATTTGAGCAAAGCGAGCCTGATAGGGCTAAATTTGAAGCGGAATTTGAAGTGCCGATTATTTACGAGGACGAGGACTTGCTCGTGCTAAATAAACCGGCAAATTTAGTCGTCCATCCAGCTCCTAGCGTCAAGGAGCCCACGCTTGTGGACTGGCTGGGCGCGAAGGAATTTTTGCTATCAAATTTAAGCGGACAAAGCAGGGCGGGCATCGTGCACAGGCTAGATAAAGGCACTAGCGGAGCTATCGTCGTGGCTAAAAACAATGCCGCTCACGCCGCGCTTTCAAGCCAGTTAAGCGACAAAAGTATGGGGCGGATTTATCTAGCGCTAACGGATCTGCCGCTCAAGCAAAACTACATCGTCGAGCGAGCTATCGGACGAAATCCAGCTAACCGCCTAAAAAAGGCGATCGTTTCGGACGGCCGCGCGGCAAAAAGCGCCTTTGCTAATCTGCTTTTTAGCGAATTTGACGCTCCCGTGCAGAGCAAAAGCGCGGGCGTAAATTTGATCGCGGCAAAGCTTTTTACGGGTAGAACTCATCAGATAAGGGTGCATCTAGCTAGCCTAAACCGCCATATTTTGGGCGATGCTTTATACGGTTTTAAGAGCGAAAAGGATAAAATCGGCCGAGTGATGCTTCACGCCTACGGGCTGTATTTCACGCATCCGCGCACGGGCGGGCAGATGAGCTTTGTAGCGCCCGTCTGGGATGATTTTAGTGAAATTTTACTTAGCAAATTTAGCAAGGAGAATATAGATGAAAAGATTGATTTTATGGGGCTTAGCGAGCTCTTTGGCCATTGTGATGAGTGGATGCGTATCATCTAGCGGTCCCGCGCAAGTAAATGCGAATTTACCTACCGTCCAGAGCCTAAAAACCATAAGCGATATGACCGAAGTAGGCTTTGAGTGGACGCCGACTCCGACCGCAAACGTCGCGGGCTACTATCTATACCGCTCAAATCCAAACGAAAATAACGGCAAAATGAAGGTCGTAGCCGACATAAAAGACCGCTTTGCCAGCCACTACGTAGACGCAAATTTAGCCCCCGAGACGACATACTCGTACGAGATGAGGACGTATAACGAGAGCAAGCAAGTCTCAAATCAAGGCGTCATCGTTAGCGCGACGACCAAGCCTCTTATGGACTCGGTGCCTTTCGTTAGAGCGCTTACGAATTTGCCAGAGCGCGTGAAGCTCATCTGGAGACCGCATCCTGATCTTCGCACGGCGTCTTACGTCATCGAAAAAGCAGATATAAATAAAGAAAACTGGAGGCAAATCGCCGAGGTAAAAGGCAGACTAAACGCCGAGTATATCGATGACGACGTAAAGTCGGGCAAAAGCTACAAGTATAGAGTTTTCGTAAAAACTACTAGCGGCACGATCTCAAAACCGAGCGAGATCGTAGACTCTACGACGAAGCAGCTACCAAACGAGGTCGTAAACGCTCAGGCAACCCAAAACGCGCCTAAAAAGATTATTTTGACGTGGGATAGCGTGGCTAGCGACGACTTTGCCTACTATAAAATTTACAGCGCTTCAAGCAAATTTATGCCCTATACCTACCTCGTTAAAACCACGTCAAATAGCTACGAGGATCTCATAAACGAAAACGGCGCGACTAGATACTATAAAATCACCATCGTCGATAAAGACGGCCTAGAATCTAAAAAGCCTAGCGAGCCTATCATCGGTATGACGCTAGGAGCTATCGACGCACCGGTTGTATCATCTATCGTGGCCGACAGCACGGCGGTTAAGCTCACATGGAATGCCTCTGATAAGGCTAGAAGCTTTACCGTTATAAGAGACGGCGGCGGAAGCGAGCAAAAATTTACAAATATAACGGGCAACGAATTCGTCGATAACGGCGTTGCTTACGGGCAAAAATACAGCTATAAAGTGATCGCCGTAGATGAATACGGCATAAGCTCCGACGCTTCTGCAAAAGCCGAGATAACCGTCGAATAATGCCCAATTTTATAGCTAAAAACGTAAATTTTACTCCAAAAGATTGCGGCGAGATAAGCTTTTTGTGGGAGGCTCGCGGCAGGCAAGGCGTTAGCCTCGTCTATACAAAAAGCTCTAGCGAGGAGTTTTTTATCACGCTAAAAAAGCGCGAAAATGATTGGGTAGTAAAAGGCGAAAAGCTAACAAAGCCTGCTAAAATAGGGCTTTTGCAAAATGCTTTGGTTAAATTTAAAGAGCTTTATTGCGATCAAATTTTAAGCGAAGCCATCGCGGTAAAAAATACGCGCCTCACGCAAAAAGACTCGGCGATCTTTAGCGTGAGCGAGCTGCTTGAGAATTTAAATCAGAGCGAATTTGAGAGCAGATTTATCGAGATCGGATTTGGTTCTGGCAGGCACTTGCTATTTCAGGCGGAAAATAATCCAAATACCCTAGTCGTCGGCATCGAGGTCTATAAACCCTCGCTCGAGCAGGTCGCAAAGCTAGCTAAAGCTAAAAATCTAAACAACGTCATGCTCGTAAACTGCGACGCGAGACTGCTTTTGTCGCTTGTGGAGTCAAATTTTATAGATAAGATTTTCCTTCATTTTCCCGTACCTTGGGACGATGCTCCTCATAGGCGCGTGGCCTCGGCGAAATTTGTCCTAGAGTGCGAACGAACGCTAAAAGCGGGCGGCAAATTTGAGCTAAGAACCGATAGCCGCGAGTATGCGGACTTTACTTTGGCGCAAATTTTAAATTTGAGCGACGCCGATGTTCAAATTTACAAAAATCGCGATCTAAAAGTAAGCAGCAAATATGAAGACCGCTGGAAAAGGCATCAAAAGGATATTTACGACGTTATATTTACCTGCGAAAAGCAAAGCGAGCCTAGAGTGGGTCAAGGCGAGCTAAAATTTGAAAACGGCTACGATACGGGCAAGATCGCGGCTAAATTTAGCAACCAAACGATAAAAGAGGACAATTTTTTCTTGCATTTGGAGGAAAAATACGAAAAAGAAGGTGAAATTTTGATTCGCGCGGCGTTTGGCGCATTTAACGCACCCGAGCATTGCTATGTTTTGCTCGGCAAAAAAGGCGCGGAATATTTTATAAAAAAGCCGCTCGTTACGGCTGAAAATTTAAGGGCGCATCTTGCGTTTAAGGAGTATTTAGCGGATGCAAAAAATAATTAGCGCAAGCGGACTGTGCCTAGGATACGAGAACGAGCAAAATCTAATAACGGACGCTAAATTCGACATTTATTCCGATGATTTCGTTTTTATCACGGGGCAAAGCGGTAGCGGTAAATCCACGCTTTTAAAGTCTTTTTATGGCCAGATGAAGCCAAGCGCGGGTTCTTTGAGCGTTTGTTTGACGGATATGACGGATATAACTCAGCAAAATTTAGACAAACTAAGGCAACGAATCGGCGTGGTTTTTCAAAATTATCGCTTGATAAGCGAGTGGAATATCGAAAAAAACGTGATGTTGCCGCTGATGATAAAAGGTCTAAGCGCAAGCGTCTGTAAAAATCAGGCGACCAAGCTTTTAAAGCATGTAAATTTGCTCCACAGAGCCGATAAATTTCCAAACGAGCTAAGCGGCGGAGAACAGCAGCGAGCAGCGATGGCTAGGGCTTTGGCGCATAATCCCAATTTACTGCTTTGCGACGAGCCGACGGGCAGCTTAGATGAATACTCAAGCGACGTTATTTGGGGACTTTTGCGCTCGGCAAAAGAATACCTTGGCACTTGTATCGTCGTCGTTACGCACCATATACCGGTCTCGCTAAGAGTGCCTTATAGACATCTGGTTATAGAAAACGGACGCATATATGAAATCATTTAAAAATCACCTTAGCGTTATCATCCCGCTCGTAGCCTTGCTTGCGGGTATAGAGTTTATCTTGTCGGCAAATCGCGCCCTTAGCGAATACGAAAATATGATGAATAAAGACTATACCATCATCATCGTGAGTCAAAACGAAC
Organism: uncultured Campylobacter sp.; assembly: GCA_963518965.1. Taxonomy (GTDB): domain Bacteria; phylum Campylobacterota; class Campylobacteria; order Campylobacterales; family Campylobacteraceae; genus Campylobacter_A. The sequence goes on from CAUQMF010000021.1 coordinate 21,074, forward strand.
TAAACGCTACCGACGTAAAGCCGCTGGTTTATACGTTTGAATCGCTCGAGCCTCTTAGCTCAAAATCAGTATTAGAAAAACTATCAAAGGATATTTCTGCTAAAAATATTGCCGTTTTGCAAGAGGCTTTGCCTAAATTTTACTCGCTTAGGCTAAATACCTTCCCAAGTACGCAATACATGAGCGAAATCAAAGATAAAATCGCAAAAATCGCGGGCGTGAGTAGGGTAGAGACGTTTTCTAAAACACACGATAAGGTCTATAAAATTTTACAGCTCGTTAAAAATATTTCGGCGATATTTTCCTGCCTCATCGGACTTATCGGACTTATGCTTATCTTAAAGCAGATGCGAATTTGGCTTTACGAGCATAAGGAACGTATCGAGATCATGACGCTACTTGGCGCTCCGTCGTGGCTAAAATCTGGCGCGCTATATAAAACCGCGCTGTTTGATTCAGTTATAGCAACCGTTTTTACGGTTGTTTTTTACGCGTTTTTGCCTGATTTTCAGCCCGTAAAAGACGCTGCGAGCGGGTTAAATATAAATTTCCCCGCAATCGATGCGTTTTATGACGGAGCGATGCTGCTTTTAGTCTCTTTGACGCTTAGTTTTCTAGCCGTTTATACCGTTATGCGAAAGAGTAGAACGGGTATATGAGAGTCGCCTTGCTTTTGCTAGCGGCTTTTTGCGCGCTTTTGGCTAATACTAACGAAAAAATCAGAAACCAAACGACTTATCTTGAATCCTCAAAAGACCTTGAAAAACAGCTCAATAAAAAATTAGACGACCTAGCCGGCGACATCATAGGCGGCGAAAAAAGCGTTAAACAAACCGATGATAAGATGAAAGAGCTCATCATGCAAATATCGCAGCTGGAAAATAGCGCTAAAAGCGCGGGCAACGAGCTTGATGAGCTGGTAAATCAAAATAAAAATTTAACCCAAAGTCAAAAAGATATCCAAAAAAGTATTGTGCGTATCATATCAGATGAGTTTTCATTTGACCTCATAATGCCTAAAGAATACGCCGAGGGTGAAGATAGCATCATTGCCACGGAAATACTAAGTAAGTTAAATTCGGTGCTAAAAGACGATTTTAACGCACTTGCCAAACAGTACGAAAGTACGCAAAATTTGATAAAAACGCAAAACGATAAGATAGAGGGCATAAAATCTAATTTAAAAAATTTTAAATTCAAGCAAGCCGAACTCGTTTCCCTGCAAGATAAGCAGATGAAAACGCTGGCAAATTTAAAGCGAGATAAAGAAATTTATCAAAAGCAACTCTCGCGCCTGCAAGCCCAACAAGACGAGATCAGAAAGACGCTAGAAGAGCTAAAAATCGTCGCAAAAAGAGAGAGCGAAGAGGCTAAAAAAGCTCTAGCCGCGCAAAAAGCGGCCGAAGCCAAAGCTCAAAAAAATAAGAACAATAAAAAAGGCGAGGCCGGCGTGAGCGCGTCTGAGGGCGACGTGAAGCAGTTTGGCTCGAGCTATCAAACTAGCCTCGTGAAAAAATATAGCGGAGAAAAAACGATCGCGCCGCTTGACGGTTTTACGGTCAAGCAAAAATTCGGCAACTATGTAGACCCTATCTATAACATCAAAATTTTTAACGAATCGGTCGTGCTAAGCGCAAATTCGCCGGACGCGAAGGTAAAAAGCGTATTTAACGGTAAAGTGGTCTTTGCTAAAGAAACCGCGATGCTAGATAAAGTCGTAATTATCGAAAATCCAAACGGCATCCACACTATCTACGCGCACCTTAGCCAGATCGCTCCT
>CAUQMF010000022.1:0-22535 GCA_963518965.1 uncultured Campylobacter sp.
TAGCTTCGTCTTTATTTACTTCTTTGGATAAAAATTGAGAATTTGGAAAAAGATTACCGGAATTTGCGCCTACGCCAAATCTACATATTATCAGATCGTCTTTATTTATGTTTAAATTCGGTTCTATTTGCTTAGTTTCTATGTCGCAGAGATACGCTTTGATCGTGTCGTATTTGTAGGCTTCGTTTTTGAGACGCTTTTCATCTTTTTGGTATACTTCGCCTATGTCGGCGAAAATTTTAACTATATCGCCCAAAATATTTTCCTTTTAAATATTTACGTGAATTATATTACTATTTTTATTGAAAGTCTACATATTTACAGAAATTATGCTAAAAATTTCTACTTTCGTAAGAAAACCGAAAAATACTACTATAACAAGGTTCTTGGTGCTGCATTTTAAAATACGCTTAATTATTTTTCTGCCTTTCAAGGTATATCCTTAAATTTTAATTTTGAAGGCATTATACTGCTTATTTTATGAATAATCAAGTTATATTGATTTAGTTAAGCTTTTTTGCTAAATAATTTTATATTTACGTAAATTAAGTATAATATATTTTAAGAATAAGGTTTCCCGTTGGGATTTTAAACTATTGTTTTAGATACAGTTAAGCCTTATTCTTTAAATCATACCTTAAACACGCGTATTCATTAGTGGCAAATTTTAGTAATAGTTATCATATCTTACTAAGACTAAAATTTAAGCATTATGCAGTAATGTGTCCTAAAATACGCTCTATAAACACAATAAAAAACTAAAAAATGACAATTTAATATCCTATATTTTCCAAGAATTATCATCTCAAAAGGCAAGATTTTTATAAGCCAAATTTATCTATACTTTCATCAAATTTAAAGCAAGGAACGAAATGAAATTTATCCTAAAACGCGACGGCACGAAGCAAGAGTATTTGCCGTATAAGATTGCGGACGCCATAAAAAAAGCCTTTGAAAGCGAGAGTAAAGAATACGACGAAAAGGTCTTTTTAGACGTTATGAGCCACGTTTTCGACAAGGAAATTTTAAGCGTCGAAGATATCCAAGACTACATCGAAAAGGCGCTTTTTAACGCGGGACACTTCGACGTGATGAAGAGCTTTATGCTCTACCGACACACGCACAAGCTTCAGCGCGAGCAAATTTTAGGACTAAACAAAGACACCACCTACATCAACTCCACCCAAACGATCAGCGAGTACATCAACGGCACCGACTGGCGAATTCTCGCCAACTCAAACACCAGCTACTCAAACGCCGGCCTCATCAACAACACCGCAGGCAAGGTTATCGCCAACTACTGGCTAGATAAGGTGTATAGCAAAGAAGAGGGCCTCGCGCACCGAAACGGCGATTATCATATCCACGATCTTGACTGCCTCACGGGCTACTGCGCGGGCTGGAGTCTAAGAGCACTTCTAAACGAGGGCTTTAACGGCGTGCGCGGCAGGGTCGAGAGCAAAGCGCCAAAGCACTTCCGAGAAGCGCTTTATCAGATGGCTAATTTCTTAGGAATTTTACAAAGCGAGTGGGCGGGCGCGCAGGCGTTTAGCAGCTTTGACACCTATCTTGCGCCTTACGTTTTCCGCGACAAGCTAAGCGATAAAGAGATCAAAAAGGCGATAACTAGCTTTATCTTTAACCTAAACGTGCCTGCTCGTTGGGGCCAGAGTCCGTTTACTAACGTGACGATCGACATCACCTGCCCGTCCGATCTGCGCGATCAAATTCCGACGCGCGAGGATAGGCATATATTTAGCGACCTTGAGGACGAGGAGCTTGCTAAGGAGGCGCAAAAACGCGGCTTTAGCAAGCTAACCGATATGACCTACCGCGCCTTTGAACCCGAGATGAACCGCATAGATAAGGCCTTTTACGAGATCATGACCGAGGGCGACAAGTGTTCACAGCCCTTTACTTTCCCGATACCTACCGTAAATATCACCGAGGATTTCGACTGGGATAGCGAGGTGGCGAAGGTGCTTTTTGAAAATACGGCAAAAATGGGCTCGAGCTATTTTCAAAATTTCGTCGGCTCTCAATACACGGTCGATGAAAACGGCAACCGCGTCGCAAACGACAAAGCCTATAAGCCGGGCCACGTGCGCTCGATGTGCTGCCGCTTGCAGCTAGATTTACGCGAGCTGCTAAAGCGCGGCGGAGGGCTATTTGGCAGTGCGGAGATGACGGGCAGTATCGGCGTAGTGACGCTAAATTTAGCTCGCCTGGGCTACCTATATAAAGGTGATAAAAAGGGACTCTACACCCGCCTTGAGTATCTACTAAATTTAGCCAAATCCACGCTCGAAAAAAAGCGCGCCTTTATCCAAGAGATGTACGAACGCGGCCTGTATCCGTACACCGCGCGCTACCTAAAGCACTTTAACAATCACTTTAGCACCATCGGCATCAACGGCATGAACGAGCTTTTGAGAAATTTCACGAATGATAAAGAAAATATCGCGACCGATTTCGGGCGAGAGTTTGCAACCGAGATGATAGAGTTTTTGCGCGGTAAAATTCGCGAGTTTCAAGAGAGTACGGGTAACCTTTACAACCTCGAAGCCACGCCTGCCGAGGGCACGACGTACCGCTTTGCCAAAGAGGACAAAAAGCGCTACCCGGACATCATCCAGGCCGGTTTTGGCGAAAATATCTACTACACCAACTCCACGCAGCTACCGGCAAATTTTACCGACGACGCGTTCGAGGCGCTCGATCTGCAAGACGAACTGCAAAGCTCCTACACGGGCGGCACGGTGCTGCACCTGTATATGAAGGAGCGCATCAGCTCGGCTGAGGCATGCAAAGACCTCGTGCGCGGCGTGGTAAATAACTACAAGCTGCCATACATCACGATAACGCCGGTCTTTAGCGTCTGCGCTAAACACGGCTACATCAGCGGCGAGCACGAATACTGCCCGAAATGCGACGAGGAGCTTTTGGCTAAATTTAAGGCCGAAAATAGCGTAAAATAGGATAAATTTGAGCGGCGAAGCTAGGTTTTACCTATGGTATTTATTGTGTTTGGCTTTATCGGTATACTTTAGCCACACAAGAATCCGACTTATTGTTTTGCAAAGAACAATCTTTTATAGAATAATAGTATTTTTGTTAAGGATAGAAATGGATTTTAATGGTCAAATCTTAAGAACTTGTGAAATTATAGATAAAAATCTTGCAAATAATAACTTGTGTGATGAACGAGGATTCGTTAGTCAAGTTATCTTATCTCAGCTTAGAAATTTAGTAGAGTATATTTTTCAAAAAATTCACTCCGGCGAAGAAAAAATAGATACCAATGAGTATCAGCAGACAATTAATGAAAATGCTATTAAATATATCAAATCAAAGGGCGGAAATTTTACTTTTTTAATCCGTTTCCATAATTTTTTAGATAAATCTGTCTCGCATTACACACTTAGTGAAAATTCATCCGAACGTTTAATGCTTAAGTATTTTATGTATTTGGTCGAGTGTAAAAATTTTTTAAGAGAGCGATACAATATTGAAGTACTTAGAAATCTTGACAAATTCCCGCTTAATTTAGATAAGAAATTTATGGAATACTATGAAAAAATTGTAGAAAAGATAGAAAATAAAAATGTTTTAAGTAATTCCGACAAAAAAAGCAATGCTTACTATGTGACAAAAGTCAAGCCTTTCATAGCAAAAGGACAAATTTATTATGAGGTAACATTTGTTAATGCTGTTGATAATTTTAGTAAATTTGATAAACTAATTGCGTTTTGTAAGTTTAAAATTTTTGATAATTATGCTGTCAATTTATGGATTCGTAATGAAAATATAGAAATTCTAAACAAATCACTGCAGGTAAAAATTATTGACTTTTTGGAGGTTGCTATTAGGCCGGCTGAATTACAAAATTTTGGCAAGATATTTGGACTTAGTCAAAAAATAAGTAAAACAAACGAATATAAAGAATTAATGCAATTTTTGACACGTGAGGAAATTAGCTTAGTTGATTTGATTGACAGATATGACTACCAAGACATAAAAAGAAATATTATTTCTAAGGGCCATGTTTCACATATTTTTGATATTTTAGATAAGGCAAAGACAACTACTGGAGATGGTAGAAATACAATTAGGTATTTACTACACAACTTACGTAATCAAGTAATAAAAAAGCAACTTCCAAATAATGAAGACAGACGCTTATTGAATTTAGAACTAAATTCAAAATGTCTTCCATTTGAGCAAATGCCGTTTGCTACATCTTTAATAAATCACAATCCTAGCTTTTATGATTTGTTAGAATGTATGGATACAAGCAGAAGAGAGCATGAATTATTTGCTAGGGCAGTAAAAAGTAGGATTGAAAATAGCGGAAGCTTATTTGTTGATAAAAAGGAATTTAATTTTAACAATATAGATAATCTAAGATCTCAATTTAACTCAAAATTATGGCCAGGAAACAAAAACAATCCAAAAGGGCATACCAGTAGGAGAATTGAGGAATTTCAAAGTCACTTTTATATCAAAGAGTATGTCGAAAAATCTATCGAAATTATTGATGGGCTTGACAAATTGACACAGAGCGGTATTCAAAACTACTCAAATTCTGTAAAAGAGTGGATAAAGAACAATTTGACGCTAATTGATGATAAAGAAAAAGAAAATATTGTTATTAATCTATTTGAGAAATCAAAAGTCGCCTTGATTTATGGCGCAGCCGGTACTGGTAAAACGACTTTAATTGATTACGTATCACAATTTTTTAAAGAAAATAGTAAAATATTTTTAGCCAATACAAATACTGCTGTAGATAATTTAAAAAGACGTATTGCTGCGAGCTCAAAAAGTGAATTTAAAACAGTTGCTAAATTAATAGCTGGTACAGACACAAAATGCGATGTTTTAATTATCGATGAATGTAGTACAATAAGTAATGATGATATGCAAAAAGTACTCAATAAAGTAAAATTTGAGCTCGTTCTCTTAGTAGGAGACATATATCAGATAGAAGCGATATCATTTGGCAATTGGTTTAAAATCGCTCAGAGCTTTCTTGATAAAGCAACTTTTACATTAGAAAAAACATATAGAACAAAAGATAAAAAACTTTTAAAACTTTGGGATGAAGTAAGAAGTTTTGGTGATTGTATTAGTGAAATTCTACAAAGAGAAAGCTATTCGCAAAAATTAGAAGATTTAAGTTTTGAAGCTAGTGATGATGAGATTGTTTTATGTCTTAATTACGATGGATTATATGGTATTAATAACCTAAATACTATTTTGCAAGAAAGCAATAAAGCAAAAGCTGTAGAATGGGGTCTTCATAGATATAAGATCGGCGATCCTATTTTGTTTAATGAGGTAGAAAGATTTAAACCACTTATTTACAATAATATGAAAGGAAAAATTGTTAATATTGAGCTTGAAGAAAAACGAATTTGGTTTAGCATCGAACTTGAAAAATCAATAACTGGACTAGATGCACAAAAGTATGATTTTGAGTTATTGGAGAATAGCGATAAATCGGTGATAAAATTTTATGTTAATCAATACGGAACGGCTGATGAGGAGGGGAATCCTGAAAATAATGATGAAGAAACTGTTGTGCCGTTCCACGTGGCATACGCCATTTCAATTCATAAAGCACAAGGCTTGGAGTACAAAACTGTAAAAGTAGTAATAAGTAGCGAAGTTGATGAAATGATAACGCATAATATTTTTTATACAGCAATAACCAGAGCGAAGGAAAATCTACAAATATATTGGTCGCCGGAAGTCGAAAAGAAAATTTTAGAAAGCTTTAAAAAAAGAAACAGCAATAAAGATATTGATTTTTTACAGAAATTAAAGAAATAAAAGCCGCCCAAAAGACGGCTTAAATTTCATCTCTCAAAAACAAAAACTTTATTCGCTCCGTAGAATTTACCCTCTTTGATAGCGAGCGCATAGGTATCGCTCGCGCCTTCAAAGCTATAAACCTCCACGATCTTTCTGCTGCGCGGATCGAGCTTTAGGATGCTTGAGTATTGCTTCGAGAGTAGATAAACAAACCCGCCTTGCGCATCCATGCCCGTGACGTAGTAGTCGCTTACGTCTCTGCCCTCTTTTACGCCGAGAGACTCGTCGAAGCTCGGCACGAACTCGGTCGAAAGCAGATTGTCGGCATCGCTAAAGCTTGCCACGCTTCAGCCCGCTTTGATGTCGTCGGGCACGCTGGCGATGAAAAACTCGCTGTAGAAATCCGAGTGATCCCGCAAGAGGATGAACTGCTGTTTGGTGTGTACGGTGGAGTAACGGTCCTTGAAATCAAGCGTAAAATTTTCATACCCCTCGTGCAGATAGCGCCACGCTTTGTTCGCTTCCTCTTTGCTTTGATTTGGTGCGGGTTTGAAAAAAATCATAGGTTTTATTGGACAATTAGACTCTTGCTGAATTCCGCCATTTGCCTCGCAGGGCTAAATTTTAGCGTATCAAAGAAATACTTCTGTTTGCCCTATTGTGGCAGCAGATTTTAGCCAAGTTTCTTGCCCAATATCGTTAGGCTCTCGATTTTGCCGCCCATGTCGCAGACTTCGGGTAGTTCGCCCCAGCGCGCAAAGCTGAATTTTGCAAACAAATTTAGGCTAGCTGCGTTGCTCGAAAATATCAGCGCGACGGCGTTTTTGATGCCAAATTTAGGCGCGCGCTCAAGCATAAAATTTACCAGCCGTCCGCCCAGTCCTTTGCCTCGAGCTTCGGGTGCTGCGTAGACGGTGATCTCGGCCGTGATGCGGTAGCCCTCGCGCGGATGATAGTCGCCAAGGCTGCCCCAGGCTAAGATTTCGCCTTTTTGGTTTGCGGCGCCTATCTTTTGCGCGCCGAAATTTTCGCCGTTTGAGCCAAATTTTCTCCCGCAATCAGCTTCGCCGCCTTTGTTCGTCAAATTTCCCTCGCAGATCTCGCGCAGCACGTATACCTGGCGATTTGCCGCCTCGTGCGCGCCAAACCACGCTTCGCGCTCCTCTATGCCGACTGGATGCAGCCGTGACAGTAGCGTTTTGCTCTAAAACGCTTGCGTTATAAATGCACGTGATAGCGGCTAGATCAGCATTGACGGCGCGCGAGATTTCGTATTTTGCGTCGGCGGCTTTTTTTCTTGCATCTTGAGTTCTTTTGTTAAATTTAACCGATTTTACGCCAAATTTTATTAAAAACAGCAACCCAAATGTCAAATTTAAACTGAAAGCAGGTCTGAATTTTAGCGTCGTAAAGGTGCGGGTTTAGCCGCCGAAAAAAGGCAAAATTTGCGTCCAAAGGCGAAATCGCCGCAAATTTGAGTTATAATCTCTTTTAAATTTAACCTTGGATAAAGATTTGAAAATAGCGTTTTTTGACTCGGGTATCGGCGGGCTGAGCGTGCTGGCCGAGGCTTTGCGGCGGTTTAGCGGGGCGGAGTTTTTGTATTTTGCCGACGAGGATCACGTCCCCTACGGTACGAAAAGTAGGTCCCAGATCGTGCGGCTAAGCCTTGATGCGGTCGGGTTTTTGGTCTCGCGCGGCGCGGAGGCTATCGTCGTTGCTTGCAACAACGCCACGAGCGCGGCCATCTCGGAGCTTAGCGGCGCATTTAGCGTGCCGGTTATCGGCATGGAGCCCGCCGTCAAGCTCGCCGCGGACAGTTTCGGCGCGCGCCCGACGCTGCTCATCGCCACGCCGCTAACGATCGCGGGTGAGAAGCTTGCGCGCCTCGTGGGGCGGCTAGAGTGCGAGACGTGGAGCCTGCCGCTGCCCAGGCTCGTGGAGTTTGCGCAGGATTTGGAGTTTGATTCGCCCGCGGTTCGGGCTTATCTGCAGGGGGAACTGGGCAAATTTGAGCTCGCGCGCCGTGGCTCGCTGGTGCTTGGTTGCACGCATTTTAACTATTTTAAGGATGTTTTGCGCGAAATTTTGCCGCCATACGTGCGCATCATCGACGGCATCGACGGCACGCTAAACCGCCTTGCAAGCGAGCTGGGCGGGCGGCTAAAACTCGCGTGCGGCGGGGATTTGCCCTCGCAGGCGGCTAAATTTAACGCCGAGGGTGACGCAAAATTTAATACGAATTCATCGGCGCAAGCCCACAAATTTGGCGCGGAAGGACGAGGCGCGAGCAGCGAGCAGGACGTGGAAGGGGGTAACGAAAGCTGTGTCGGCAAAAATAATGCAGGAGGATGCGGCGACGGCGGCAAAATTTACTATCCAAACGGCAACAGCGTGGAGTATTTTTACTCCGGCAGATCGTTAGATGCGGCGCAACTTGAGCGGATAGGGATATTTTTAAAGCGGCTCGATGCGATGCGCGAGATTAACTAACGCCGTACCCGCCGCGCGTCGCTTTGCGCAATAAAAAGGGCGGTAAAAAGCAGATTTGCGCGCAAATTTGACTCGGGCGGCGATGTAAATCGGCGTCAAAAACTACTTAAATTTACGACAAAAAACAGCTAATCCAAAATCCATAAAAATCAAAAGCGGTTAAATTTGCCGCTTTTAAAGCAAATCGAAAAACAGCAGCCAAAGCGGCAAATTTAAAATCTAATCGTTTAAATTTAGCATTCGGCGGATTTTACGACTCGTAATCCGCCTTGCAAGATATAAAAAAACGCCTGCCGCCCCAAACGGCTAGCCGCAAGCGTTTAAAAGAGCCGTTACGCTAGCTAAATTTTACTTTTTGGCTTGCAGATATACTGGCTCTAGCTTTGCCGCGACCTCGCGCAGATCGGCTATACGGCTCTCGTTTGATGGGTGGGTGCTTAGTATCTCCGGCACGCTACCGCCGCTTTTTTTAGACATTTTTACCCAGACGTTTACCGCCTCTTTAGGATCGTAGCCAGCGCGCGCCATCAGCTCCGTGCCGATGTGGTCGGCTTCGCGCTCGTGCGAGCGAGAAAACGGTAGCGAGATGGTGTACTGAGCGGCCATATTTATGGCGCCGGTAGCTAGGTCGCCTAGTCCCGCAGCTTGCGAAACGGCGAAAATGCCGACGTTTGTGAGCATATCGGAGCTAGCTTGCTCCCGGCTATGCTCGCGCAATGCGTGCGCGATCTCGTGTCCCATAACCGCGGCTAGCTCGCCGTTTGTTAGCGAGAGATTTTTGACGATGCCGCTATAAACGACGATGCGGCCGCCCGGCATACACCATGCGTTTATCGTATTTTCGTCGATGACGTTTACTTCCCATTTCCACTTTAGCGCGTCTTGTCTAAAGACTCCGACCTGCGCGATTAAGCGTTTGGCGACGTCTTGCACTCTTTTGGTCATCACGGGGTCGATGTTTAGCGCGCCTTTTTGACGCGCTCCGCTAAGAGTCTGCACGTAGGCTTTGGCTGCGGCTTCGTTCATCTCTTGCTCGCTGACTAGAAACATCTGGCGTCTGTTTTCGCCCAGCGCTCCGCCGCTAGTGGAGCTAGTAAAGCAGCCCGTTAGTAGAGTAGCCGCAAATATCGCGGAGAGGATAAATTTTTTCATCATTTTTATTCCTTTTGTAAAATTTGGGGTAATTATATATTTAAACTGCTATAAATTCGTAAATAGGCGTTTAAATTTAGCTTAAAATAGGCGTAACGATGAAAAGGTCGGATTGGACGGCGGATTTGTCTGCTAAATTTATAAAACTTCTACGCCGATAAATTTGCGCCCAAATTTCAAGCGTCCTAGGCGCTTAGTTTGCAAGCATTTTGGCAAGCGCGCCGCCTTTGCGCGTAAATTTAAGGCAAAGACGCCAGGCTGGATGAAAATCCGTCTGCAAAAAGTGGGAAAGGCAAAAAGCGGGATTAATCAAACGCGATAAATTTACTAATTTGCGCGCTAAATTTATATGTTCGGCCTTACCGCCGCGGGTAAATTTAGCGTCCGAGATATCTAAACCTCGCACCTAGTTAAAACGAAATTTTCGCCAAAATCGCCGCCGCGGGTAACCTCGCGGATAAAGAAAGCCCGGCGTAGTTAAATTTGCTCGCGTTATACGGCGGTTTTAATTTATGATTTACGCATCGCAAAACGCCCGTGCTAGGCGCTAAACTCTACCAGCGCTAAATATATCGCAAACGCGCTCGCCGTGATCGCCCAGTAGGCGAAAATATCAAGCCCTAGCCCCTCGTTGTTCTCGTTTTTCGTGCCTTTGTAGCCGATGTTAGTTTCAAATTCTTTCAAGCGCTTGTGGATGGAGCGTAGCTCGGTGATGGTCGTCCAGTTTCTTATAAATATAGACAAACTCTCGCGCACCTTGGAAAAGGCGTTTACGACTTGCATCATCACGCCTAGCGTTATCGCGCCCGTTAGCACGCTAGGGCCTAGGGCTATGAGCGGGACGATGATCATACTTTGCGAGAAAAAGTATTTCCAAACGTCGAAATATCCGTAGTGCAAAAAGAGCCTGCCAAAGTTAAATTTTATCTTTTTAAAAAGCTCTTCTAGCTTGCGCGTATCGCCGTAGTTTTGCTTGTCGTCCTCGGCGTAGACGAGCTCTTTTCTAAATGCGGCTTCGACTTTTTGGTTGTTGTACTCAAGGCCTGGTAGCTTGATACCCACAAACCACGAGACGACGAGGCCTCCGGCGCTAGTAGCTACCGCGATCCACACGAGCGAACCCGCGACGCCCTCCATAAAGGGCACTTTTACCTGAGCGCTAAGAACCCAGAGTATAGGCACGAAAGCCGCTAGGGTCATAACCGCATCTACTACCGTAACGCCTAAGTCCTCGACTATTTTAGCAAAGCGGTAGATGTCTTCTTGGATACGCTGCGAGCTGCCCTCGACATCGCGCGGCGTCTTTTTCCAGTAGGCTATGTAGCTAAAGGTCATAGCCTCTCGCCACCTAAACGCCCAAATGCGCGTAAAATACGATATCGCCGTGCCCAGTAGCACGAAAGGAAACACTAGCGCGGCAAAAATCTTAATCGCCGTCCAAAAGTCCTCTACCGTGTGGTTTTTGACGTCTTGCAAAATATCGTAGAAGTCCTTGTACCATTCATTTATCGCGACCGTTAGCTGCACCTGCGCATATGTGCAAGCCAGTATCAAAATCGCTCCCAGATGCGCCCACGCAGCCCATTTTTTGCTCGCGAAAAACGACGAAAACATCGATCTGCCTTTTAAATTTGAGATTTGCTCAAAAAGTATAAATTCACTCGCCGAAGGGCAAAATCTTAGTCTGCCGCGATCGCTCGAGGCGGGTCTTGGCTGGTGCCTTGACTGCAAAAATACAAAATAGTATAACCGCAACCGCGATTTATGAAGCATTAAATTTACCTCCGTTTTGGGGCAAATTTAAGCCTGAGGCGGCGACCCTTTGGCTTAACCTCGGGGCAATTATACTAAAAAATACGAAAATCTTCCTGATTTATCCTTTTGCGCGCGGCTTTATCCGTAGCAGCGAAATTTGAAGCAGATAAATTTGAGTTTTGGGTTAAACTTAAATCAAGGCAAAATTTGCGCGAAAGGGGAGTTTAAATAGAAATTGGAAAATAAAAAGATAAACCCCGAAAGGTCGGGGTTTATCGCGGAGATTAGAGGGTTATCAGCGTATCGTTTCCGCTTGTGGTGATCGTAGCATTGCTTAGATCGACAGCGCCACTTAGCTTTACGACGTAGTCATTAGGATCGGCTACCGCATCGGCCCCATTTGATTTTACGACATAAGTGTCAGTCGAGTTGCTATCCGGGTCTCTATAAGTAAAATATGCCACCTTCTGATCGCCTGCGGCCTTTAGCGCTTCTTTAAAGTTGTTGGCGAAGTCCAAAGAGCCGCTTGTCTCTTATTTTAATATTTTGTCTTTGGTTACCGCTGCAGCTGAACCGCCTATCTTTATGATATCGCCTTTTGTAAAGTCGGTAATAGTGGAAGTTTTAGAAGCGGCAAAGGTTACGGGGTCTATACCTTTATTGATTACGAAGGTATCTTTGCCTGCTCCTCCTGTTACGGTTGTGGCCATTGTGCTAGCAAACGTGATAGTATCGTCTTTTGCTCCGCCTTTGATAACGGCTTTATCTGCTATATGAGCAGTGCTGTCAAACGTAAATTTACCCTCTAGCGCGCTTGCGTCTACGGTTTTTACTTTCGTAGCCGTAGCGTCTAGGGTTAGTACGGTATCCGCATCGCCCTTCACGGTTATAGTTTTTAGGGTATCGGCTGCCGCAGCACCGGTTTTTAGAATGATTTTATTTGTTAGTCCGGACGTTTTAGCTTCATTTGTTTTTGAGGTAATATTTACCGTTTCTATGTTTTCTACGATGATATTTCCTGCGTTTGCTATACCGGCGGTAGGATTGTCTTTAGGGTCTAGAACCAAATTTACCGTATCGTCTGTGCCTGTGTCCGCATCTTTTATGCCTAGAGTTAGATGCTCGGTTGCAGCTAGAGCTACCTTCTCTAGAGTTATGGTAGAGTTATTGGCTAGTTTTGTTATAGATTTAGACTCTGAGCCGGCCGCTAGAGTGATGTTGGTAAAGCCGCTCCACTTAGACATATCTATGTCGTTGGCTAGTTTATTTGAAATCTTTAGTCCCTCAAAGTTATTTAGAGTTACCTTATCGCCTGCACCAGTAGCGGCTAGCGATGACTCTACCGATACTAAGTCTGTTCCGGCTCCGCCGTCGATAGTTTGTTTGTTGGCGGTAGCCGTTAGAGCGACTACGTCGTCTCCGCTGCCTAGTTTAACAGTAGAGTTTTCTACGTTACCGACTTTAATCTCTGCAAAATTTCCGGTAAATGCGCTAGCGTCGATATCTTTAAGAGCCGTTTGAGCGCTTAAATTAAGAGTTAAGTCCTTAGCATCTCCGTCGATGACAGCTTTTACTAGCTTATCGGTTGCGCCGCTATAAGTAAAGAATGCTTTTTTATCGGCTTTTGCGTGTAGAGTTAGATTTTTTGCGTTAGCTGCCGCTAGAGCTGCCGTTAATTGAGCATCCGAGCTGCCCTCTTTAAATTTATAGTTCATACTAAAATCAACGTTTTCTACATCGGTAGAGATATTAAACGTAGCAAAATCAACATCGGTTACGCTTATTTTAGTAGCTTTAGCTACGGCTACGGCAGCTGCTAGCTTTAGGCTAGATAGGGTTACCTCTGTGGCTTCGGCTAATGGATGCGATGCCGCAATGGTAAGCGTATTGACTTTATCGTTTAGATTTATGTTTACTTTCGTAGCTTTATCTGCGGTTATGTTTGCGTTACCTTTAGCTTTTATGATTACTTCTTTTACTTTTCCTGCAGTTAGCGTTGCGCCTGCACCGGCTTCGATAGAGACTTTATCTTCTAGTTTATCTGCCTTTACGGTTACCGCTGCAGACGATGATTTTACGGTTACTTCTTTGGTTACGTCTGCGGCGTTTAGAGTAACTGCACCCGTGGTGTCTATAGATATTTTTTCTTTTGTATCGGTTCCGCTTGTGCCCGCTGGGTTGCCTTCTATTGTTACTGCACCGATGGTTTGGATACTAAGGTTATCTAGGCCTTTGTTTACAGTAAATGCAGTTGTATCAAACGCAACCTCTGATCTGATGTTTAGGTTTTCGATATTGCTCACGCCTCTCATAGCAGTATCTATATCATTCATAGCAAAGGTGGTGACTGCGCCGTTTTTTTGTACGGTTAAATTTAACGTGTCTTTACCCGCTTTGCCGTCTAGGGTATCAAGAGACGATAACGTCGATGTTTTTGCGCCGTCGCCTACGTAGTAAACGCCGTTAAACGTATCGTCGCCGTCGGTACCTACGATATTATCCGTTTCTGCGGTTAAATTTTTATTGGTGCTAGGAGTTTGTCCGCTAGCTAGTTGGTCGACTTTTGCTTTTTGCTCTTCTAAATTTGTATCAGTCGTGCCTCTGATTATAGCTTGAAACGGCTCGTAGTCGTAGGTGCCGTCGTCTCTTTGAGCGATGTCTGCTATCTTTTCGGCCATATATGCGGAAACTTCGGTTTTGTTTCTAAAGATCGCCGCAGCGACCGGAGCCGCCGCTATGGCTTCAGGAGTTTGCGCTACTTCAAAAAGTTTAACTAGGGTTTCGCCTCTTGAGTGTCCGGCTTCTAGGTGGCGTACCCATGACTCGATGCCTGCTGGATCGTCGGCATAGTCTTTACCGAGGAAATTTTTATAGATGTTTGACACAAAGCCTCTGTCGGTGTCTATCCTGCCGTTAAAGTACGACTGAACCGCCGGAGAGCGGAGCATATCGTCTGCTAACTGAGCCTGCGTTTTAGTCGCGCCTGCCGCAAACCACGCGTTTAGACCCGCGCCTTCGGGCGCTCTGTTAAATAATGCCACGTATAGTTGGGCGACTTGTGCTTTTGTTACTGCCATAAAGGCCTCCTTTAAGGTAAGTTGAATTTGGTTAATACCGTGGCGATTATAACATTAAATTTTTGATTATCGGATAACGAGCGCAAAAAGCACGAATTTAGCGCGGCGGGTAGAGCGTATAGCCCGCCCGCCGCAAGAAAAGAAAGAATAAAATGAGCGTAATATATAAAATTATAGTATTACGTTTCCGTCTGCGTCCGTTTTGGCCGCGCTTAGGTCTTGGACTCCGGATAGCTTAGTCACGTAGTCGTCCGCCGTTACGCCGTCGTTAGCGTCTGAAGAGACAAGATACGTGTTTGACTGATACGTGAAATATGCGGTCTTTGACTCGTGGTCTTTAGCCGCCGCTAGCGCTCTTGCTAGGTTGTTGGCAAAATCTAGCGAGCCGTCGGCCTCGTATTTGTGGATGGAGTTTTTATTGGCTACGGTATTTCCTAGATGTAGCTTGTCGCCTCTAGAAAAATCGGTAACCGAGCTTAGACGATCCGCGCCGAACGTTCCTGCGCCTGTACCTAGCTTGTTTACGTTAAACGTGTCGTTGCCGGCGCCTCCCGTTACGCTAGTGCCGCTTAGCGCGTCAAATGTGATCTTATCGTCGGCTAGGCCGCCTTTTATCGTGCCAGCGGCGTCCATCTTGCCCGTAGAGTCAAAGGTAAATTTTCCCTTTAGCGCGCTTGCGTCTACGGTTTTTAGTTTTAGATGGTCGTTTATCTTTAGCTCGGTATTGCCGTCGCCTTTGACGTTTATCGTCGTTAGTTTGGCCTTATCCGCTGCGCTAGCCTTTAAATTTATAACGTTTATCGCGCTAGCGGTTTTGGCGGTATCTTGATTTGAGGTTATATTTACGGTTTCTATGTAGTCTAGGACGAAATTTCCCGTATTGTTTAGTCCGGCAGTCGTCGCTTTTGGATTAAACGCTAAATTTAATACGTCGCTTTCGCCGCTTTGCGCGTCTTTGATTAGAACCGCTACGTCTGCGGTAACGGCTACGGTATCTACCGCTACGGTGGAGCCGTTAGCTAGATTTTTGATCTCGGCCCCCGCGCTAGCGCCGCCTCCTAGAACGACGGAGTTTAGATTCGCCCATTTAGTCATATCGACCGCTCCGTCTAGCGCGTTAGTTATCTTTAAATTTTCAAAATTCGTAAGCGTTAGTTTATTTACGGTCGCTTTTGCTACGGCTGAGGTTACGGCTATGGTGTCGTTACCCGCGCCGCCGTTTATGCTCTGGACGTTTGCTACGCTATCTACCTCGACCGTATCGTCTCCGCCGCCTAAAGTAGCCGTAGAGTTTGCGACGTTTTTTAGCTTGAGGCTGGAAAATCCGCCTTCAAAAGCGCTTGAATCAAAATTCGTAAGAGCCGTTTGCGCGGAGAGATCCATGGTTAAATTTCTCATGCCGCCGTCTACTTTGACCTTGGTTAGCGACGTGATGTTGCCTACGTCTAGGCTGCCTTCTTTGCCCGCTTTGGCGTGTAAATTTAGCGTTTTTACCTTATCGGCCGCGCTTGAAGAGAGTTTGGCCGTGGCGTGAGCGGAGTCTTGGGCGTAAGACATCGTTAGATCCACGTCTTGTTCGTCGGTTTTTATGGAATTTGAGCCGAAATTTACGTCCGTTACGTCGATCTTTTTAGCTTTTGCCGCGACTATATCTGAGGCTAGGGCTAAATTTGCCAGCGTTAGCTCGGCAGCGTTTGTATTAGCGTAGGTTAGGGCGTTTGAGTCGCGCTTTAGGTCGATATTTACCTTTTTGATCGCTTCGCCCGTGGTTACGGTCGTAGCCCCGCCTGCTTGGAGTTTTAGGGTTTGGGCTTTAGCGACGTTTACGTTTGCGGTACCGTTTGCCGATACGTCTACTTTAGTAGCTTCGGCGGCGTTTAGCACGACGTTTCCTTGCGACATTATCTGCGTTTCCTTTGCCTGCGCCGCGGTTAGCTCTACGTCGCCCGTGGTGTCTATCTTGACTTTGTTTGAGGTGTTAGTCTCGGTGATTTTAACTTTGTCGATAGTAGAGATGCTTAAATTTTCAAAACCGTAGTTAAATTTGACGCCGCTTGCGTTAAATTTAACCTCCGAATCGATATTTAAATTTTCGATTTGCTTGACGCCTTTTAGGGCGTTGGTTAGCTCCGTGTCGGTTAGTTCGGTGGAGTTCGTGTTTCTAAGCACGGTTAAATTTAGCGTGTCTTTGCCGGCTCCGGCCTCTACTTTATCTAGAGGCGAAAGCGTTGATTTTCTATCGCCGCTGCCTTGATAATACTTCGCCGTAAAAGTGTCGTCGCCCGCGGTGCCGGTTATATTATCGACTTCTTCGGTTAGGGTTTTGCTTACGCCCGCTCTTGCTAGCGCGTCTACTCTAGCCTTTTGCTCTTCTAAATTCGTAGCGTTGGTCGTGCGGATGATCTCTTGAAACGGAGCGTAATTATAGCCGCCGTTGCCGTCGCTATCGATGTTGCCGATCTTTTGCGCCATGTATGCGGCGATCGCGGATTTGTTTTCAAATATCCTAGCCGCCGTAGGATCTGCGGCTCTTGCTTCCGCCGATGCGGCTACCTCAAAGAGTTTAGCCAGCGTCTCGCCTCTTGAGTGTCCGGCCTCTAAATGGCGCACCCACGCGTCTATACCGCTTGGATCTTGGGAGTAGTCTTTGCCAAGGATATTTTTGTAGATATTTTCTACGTAACCTCTGTTAGTGTCGATGCTGCCGTTAAAATACGACTGAACGGCTGGAGAGCGCAGCATATCGTCTGCTAACTGAGCCTGCGTTTTGCTCGCGCCTGCGGCGACCCATGCTCTAAGACCCGCGCCTTCTGGTGCTCTGTTAAATAATGCCACGTAAAGTTGGGCTACTTGTGCTTGCGTAATTGCCATGTCGGCTCCTTAAAAGTGAATTTTAGCTTAAGCGCTAACGTCTAACGAATAAATGTATCGACTATTACGCAGAGTCAATGCAACTATTATAATAGCAATAGACTATTCGTCGTAGAAATATAAGCAATATCTATTCCAACAATGCCAGAATCTTAAAATAAAAAATTAAATACTCTGGCACTTTTTAATATTTTTTTAAGTATAAAAGGACTACAATCACATTCTTGATGTTTGAGTTACTGGTTAAGGTAAATTTTGGGTAGAGCGATTAGAGAGATAAAATCGGAAATGGTTTTGATAAAACAAAAGGGAAGCTTTTTTAGCGACGAAAGCGAAAAAGAGCTTTACATTGAGATTTTGAACTCTTTGGCTCAAAAGCACGATATGGAGATACTGGGCTACGTTTTGGAGTCCGGTTCCGTATCGCTGTTTTTAAAGTCCTTAAACATACCTAAAATAATGCAGGAACTAAACAGCGCCTTTATACGAAATAGAAACAAAAAAAGAGGCTTCGTTCAAGAAAGCGATATAAAAAGGTACGAGATAAGGAACGTTTTTATAAACGAATTTGAAGACGTCTTGGCATTCTTACAAAAAAGCGGCGGATATACCTTTAAAAATATCGACAAAAATTTAAGTTTAGCAAAAAGAATAGAAATTCAAAATTTTAAAAAAAGGACAGAAATGAAAGTGGTTGCTTTAAATTCAGAAGTACATAAAGGGTTGTCTTATCACCAAGACGAGTTACCGAATTTCCCGTTTGCGGAGATAGTCGCCAGCGAGGCGTTTTTTTGCGATAGGGACTTAGCGATAGTTTTTACAAACGACGTAGTGCCTAAGCTTTTGGTACTGCTAGGCAGAAACGAAAATTTAATCATAGATAAAGACTACAAAGGATACGTGCCGGCAATAATGCAAAACTATCCGTTTACGGTAGCTAAGGTAGAAGACCAAACTATCCTTTGCGTCGATGAAGACGCGCCTCAGCTAAAAGGCAAAGGCGAGAAGCTATTTAAGAAAAACGAAGAGCCTAGCGATTTTCTAAAAAATACCATCACGGCTATCCAAAACTATAATGCCGAGCTAGCCGCGACTCAAAAAGCGCTCGAAGAAATCAAAAAGGCCGGAATTTTGATAAACAAAGAGCTAACAGTATCGGACAACGATAAAAAAATAACTCTAATAAAGGGATTTTCGGTCGTAAGCAGAAAGAAGCTAAACGAGCTTGACGACGCGACCTTGGCCGATTTTGCGAGAAAAGGCTATATTAGCTTGATAGACGCGCACATTAGGAGCTTGTCGAATTTGCAAAATTTGGCGGCTAGAATTTTAGAAAACGAGAGCAAAGCGGCAAATGAAAATAAATGAACTAAAAGAGAGCATTAAAAAGTCCAAACGCGTAATTATTTACGCGGGACTTTTTAGTATGTTCATAAACGTCTTGATGCTGACCTCGCCTTTATATATGCTTCAGCTCTACGGCAGGGTCGTAACTTCAAGAAGTCTTGATACGTTATTTTTCCTAACCCTTATCGTTATATTTTTGTATCTTTGTATGGCTCTTTTTGAAATTTTACGTTCGAGGATACTCGTAGTATTTTCAAATCAACTCGATCTTAGGCTATCAGAGCGCGTTTACGATGCGATATTTAAGCTCTCGGCCAGGCAGCCGGGCAGAGTCTCGTCTCAGCCAATGAGAGACTTAAATACGATAAAGCAGTACCTTAGCGCAAACGGCGTGTTTGCCTTTTTAGACGCTCCGTGGCTACCTTTTTATATCCTTATACTATTTTTCTTTCACCCTTATTTCGGATATTTTAGTATCGTAGCGGCGATTATTTTATTTGCGCTTGCACTTTTAAACGAGGGCGCGACTAAAGAAGGACTAAAAAGGTCAAACGACGCTTTTAACGCCGAGACTCGCTTCGTGGACTTAAATTTGCGCAACTCCGAAGTCATCCAAGCGATGGGAATGAACGGAAATTTAAAGAAAATTTGGCATAAAAAGCACAACGAATTTTTAGAAGCCCACTCCGAGTCTAGCGTAAAAGCCGGAATGTACGCAAACATAAGTAAAGTTTTTCGCGTAGTTTCCCAGTCGCTTATGTTAGGTCTTGGCGCGTATTTAGTCGTTTTACAGGAAGTAAATCCGGGAATGATGATCGCAGGCTCCATCATCATGGGCCGCGCGCTAGCTCCGCTTGATATCTTGATCTCAAGCTGGAAAAGCTATAAAAATACGAAAGAAAGCTATGCTAGACTTTCGCAGTTTTTAGAGGATTTCCCGGCGGATAACGAAAAGCTTAAACTTCCTGATCCGCAGGGCGATATATTCTTAGAAAGCATAAGCCTAGTGCCGCCTCACGGCAAAGCGCCTACCTTGATGGGGATAAATTTCGAACTAAAAAGCGGCGATATGTGCGCTATCATCGGTCCAAGCGCGGCAGGCAAAAGCTCGCTTGCTAGAGCGATGCTGGGCGTTTGGCCGGTATTTCACGGCGTAGTGCGTATAGACGGAGCCGACATCACGCAGTATAACAGCGATCATTTAGGACGGTTTGTCGGATATTTGCCTCAAGATGTCGAGCTTTTTGAAGGAAATATCGCCGAAAATATCGCGAGATTCGGCGAACTTGACAGCGAAGCGATCGTTCGCGCGGCAAAGCTAGCCAACGTCCACGATATGATATTAAATTTACCCGATGGCTACGAAACCAAAATAGGTATCGGCGGCGCGAGCCTAAGCGGCGGACAACGCCAAAGAGTAGCTCTAGCTAGAGCGCTTTATAAAGAGCCTAAGATGATCGTGCTAGACGAGCCTAACGCCAGCCTTGACGAGGAGGGCGAGAGAGCGCTTTTTGCCGCGCTTTCCAGTATGAAAGGCAAAGCTACTATCGTGCTAATAACTCATAAGCTAAATATCTTAAATTTAGTGGATAAAATTGCGGTATTAAACGGCGGTAGGTTGATGTATTTCGGAGCCAGAGACGCCGTACTTGCCGAGCTTAACAAAGCCAATGCGCAACAAGCTCAAGTGCAGCAAAAACAAAACCGCCCAAGCATAAGCCTTGACGATTCGGAGGAATAAATGATACTTAAGAGTGAAAAAGGCACGGTAAATTTCGGTATTTTCGTTATATTTATGCTCGTGGGAGTTTTTGGGATATGGCTAGGTATGGCGCCTCTAAACAGCGCTGCGGTAGCCGTAGGCAAGATAAACGTCGTAAGTAACAAAAAGATCATCCAGCACTTAGAAGGCGGCGTCGTAGATAAAATTTTCGTCAAAGACGGAGACGTAGTCAAAGCAGGCGATCCGCTAGTGGAGATAAAAAACGCTGCGTTGCAAAGCGAGATAGGTATCGTTAGGGCAGACTATCTACGCACTAGCGCCATAGTTTCTAGGCTAGAAGCGCAAAAAGACGATGCTAGCGAGATCAAATTTAGTGACGACATAAAGCAAATAAGCGGCTATGAAGAGGTCGCTAACGGCCAGATTAGTATATTTAACGAGCAAAAAAAGCTGCTTGATAACGAAAAAACTATCTTAAAACAACGCATAAAGCAGCTAGAAAATCAAATCCAGGGCGCAAAAGCCATCATGAGCGCTAAAAAAGACCGTATCGCTTCTTTAAACGAAGAGATAAGGGAGTGGGAAAGGCTTTTTAAAGAGCAATTAGCCGATAAAGTCAGACTTCGCGACCTAAATAGAGAAAAAACCGCGGTTGAGGGCGAACTAGCTGCCGGTACCGCCGAGATCGCAAGGCTAGGCGTTCAGATAAACGAGACGCAAGGGCAGATAGCTCTAAGAGATAGGAGTTTTAAAGAAGACATCCTAAAAAAACTAGAGGACGCTAAAATTCGCCTCGTAGACTTAGAGCAGCGATATAACGCGCTAAAAGACCAATCCGAGCGCACCATCGTAAAATCTCCGGTAGAAGGTAGCGTCGTAGAGTTAGCATTTCATACTATCGGCGGAGTTATAAGGCCGGGCGAGAGGATCATGAGCATAGTGCCTGACGATACCGACTACGTCGTAGAGGCTAAGCTAAACGTAGTAGATATCGACACCGTGCATGTAGGACAGCTTGCCGACATTAGATTTAGCGCGTTTCAGCATAAACCGAGCTTCGTTATGGAAGGTAAAGTTACTTATGTATCGGCAGATAGCGTTCAGGATAATGCCGGACACTCTTATTACGATATAAAAGCCGAACTTACGCCGGAGGGCATGAAAGAATTTGATAGAAACGAGTTTTTTATCGTGCCCGGTATGCCTGTAGAGGTGATGATAAAGACCGGCGACAGAACGATGCTGGAGTATGTCTTAAAACCATTCATAGATATGTTTAAAAGGGCGTTTAATGAAGACTAAAATTTTACTTTCCGCCTTGTTGGCTTCAAATTTTGCTTTCGCGCAAAGCGTCAGCCTCTCTGAAGCCTACGAGATGGCGTTAGAAAATAATAACGAAGTAAAGATGAATATGTATAACAACATAGCCTCCCAGGAGAGACTTTCTCAGGCTACGGCTATGTTTTTGCCTACTATTAACGCTGAGGCGTCTTATATCGGCGAAAAATACGACAGGATGGATAGACGCAGAGTATCTAAAATAAACGAAAGCTATAAAAAAGTAGGCGTTAGCCTTAGCCAAAGCGTTTTTAGACCCGCTATCTGGTATCAAAGAAACCAAGAGGAAATCAGAGTAAGAGGCAACGAACTCGTCTATGAAAATGCCAAGCAAGAGCTAGCCAAAAAGGTCGTAGAGGCGTACTTTAACTATACTTTCGCCTCTGAGACGCTAGCTCTAGCGCAAAGCTACGAGGAGGCCAATCGCGCTAAATTTAACCAGATGCAAAAGTCTTTGGAATTCGGTCTGGTAAATAAAATGGATATGCTAGAATCCAAAGTAAGACTAGACGAGGCGATGCTAGGCGTAAACAAAGCTAAGCTAAATATCGAGGTGGCAAAACTGGAGCTAACGAAACTAGTCGGACAAGAGGTCGAGGTCAAAGATAGCTTTAAAAATATCGATACCGAGTTTTTTAAAAGTATAAATTTAGCCCAGTTCGGCGACGTAGCTAGAAATTTCAAATACAAAGACAGCGTGCTTGCAGTAGAAATTTCCGAACAAGAGTATAAAAAACGAAGAAGCGAGCATCTACCGACGCTTGATTTTAGTATCAGCTACTCAAATTTATATTACGACGACAACGACTATTCGGGCGATAGGCGCAGGAAGCTAGATACTATGCTTAGATTTACTCTGCCTTTATATACAGGCGGGTCTACCAGCTCGCGGGTCGAGGAGGGTAAGCTGTTAAATTTAGCTAGCATCGAGCAGAAAAAAGATATAAAAAAATAGATAGAAA
>CAUQMF010000023.1:0-22525 GCA_963518965.1 uncultured Campylobacter sp.
GAGAGGGCTTGGGAGAGGAAGGGGCGACGCTTCGTAAGTAGAAACCCCTTCCTCTCCCAAAGAAAGAATAAAGTAAGCTGCAAAGTAAAGCTGAAATGTAATTCAAGCCCCTTACCCCTTAATAAGAAAAGACAAATTTAAAGTTGCCGCGTATAGCGTGCTATGAAAATTAAAAACCAAATTTAACCGCCGAATTTGAGTTTAAATTTGAGTTAAAAAGAGTTTTAACGACGAAGAAATTTAAAAAAGAAAAAGCTAAAGAGACCGTACCTCTTTAGCCGACACCTCACAGAAAGGAATTCGCATGAAACATAAAGCATTTCTCGCCTTGTGCGCATCTATGCTACTATGCTCTTTTGCATTTAGCGCAGAAGCCTTAGGCGCAAAGATAATGTCTTTAGCCGATCTTAACGTCACCGATGAACTGCGAGCCAAACACCCTTTAAAACCTCATCACGAAAAGCTAAGCTTCACCTGTCTTGATTGTCACGAAGGACAAGGAAACGACGCTAGTAAATTTAAATCCATAGGCGATAAAGGCTGTATATCCTGTCACGGCGACAAGAAAAAGATAGCTAAAAGACTAGAATACATGGATCTGCTAAAAGCAAATCCCCACAACTCGGTTCACGACGGCCCTACGCTATACTGCGACGAGTGCCACAACGAGCATAAAAAATCAACCAATATGTGCACGGAGTGCCACGAACACGAAGTTCCGCAATGGATGGGGGTAACGCCATGAAAATTTCAAAGAAAGTACTAGCGCTTATTATATTAGTAAGCGGCATTATAGGGTTTTTAGTCGTACTGCCCGTGCATTACGCCCTAGAAGAAACTAGCGGAGAGAAGTTTTGTGTAGTGTGCCACGAGATGGATCCTATGGTTATAGCTTATAGTAGCGATGTTCACAGCGGCAAAGGTAAAAGCGGAGTAAGGGCTAAATGCGTAGACTGCCACATACCTCACGACAACCTAGCCAAATACGTCCTAGTTAAAGCCAAAAACGGATTGATGGAGGGATATATTCATTTCTTTAAAGATCCGGAGGCTATAGACTGGCATAAAAACAGAGAAAAAAGAGAGCACTTCGTATTTGATAACGGTTGCGTTAGCTGCCATACGAATTTAGTAGATAATAAACTAACAAGCCCGCAAGCTCAAAAGATGCACGCTCACTATCAAAGCTTGCTAAATACGGATAAACGACTAACCTGCGCTAGCTGTCACGCCGAGGTAGGCCACAGCGGGCTAAACAATATGCTAAACTACTGGAAGCCTGAATACAAAATCTACGAAAAGAAAGCCGCAATCAAAAAAGAAGAGATAAAGAAGGCATATTTCGGGGAGGATTACGTAGCGCCGAAGGTAGAAAATAAAGAAGGCAATGCCACCAAAAAGTAGGCTAAAATGAAGAAAATTTTGCTTGTTAGCGACGATGCTCAGATGCAGCTAAACCTCAATGCCGCGCTTTACCGCTTTAACATCCGCATAGTTCGCTTTGAAAATTTAAGCGAGCTAAAAGAGGATTATTATAGCGGCAACCGCTACATCTTTTACGTCATCGACGTAAAGACGAAGGATCTGGCAAATTTCGACTCGGTCAAATTTCTGCGAGATAACGGGAGCCTAACTCCCGTTATGATCCTGATAGATAAGGCCATTCCCGCGCTTTATAAGAAAATTTACTACGCCAAATACGACGACTTTATGGTTAAGCCGTTTTTGCCCGAGGAGTTTTTGTTTCGCGTGTTTAGAAACTGCCGAATTTTGCTCGGAAGCAAATTTGAGCTAAAAAACGGCGCTATCTACGACAAAAACAGCCTCACGCTGCACATAAACGGCACAAACATAATGCTCGGCAAAAAAGAGGGATTGTTTTTAGAAATTTTGGCCAAAAACGCCCCGCACGTAGTAACGATTCAAGAGCTTGAGTGGAGTATCTATAAAGACGAAGAGGTATCGTCCGATCGTCTGCGCTCGCTCGTGCGTCAACTACGCGCGAAGCTGCCTTTTGAGCTAATCAAAACCGTGCGCAGTATCGGATATAGCATAGACGGGTAAATGTGCCCGTCTTTTGCGCTAAATTTAGCCCGCTAAATTTGCGGCGTCACGTAAAATGAAAGCGGGGATTTCTCCTTTTTGAGTTATAATTGCGATAGATTATCATAAAGGAGAGGCCATGCAAGCAAAAAAGATCAAATTTAACGACGCGATTTCAGAGACGCTGTTTATAAATTTATATTTTCGCGCCCTGGATAACGACGAGCCCGACCCGATCCTAGGCGATCCTTTTTCGCGCCCTGTTATGCAACGTATAGATTATGATTTCGCTAAATTTAAAGGCGGCAAATTTAGCAAAACCGGCACCGTAATTAGAGCGCGGTTTTTCGACGACGAGATTTTAGATTTCGCTCGCAAAAACGCGGGCGAAAAGCTAGTCGTAGTCCAAGTCGGAGCTGGGCTTGATACGCGTCCGCTAAGGCTTGAAAAGCAGCTACCGGGCGCCTTGTTTTACGACCTTGATTTACCCGACGTCATAGATCTGCGGGGCGAGCTAGTGCCAAAATCCGCGCTAAATTTTAGCCTCAAAGCCTCGATGTTTGAGACCGCCTGGATGGACGAACTGCGCGCGCGGCACGAAGGGGCGAAGTTTATCTTCGTGCTAGAAGGCGTGGCGATGTATTTTAGCGAGCCTGAGATTTCGGCGTTTATGCGAAATTTAGCGCAGAGATTTAGCGGCGTAGTTATGCTTGATTTACTCAGTCGTTTCGCCGCTGACATAGAGCCTAAAAAGCACGACGTACTGCGCTATATCGCAAATCCGCCTAAATTTAAACTCGGCATCGACGACGAGAGGTCGCTTGAAGCGTGGGACGAGCGCATTAAGCTTTTAAAAACGGGCGTGATGATGAATATAAGGCCTGAAAAATGGTGCCTTGCGGCGAAAATTTTCCGCATTTTTAGCAAGATCAAAAACTCGTGCAAGATGTGCGTCTACGGGCTAAATTTAAGCTAAATTTTGCGCTTGGCCGTTTAGCGTAAATTTGCCGCGCATTTTAGCTTGCCTACTGCGCTCGCATCGGCATTTTAGATATTTACGGCACGGTTTAAATGGCGCGCGAACGAACGCGGCGCGGTTTAAATTTCGCTCCGAGTTTTAACTGCGCCCGCTAGTTTGCAAACGCTCGAAATTTGTCGCAAACGAAACGCCAAGCTAAATTCGCGCGGGTTTTATCAGGCGTTTGATTTGCGCGGTAACCGCCGCAAGGCCGCGCCGCCTGATTAAATTTACCTAGATTTCGCGCCGCCGCCGCATTTTAAAGCTAAAATTTAAAATAAGCCGTTTTGGGTATAATTTTCAAAAATTTCGGAGCGGTAAAATGGACAGAAAAGAGCTTCTAGGCGGCGTAAAACGCATCGTCGTAAAAATCGGCACCTCGACGCTAGCAAACGCGGACGGCTCGCTAAACGAGGATAAAATCAAACAAATCGTAGCAAATTTAAGCGAACTAAACGAAAACGCCGAAGTAGTCTTTGTTACCTCTGGCGCCGTGGGTGCGGGCATGGGGCAGATGAAGCTCGCGCACAAGCCAAAATCCATCGTCGAAAAGCAAGCGCTTGCGGCCATCGGGCAGGTTTCGCTCATACATCTTTATCAAATTTTATTTTGGGCGCACGGCAAAAAGGTCGCGCAGCTACTGCTGACCAAAGACGACTTTAGCGACCGCCGCCGCTACCTAAATATGCGCAGCGTCCTGCGCTCCTTGCTTGCCAAAAAAATCATCCCAGTCATCAACGAAAACGACCCCGTCGTGGGCGAGGGAATAAGGGGCGTAAAAGTGGGCGACAACGACACGCTAAGCGCGCTGGTTGCGGGACTAATCGAGGCTGATTTGCTCGTGATTTTGACCGATATCGACGGGCTATACGATAAAAATCCAAGCGTTTTTGCCGACGCTAAATTTATAAATTTGGTCGAAAATTTAGACGATAGCATTAGAGCCGCTGCGGGCGCAGAGGGCAGTAAATTCGGCACCGGCGGCATGCGTACTAAAATAACCGCAGCCCAGATGGCGACTAAAAACGGCACGCACCTCATCATCGCAAACGGCGCCGACCCGCGAAACATCGTGCGAGCAGCACGCGGCTGCGAGGTCGGGACGCTATTTTTGGCGGGCAAAAATAGGATAAATTCGCGCAAATATTGGCTCGCCTACTCCGCCGAACACAAAGGCTCGGTCGCTATCGACGCAGGCGCGGCAAAGGCGCTAAAAGATGGCAAAAGCCTACTAGCAGTCGGCATCTGCGAGGTAGCGGGCGAGTTTGAGCGCGGCGAAACGCTAGCTATCAAAGACGCAAGCGGCCAAGCGCTAGCTCGCGGTATAACAAACTACTCATCGGCCGAGTTAGCCCTCATAAAAGGGCGCAAGAGTGAGGAGATCGAGGCGGTTCTTGGCTACAAATACGAGGATGAGGCGCTGCATATCGACAACATCGCGCTGATTTAGGTTAAATTTGACGGTTTGCTGGCGGCTAAATTTGGTCGTCACCGCGTCAAATTTACGCCAAATTTGAAGCAAATTTTGTTGCATGGCTGGTGAAATCTAAGCGGACGCGGCGGCTAACCGGGTTAAATTTAGGCTTCGCGCCCTCATAAAACGGACGCGGCGTAAAAGCGCGGGGCTAGTTTTACGCTAAATTTAGTCGCGACGCTAATAAAAAAGGAGCATATATGGGTCAAATTTTAAACGAAACTTTGGATGAAATTTACGCCGTTTTGGGAGGCGAAATCGAAAATTTAAGCGTGCAGCGCGTAGTCGTCGGGCTATTTTTTACCGGCGTGAAGCTAAGCAACGGCGTTTGCGGCGTGAGCTACACCCCGCTAAAAGCCATCCCACAGGCCGTTTGCTGCCCCTCTCAAGCCGCTTCTATACCAAATGCTGGCAATATCTGCGGCAAAAACGTCCGAACTCTTTTGCGGGATTTAAACAGCGACGGCGCGATCAAAAAAACCATCGCGGTAGCGGCTTTAAACGCGCTTTCGCAGACTTGTTTCGAGCAAAACCCCGGCGCGCATGCGGTTAAATTTGACGCCGATCCGTTTCATGGGCTTGACGTCTGCGAGGGTTCGCTTAGCGTCATCGTGGGCGCGCTCGTGCCTTATATCAAATTTATGATAAAAAACGGCAGGGATTTTCGCATTTTAGAGCTTGATAAAAGCGTGCTAAAACCGCAGGAGGCGGTGTATTTCGTCCCGCAAGAAATGGCGGCTGAGGCGATTAGGGCGGCCGATAATCTCATAATCACCGGCGTTACGCTGCTAAACGACACGCTAGAAGAGATCCTAGCGCTAAAAAAAGAGGGCGCAAAGGCCGTAGTCGTAGGGCCGACCGTTTCGATGTCGCCCGCGCCGCTGTTTGCTAGGGGCGTTAGCTACGCGGGAGGCGTATATACGCAGCGCGCGGACGAGCTTTTAGACGTCATCGCGCAGGCCGGCTCGGGTTATCATTTTTTAGGCAAATACGCCCGTAAATTTACGATGAGTGCGGACGGATTTGCTGCTAAATTTAAGAATTTTAGCCGCGCGGAGGGCGAAAAAATCGCATGGATTAAAAAGGCGTGATTTGCCGAGTTTCGCGCTTTGCTCGCAAAGAGCGCGTAAATTTATAGCCTGCGGCTAAAAACGCTACAAGCTAAATCAGAAAGGAAAAAGTATGAGTGCGGATAAAAACTATTGCAAGCCAGTTCAGAAAGGAAAAAGTATGTATTTTGCGCTTTCGTGGAAAAAATTTGATTTCGTCGTTACTCCAAGCGAGTTTCGCGACGTTTTTAGCAGGGAGGATTTCGTATTTTTAGCCAACCGCATACGCGAAAAAACGCAGAGTAAGATTACGCCCAAAGAGCAAGTTTTTAGCGATTACGAAAGGTATTTCGAGCGAATTATCTTGCGCGAGAACGGGCGGACAAGCGAGCTTTGGGATGATGAGGTGCGACTACATCTCATAGACGGCGAGGATAAGCTTTACTTTGACGACTCGCTTGGGGTTAAGATACTTTATAGCACCAAGCCGTGCGCTACGCTAGCTCCTTTTAATTTGCTTTATAACGATGAGAAAAAGCGGCTTAGCACGGCGTATTTTGAGCCGGACGGCGTCTTTGGCCTGCGACTAGCCTATCCTAAAACAGTCAGCCTAAGAGACGAAAACGGCGAACTAGGCGGTAACTACGAAACGGACGACTACGAGATGTCGCGCATATATACGCAGCTAGTCGCGAGTATAAAAAAGCTTGCTAAAAAAGCGAAAGTAGCAAACGATATCGGCGGCGTAAAGGCGGGCTTTTGGATCTCAAAAGCAGCCGCCTGCTTAGCGGGGCGGAATTTTTATCTAAAAAGCAACGGATTAAAATTCGTCTAAGTCTCGCGGACAAATTTCGCCGACCGTCAAATTTGACGGTTTTAAGTCGGTATTTTTAAGCATGCTTTAAAATACTCGCAAATTTAAAGGAAAAAGATGGATAAAACCAGATACGAGTTCGTTCAGGTTACTACAGGCGAGCCCCGCAAAAGCCTATTTTCTCGGGCGATTTTAGCGTGCGCTACGCCGTTTTCGCTGGGCGTTATAGTTTTTGCCGCGCTTGGAGTTTGGGCGCTAAATTTGAGCCCGGACGAGATTTTGCGGTCGAAATTTTGGACGGACTTTATCCGCGCCGTGCGGGTTTTCGCACCGTTTTTGGATGATTTGGCTAAAAACGGATTAAAAATCGAAGTCGTAGCCTTTTACGCCTGCGCCGCATGTTTTTGGCTGTGTTTTTTCGCGGCCGTTTTTTGCCTAAACTACGGCAAAGAGGATTTTAGGCGGGTAAATTTAATCAAACTTACGGCAAGCTTTGTTTTACTTGGCGGATTTTGTTTTCTCGCGCTTAGCGGGCTACTCTTTGCGCCTGAGGGGATGGGCGGCAGATTGGGCGTTTACGTGCGGCTTGACGCCTACGCGCTTGCAAACGACAGCGCGCCTTATAATCTTGCCTCGGCTCTGGTTATCGGCGCGATTTTTGCGGCGTTTGCCGGCATAGTTTGCGATTTGATTTATAGATTACGCAGCGGCCGGTCCAAATGATTTAGCCTGCTTGCTCAGGGTTATCTTTCTAGCGCGCTTTGGTTTTTGGTGCTAAATTTAAGTAAGATAAACCCGGCGGCGCCTGAAACTACCGAACCTAGCAAGATAGCAAGCTTGTCGGTGTAGGCAAAGGCGTCCGTGTCGTTGTAGGCTAAGCTGTTAACAAAAAGGCTCATCGTAAATCCTACGCCGCAAAGCACGGCGATGCCGTAAAGTTGGATGAAATTTGACCCCTCTGGCAGCTTGGCTAGTTTAAATTTGATCGCCAAAAAGCTAAAAGAAAATACCCCGACTTGCTTGCCGACGAAAAGCCCCAGCGCCGTGCCTAGCGCGACCGGAGACAAAATCTCGTCCAGTCCGACGCCTCGCAGCGAGATGCCTGCGTTTACGAAGGCAAATATCGGCAGCACGCCAAACGCCACCCAGCCGTGCAGGTCGTGCTCGATGCTTTTTAGCATAGATTTGCCCGGCTCGTCTTTAAAGCTAAGTGGTATGAAAAAGGCCGCCACGACGCCGGCAAGCGTGGCGTGAACGCCTGATTTTAGCACCGCTACCCACATCACCGCGCCTAC
This sequence comes from uncultured Campylobacter sp., assembly GCA_963518965.1. GTDB lineage: Bacteria > Campylobacterota > Campylobacteria > Campylobacterales > Campylobacteraceae > Campylobacter_A. Next base: position 7,694 of record CAUQMF010000023.1, read on the forward strand.
GATTAGATAGGCCGCCTTGCTCTTTACGCCGAGTCTGTTTAGCGCAAAAAGCGCGGCTAGACAAACGCTCGCGACCGCAAGCATTTGGGCGCTAAGCTCGCTCGTGTAAAATAGCGCGATAATCACGATCGCGCAAAGGTCGTCTACGATCGCTAGCGTCATGAGGAAAATTTTTAAACTAGTCGGTACGCGAGGCCCGAGTAAGCTCAAAATCCCCAGAGCAAACGCGATATCCGTCGCCGTCGGTATCGCCCAGCCGCCAAGCGCGAAGGAGTCGTGTTTCGTAAAAAGATAAAAGATAACCGCGGGCACTATCAGGCCGCCTGCCGCACCGATGGCAGGTAGCGCGATTTGCGACGGATTTTTTAGCTCGCCCTCCAAGACCTCGCGCTTTAGCTCAAGTCCGATGAGAAAGAAAAATACCGCCATCAACCCGTCGTTCACCCACAAGATCAGGGGCTTGCTTAGTCCGTATTCGCCGAAGCTCACGGTAAATTTGGTCTTTAAAAATTCGTTGTAAAAATCGCTCAAAAACGTGTTTTGACACAATAGCGCCGCGACCGTAGCGATCATCAGCAAAATCCCGCCGCTAGCTTCGTGTTTTAAAAATTCTTTTATCCCGCCCATTTTGCTTCCTTTTCGTAATTTTGGCAATTATAGCGTATTTTTACGCTCGCATAAAATTCGGGCGAATTTAGCTATAATCAGGTCAAATTTAAAGCTAAAATTTAGTAGACGCATTGCTAAATTTTGCTTTGTCGCGCTACTCTTTGCACCCAAGAGAGGGCGCTTTATAAATTAAGGAGTAAAAATGAATGAAATTTTAGATATCTGTAAGCGCGCAAAGGCCGCTTGCGGCGAGCTTTTAAGACTTGATAGCAGGGCTAAATTTGAAATTTTAAATGCCGTAGCGGACGAGCTGCTCGCACAAAAGGACGCGATAAAAGCGGCAAACGCCAAAGACCTTGCAAACGGCGAGAAATCGGGCTTGAGTGCGGCGTTGCTGGACCGCCTGCGACTAACGGACGCTCGAATCGAGGCTATGGCGCAGGGCGTGCGTGAGGTGGCGGGCTTTGCCGAGGTCGTAGGCGAAAATCTAGGCGGCTGGAGCCATCCAAACGGCATGCAAATCAGCCGCGTGCGCGTACCGCTGGGGGTGCTCGGCATCATCTACGAGAGCCGCCCAAACGTCAGCATCGACGCGGCGGCTTTGGCGCTAAAAAGCGGCAACGCGGCGATCCTTCGAGGCAGTGCTAGCGCGCTAAATTCGAACATCTTTTTAGTAAATTTATTTAACGAAGCGGGGACGAAATTCGGTTTGCCGACGGGTGCCGTGCAGCTAGTGGAGAGCGCAGATCGCGAAGTAGTGGCGCAAATGGCGAAAATGAGCGAGTATATCGACGTTTTGATACCGCGCGGCGGCAAAAATTTAAAAGATTTTATCGCGCAAAACGCGACCGTACCGATCATCATGACGGGTTCAGGGGTGTGCCACATCTTCGTCGATGAGAGCGCAAATTTGAGTGAGGCTGCGAAAATAATCAAAAACGCCAAAACCCAGCGCCCAAGCGTCTGCAACGCCGTTGAGTGCGTGCTTTTGCACGAGCGCGTGTCGGGCAAAATTTTACCAGAGCTGCTGTGCGAAATGCCAGAGGTCGAGTTTCGCGTGAGCTCGGAGCTTTTGGGCTCGTGCGAGTCGGATCTGCGAGGCGCAAAAAACGTCAAGCTCGCAGACGAGAGCGACTTTGGCACCGAGTTTTTGGATCTCGTGCTAGCCGTGCGCGCGGTGCGGGACGTAAGCGAGGCGATTGGCTTTATAAACGCGCATTCCAGCGGGCATTCGGACGCGATTTTGAGTGAAAACTACGCAAACATCGAGCGGTTTTTAAACGAAGTCGGCAGTGCGGTCGTCTACGCCAACGCATCGACTCGCTTTAGCGACGGTAGCGAGTTTGGATTTGGCGGCGAGATCGGCATCAGCACGCAAAAACTGCACGCCAGAGGGCCGATGGGAGTGAGGGAGCTTACGACTTACAAATATATCGTCCGCGGAGACGGGCAAATTCGTTAGCGGCTCGTCTTTTTGCCCTATACTTCGTTGGATTTCGCTGCGGGCTGCAGTCACGTATTATATATATACGCTCCTTTGCCCTTGCTTATCCGCCTTGTCTATGGCAAAAATACTTCGCCTCGGCTCTTTGCACTCAAATTCGGCATTAAAAGTGCGTTAGCGGCTTGTCTTTTGAGCGCTTTTTGCGGATTTTTGCTTCGCTTTGCTCGCAACTGCAAGCAGAAAACCCAAAAAATCATCTCAAAATAAGCGTAGCGTTTTTGCGAAGCAAAATGTTTCTATAAAACACTTCGCCTTATCGTTTTACGTTTAAATTTGGGGTCAAATTTAAAGCCAAATTGGTATTTTTTCGGTACGGCAAAATACCTAGGTTTTCGACGCGGGCGGCGACTTTTTCGGCGATGAAATTTGACCCGTTGCGAGTCGGCGCACAGGCACGCAAAGGCAAAATTTATGCTAAAATCGGCGTAAATTTAAAGGAAACCGATGAAAAAACTAAAATTTATCTTTGCTCTCGCCGCGACGTTTATTTTTAGCGGCTGCTACGAGACGACGCTGCTTACGCGGGTGCCGATCTCCGCGCTTGCTTCGGATAAAAGCTCGGACGTGAAATCCACGCTCGTTCTAACGGGTATAACGCCGCAGACGCACGAGACGAAAACGGTAACGGACAACGTGCGGGTCTTCGTTCCGTACGCAAAATTTAAGGACTTCCCGACGGGAGAAACCGCTTATGAAATGAGCGTTAGCGCCGGCAAGGGCGAAAAGGGCGGCAAAAACTCGGATAAGCGCGCCGTGCGGATATATCTAGGCCAAGACGGCGACGTCTACGGCAAGCTTAGCAAAAACATGCTCGATCGGTACGCGGGCGCGGCGAAACAGGGCGAAGCGCCGACGCTAAAAGCGGCGATCAAATTTGAAAACGACACGAAGGACGTCTATGAGCTGGTCGTCGGAAACGAATTTAAGGTGAGCGACGAGGCGCAGAAGGGCGGCGTTTATACCTTGACGCCTGGGCAGGTTACGGGCGCTATCTGGGCGGATAGCGCGGCGGTACGCGAGGCGCTTGCCGGCAAGGCGGTCAAAATCGGCACTCTAAGAAAGGCGGCAAAATGAAAAATCCTAAAATCGGCTTTATCGGCGGCGGAAATATGGGCGGCGCGATGATAGAGGCGCTTTGGCGCGCGCAATCTGACGAAGCAGACGCGGGGCGAAGCTCGGCCGAGGACGAGCGAAAATCCAGCGGCGGTAGCGCGGGGCGCGGGGCGGAAAATTTAGCGCAAACGGATAAAAACGCGAGCTCGCGCGAATGCGAAAAAAAGACGAAATTTGAAATCATAGCCTGCGCCAGAAGTAAAAACGAAGCCTTGCGGCAAAGATTCGGCGTAAAAATAGCCGCGAGCGAAACGGATCTAGCGCGCGAAGCGGACGCGGTCGTGCTGGCTACTAAGCCCGCTAGCTACGAGGCTATCTTGCGCCTGATCGCTCCCGATCTTGCGCGCAAAATTTTGCTTCTTTTGGCGCCGAATTTTGACATAAAACGCGCTAGGCAAATCGTAGGCGAGGATGTCTATATCACTCGCGCGATGCCAAACGTCGCAGCTAGCATCGGCGCGTCGGCCACGGCTCTTTGCTTTGACGCTGGATTTAGCGAGGCCAAGAAAGAGACCGTGCGCGAGATAATCGCTAAAATCGGTAAAATTTACGAGATAGACGAGTCCGGGTTTGCCACATTTACGGGCATCGCGGGAAGCTTGCCCGCGTATGCGTGCGCCTTTATCGAGGCTGCGGCCGATGCCGGCGTGCGGGGCGGACTGCCTAGGCAGCTTTGCTACGACGCCGTCTGTGCGGCCGTAGAAGGGACGGCGCGTCTGATCCAAAGCGGCAAGCACCCGGCCGCGCTAAAAGACGAGGTCTGCTCGCCGGCTGGAACCACGATCGAAGGACTTGCCGCGCTTGAAAAGGGCGGATTTCGCGGCGCTTTGATGGATGCCGTCGCCGCTTGCATCGCCAAAGCGCGGGGTTAGGCTCGCGGCTTTTGCTTTGCCGATTAATTTAAGTCTAATAAATTTATGCGTTTTGTATTTGCATGAAATTTCTGTTTGCGACCAAATCTCTCGTCTAAGCCGAAAAACGCTCCGCCGCGTTTTTGCCGTAATAGCGCGTTAAATTTTAAAAAGATACCGATAAAGATTATTCCCGACGCTACTTGCGGCGTTAAATTTATTTGCTAGCGAGCCGGGCCTTTCGCCATTGCTAGCCGCAGATACGCCGCCAAAGAGTGCGCGCAAGCGGGCATGGTAGCGGCTAACTTAAAGCAAGACTACGGCGCGGCGGAAGAAGAAAAAGGGTGTTTGACTTAGCGCGGTATTTGATTTTTGCGTCTTTGCGATGAGCGTAGCGTTACGAGAGCTTGCGCAAGGTAAAACGAAACGCTTTATCTCAGATTTGCTCGGCGTATCGTCTTTTCGCGCCTTTTGAGTTAGAATTTTACCCGAAAAACAATATTTTTTAATTTTTCGCCGCTTTTACGCCCGATTTTGGCTATAATTTCAACCAAAGCAGATCGCGGTCGCGATTTACATTTGCACAAATACTTTTTTACGATTTTTGCAAATTTATTTTTGACGGGTTTAAATTTATGCCCAAATTTAGCTCCGCGTGTCGGAAAAATTTTATACGGATCAGGGTATGCATTTTATCGGTATCGACATCGGCTCTACCTCGTCAAAGGTCGCCGTTATGGACGAACGCGGCGAATTTTGCGAGCTATTTTTGCTGCCAAGCGGCTTTAGCGCGGTCAAGGTCGCGCGCCAGATCAAGCAAGCCTTAGAGCAAAAAGGCTACGCAGAGGGCTTCGTGACGGCTACGGGCTACGGACGCGTTAGCGTAGAGTACGCGCAGCTTAGCATGAGCGAAATTTTATGCCACGGGCTTGGGGCACACTTTTTATTTGAGCAAGACTGCACCGTCATCGATGTGGGCGGGCAAGACACCAAAGCGATCAAAATAGAAAACGGCAAACCAGCGGATTTTATCATGAACGACAAATGCTCGGCGGGCACGGGTAAATTTTTAGAGATCAGTGCGGGCCGCTTGGGGCTTGAGCTTAGCGAAATTTACAAAACCGCCCGCAAAAATCCCGCGATTAAAATTAGCTCAACGTGCACTGTTTTTGCGGAAAGCGAGATCGTCTCGCTAAGCGCAAACGGAGCCGAAACTAGCGAGATCGCCTACGCCATCGTGGATTCCTCCGCGCACAAGGTCGCCTCTCTCATCAAACGGCTGGAAAATCAAATTTATTTTTTAAGCGGCGGACTTAGCAACGTGCCGCTCTTTAAGCAGCTTCTAGGCGAGCATCTGGGGGCTGAAATTTTTACTTGCGAAAACGCAATCTACTGCGGCGCGATGGGCGCTGCGATAATGGGAAGAAGGAGAAAATATGAAGTATGATTTTGCGGAGCTTAAAAAGCGAAATTCTCTGGCGCTTCAGGATCTAAAGGCCGAGGGAAAGAGCGTCGTGGGGACGTTTTGTACGTATTCGCCAAAGGAACTCATCTACGCCGCGGGCGCGGTTCCGGTTAGTCTGTGCGCTTCGGATGAGGGGCCGATAAACGCCGCTCATGCCGAGCTTCCGCGCAATCTTTGCCCGCTAATCAAAGCAAGCTACGGCTACGCGGTTACGAAAAAATGCCCCTATATGAACGCCAGCGACCTCGTCATAGGCGAAACGACCTGCGACGGCAAGAAAAAGATGTACGAGCTGCTGGCAAAATACAAAGAAGTCCGCGTTTTAGAGCTGCCCAATATGACGAATAAGCGTAGCCTAGAGCTCTGGACGCAGGAGCTGCGGGAGTTTAAGGGCTATCTGGAACAGCGTTTTGGCGTAAAAATAACGGACGAAAAGTTAAAAGAGACGATAGAGCTTTTTAACGAGGAGCGAGACGCGCTAAACGAGCTAATGGAGCTTGGCAAGCTAAATCCAACCCCGATTAGCGGTAGCGAGATGCATCAGGTGCTATTTGCGAGCGACTATATCTACGATAAACGCGAAAAGATCCGCATGTTACGCTCCTACGTGAAGGCTTTGCGAGAAAAAAATATGAGCGGCGCCAAACGCAAAAAGCGCATCATCATCACCGGCTGTCCAAGCGGAGGTATCTACGAAAAAGTCGTCAAGCAGATAGAAGAGTTGGGCGCTGACGTGGTAGCCTTTGAAAACTGCACCGGTACGAAAAACTATCAAAACAACGTTCGGCTAGAGGGCGATTTGGTCGCGAATATCGCCGAGCGCTACCTTAAAATCCCCTGTTCTGTGATGTATCAAAACGACGCACGCTCGGATATTATAAAGGAATTTATCCATGAGTATCAAGCGCACGGCGTCATCGACGTAGTGCTAAGCTGCTGCCACACCTACGCGATCGAGACGAACAGGATCAAAGAAGCCAGCCGCGAAGCGGGAGCAAACTATATGTCGCTGGAGACCGATTATTCAAAACAAGACGTCGGGCAAATTCGTACGCGCTTAGAGGCGTTTATCGAGCTGCTCGGTTAAATTTAGGATTAAAATTTATAAAAGGAGTTAGCATGAAGCTAAAACAGATTTTAAAACTAGGCGCGGTATTAGCCGTTTGTTTAAATTTAGCGAGCGCGAATTCGCTCGAGCAGATCAAGAAGGACGGCGTCATAAGGATAGCGACCGAGGGCGTGTATTCGCCGTTTTCGTTTCATAACGAAAAAGACGAGCTAATGGGCTATGACGTCGAGATAGCAAAAGCCGTCGCAGATAAACTTGGACTAAAGCCAAAATTCGTCGAAGCCTCGTGGGACGCTATGTTAGCGGCGTTTGACGCGGGCAAGGCAGACGCCGTGTTTAATCAAGTAAGCATCACCGAAGAACGCAAGAAAAAGTACGACTACTCCGTGCCCTACATGACCTCATACTCGGCGATCATCGTGCACGAGGATAACGACGATATCAAGAGCTTTGCCGATCTAAAGGGCAAGCGCTCCACGCACTCGGTAAATAGCATGTGGATCCCTACTGTCGAAAAATACGGCGCAAAACTCGTCGTAGCCGATAGCCTAAGCGACCAGATAAATCTCATAATCACCAAGCGCGCCGACGACACGATAGACGACGCCGTGATGTTTTACGACTACAAAAAACAGCACCCAAAAGCCCCGATAAAGCTAATCAAGGCGGGCGAAACGCCGATGTATACGGCAGCGATCGTACATAAAGGCAACGCCGAGCTAATCGCGCAGATAAATAAGGCTCTAGAAGAGCTAAAATCTAGCGGCAAACTAAAAGAAATCTCCGAAAAATATTTCGGTAAAAATATCTCCGAATGATAAATTTTGGCGCGAAGCGGCCCTGCCGTAAAATTCGCGCCCGAGTAAATCCAAAAAAAGGAAAAAATATGAAAATCTCAAATTTATTTAAAGCCGTAGTGATCCTGGCTCTGGGGCTAAATTTGCACGCTAAAACGATCAAGGAAGGCGTGCTAACCGTCGCTACCGAGGGCACTTACGCGCCGTTTTCGTTTTATGACGAAAAAGGCGAGCTAACCGGCTACGACGTGGACGTCGCAAGAGCCGTGGCTAAGAAGCTAAATTTAAAAATCGAATTTCTAACCGCGCCTTGGGACGCGATGCTAGCGGCGTTTGACGCGGGCAAGGCGGATGCGGTGTTTAACCAAGTAAGCATCACCGAGGAGCGAAAGAAAAAATACGAACTTAGCGAGCCATATACCGTTACTTACGGCGCGATCATCGTTCACAAGGACAACGACTCGATAAAAAGCTTCGCCGACTTAAACGGTAAGAAAAATGCCGACTCGGCTACTAGCAACTGGGCTAAAGTCGCCGCTAGCTACGGCGCTCAAAACGTCACGGTCGATAGCTTTGCTAAAAGTATGGAGCTGCTAATCGCAGGCCGCGTAGATAGCGTGTTGCGCGATAATATCGTGTTTTTGGACTTTACGAAGAACCAGCCCGCCGCTCCGGTTAAAATCGCCGCCGTCGGAAACGAAAAAGACTACATCGGCGTAGCCGTGCAAAAGGGCAACGCCGAGCTAACCGAGCAGATAAACAAAGCCCTAGCCGAGCTAAAGGCCGAGGGCAAGCTAAAAGAAATCTCGCAAAAGTATTTCGGCAAGGACGTTTCGGAGTAAATTTGCTAGGTCAATTTAGCAGATTTTAAACGGGTTAACTCGCTCGTTTACGCTAGCGGCGATGGCCTATTTGCGGGCTTGCTTGCGGGTTATATTTAAAAGCCGTTAAATTTAGCCGCGTATTTTAAATTTAGCAAAAAACGCCGCTTGCAAAACTAAACGGCAAATTCGGGTAAATCTTGCAAGCAAAATTTAACGGCTCAAAGGCTCGCGACTAGTAAATTTAAGCCTAAATTCGGTGTGAAAAACGGAGGTAAATTTGGACACGGAACGCATAAACCGCATAATCGAGCTTGTCTCAAGCTCGCTGCTGCCGATGCTAGAAGCCCTAGCTAAGGTCACGATACCGCTAACGCTGGCGTCTTTTGCCTGCGGGCTGATTATCGCCGTGATAACCGCTATCGCGCGCCTTTCAAACGTGAAAATTTTACGATGGGCTTTTGGCGGCTACGTTTGGATATTTCGCGGCACGCCGCTTTTAGTGCAGCTTTTTATCGTATTTTTCGGGCTTCCTTCTATCGGCGTTACGCTTGATACGTGGAGCGCGGCGATCATCGCTTTTAGCCTAAACGTCGGCGCCTACGCGTCCGAGTCGGTGAGGGCGGCGATCCTATCGGTGCCTAAGGGGCAGTGGGAGGCGGCGACCTCACTAGGTATGACGCACGCGCAAATTTTACGTCGTATCATCGCGCCTCAGGCCGTGCGTATATCGCTGCCGCCGCTATCAAATACTTTCATCGGGTTAGTTAAAGACACCTCGCTGGCCGCTTCCATAACGATGGTGGATATGTTTATGGTCGCCCAGCGCATAGCCGCTCGCACGTATGAGCCGCTGCTGCTTTACGTGCTGGCTGCGCTTATTTATTTGGTCGTTTGCACGCTGCTTACCTTTTTGCAAGGAAAGCTAGAAAAACGAACATCAAGGTACGTGTGATGGCGATAAAATTTAAAAATTTAACCAAAAACTTTGGCGAACAAAAGGTGCTAGAGGGCATCGACCTAGAGATCGCAGATGGGCAAACTACGGTGATCGTGGGGTCTTCGGGATCTGGTAAATCAACCCTGCTTCGTTGCATAAATTTACTCGAAATCCCCGAGGAAGGCGAGCTGGAGCTAGACGGCGAGAAGATAAAATTCGGTGGCAAAATTTCGCCAAAAGAGCTACTGCCCTTTCGCAGGCGAACGGGGATGGTGTTTCAGGGGTTTCATCTCTTTCCGCACCTAACGGTTTTGCAAAACGTGATCGAAGGACCGACGCAGGTGCTTGGTGCCGACGAGCAAACGGCGATAAATAAAGCCCTCGAGCTACTGGGCAAGGTTGGCATGGCGGATAAGCAAAACGCCTATCCAAACAGACTCTCTGGCGGTCAGAGTCAGCGCGTGGCGATAGCTAGGGCGCTAGCGATGGATCCGTCGTTTTTGCTGCTAGACGAGCCGACTAGCGCGCTAGATCCGGAGCTGGAAGCCGAGGTGCTAAAAGTTGTCATAGCTCTAGCCAGAGAGAAAAAATCCCTCGTCATCGTCACGCATAATATGAATTTCGCTCGCAAAGTCGCGGATAGGATTTTGTTTTTGGATAAAGGCAAGATCGCGTTTGACGGCGATGCGGAGAGATTTTTCGCTAGCCGAAACGAGCGTATAATGAGCTTTATCTCGGCGATGGATATAAGATTTTTGAAATTTTAGCGATAAATTTAAGGAGAGAAAATGAAACTAGACACGCTAATCGTAAAAGGCATCGAGGCCAAGCATAACCCTTTTGGAGCCGTCGTGCCGCCCGTTTATCTGGCGACGACGTTCGTGCAAGAGGGGCTAGACGGCTTTGGCGAGTTTGCTTACTCGCGCGGCGCAAATCCGACTAAACAGGCGTTTGACGAGCTTTTTGCTAAGGTAGAGGGCAGCAAATACGCTTTTAGCTTCGGCTCGGGAATGGCGGCGACGGCAGCGGCTTTTAGCCTGCTAAAAACGGGCGATAAGGTGCTGCTAAACAACAACGTCTACGGCGGCACTTTCCGCTACGTTAGCAACGTCTTTGCGTCGCAGGGCATAAGCTACGAGGCGGTGGACGATTTAAATTTATTAGAGGAAAAAGATATCGCAGAGAACGTGAGAGCGATATTTATCGAAACGCCCTCAAATCCGCTGCTACGCGTGACCGACATCCGCCGTATCGCAGACATCGCGCACAAAAGAGGCATCCTAGTGATTGCCGATAATACCTTTTTAACGCCTTATTATCAAAAGCTTTTTGATTTTGGCGTAGATATCGTAGTTTATAGCGCGACGAAATACATCGGCGGACACGCAGACGCGATCGCTGGCATCGTCACGGTAAACGACGATGCGCTAGCCGAAAAGATAAAATTTGCCAGAAATACCTTTGGCGGCATAATCAGCCCGATGGACGCTTATTATCTGATAAGAGGCCTTAAAACCCTTAGCGTGCGCTTTGATCGCCAGACGCAAAATACGCATAAAATCATCGAATTTTTAAAATCGCACGAAGCGGTAGACGCGGTGCATTACGCGGGATCGTACTCGCAGCTAGAAAAGCAGATCCAAGCCCGCCAAGCAAGCGATATCGGCGCGGTTATATCGCTGGAGCTAAACGAAAAATACGACTATAAAATTTTTGCTAAATCTCTAGAGCTTTTCGATCTAGCGGTAAGTCTTGGCGGCGTAGAGAGCCTCATCTGCCAGCCCTCATCCATGACGCACGAATCATACCCTAAAGAGCTGCAAGACAAAATCGGCATAAAGCCTAATCTGCTGCGCCTTGCTATCGGCGTAGAAAATGCAGACGACCTAATCGCCGATCTGGCGCAGGCGATAAAAAAGGCTAAAATTTAACTCTGCTTGCCGCCTTGGCGCTTTTATCGCTCGGGCTAAATTTATCAAATTTAGCCTTGAGCTAGGCGGGCAAATTTATAAATTGTCGTCAAATCAGTTCGTGGCTATTTTGCTTTAAATAAACTAGCAAAAATCCCGACGCCTAAAACGGCCAAAATGACCCACAAGCTAGCCTGCGCCGAAATCTCGAATCCGTGATGAAAGATATGTGCCGACGCGTTTAGGGCGAGCTTTGCTGCAATAAAAAACAAAAGCGCTATAACGGCTTTTTCTAAATACGCCAAGTAGTCTTTTAGCGCTTCTAGTACGAAGTAAAGCGTTCTAAGTCCCAAAATCGCAAAAATCATCGCCGAATAAACGATAAGCGGATCTTTACTAACGGCGATGACGGCCGGAACGCTATCAAAAGCAAACATAACATCGCTAAGTTCTATAACGCAAAGGCACAAAAATAGCGGCGTAGCTATCCATTTGGCGTTTAGTTTGGAAATTTGATTTTGCAGTTTTGCCTTTTCGTCTGCTGAAATTTGAGTCGAAATTTCTTGGTTTCTCACAAAAAAACTGTGTCCTAAAAGGCGTGGGAATACCGGGAAAAATCTATAAACCGCCCTGTAAGCTAGATGGTTTGAGTAGTCCTCTATCTTTTTGCTATCATCGCCCTTTTTCATCATCATTACCGCGCTATAAGCTACCATGATAGCAAAAATAAACTCCATCCACGGAGAAATCCCAAGTAGACTCGTTCCGACGGCTACAAAGACTAGCCTAAATACAACCGCGCCTATAATGCCAAAATACAGCACTCTGTGACGATAAATTTCAGGAATTTTAAACCACGAAAAAATTGCCGCCATAACGAATAAATTATCGATTGAAAGCGACTTTTCTAAAATATAACCTGAAAAAAATAGGCTCGCCGCCTCGCTACTAACGGCAAGATGCAGATATCCGCCAAATGCCGCAGCTACGACAATCCAAAATATAGACCAGAGCGCAGCTTGCTTTAACGATATCTTCTCGTCCTTCTTATGCGCAAAAAAGTCTACCGCAAATGCCGCTGCGGCAAATATGACAAAAACGATCGCAGTTTGAAATTCTAAATTATCCAAAAATTCTCCTTAATACCCGCAGCTTTGCTCGGGAAGCCCTCTTTGGCGGTTTAGCTCTTGCGCCGCTTTGCATGCCGAGTATGATTGCTTGCCGGCGCAATTTGCATTAAACCAGTCTATGAGCTGCGAATGCATACGGACGTTTTGATTGTATAAATTTATCTCTTCGCTTGAATACCGATTTACGAAAGTAGAATTTAACGCTCTTTCTATCGCAAGCGCTTTGTTGTAAATTTTTACGCACTCTTGCATCATTGCATCGCTTATTACGGGTGCGTTGCCGTAAGTTTGCGCCGAGGGCGGGATCTCGTAACCGCCCTCTATCTCAAATGCGCCTAAAATCGCAATCGTAGCCGCTAAGAAAAATAAAATTTTCATAAGTACTTCACTACGGAATTTAATATCAGCTCATCAAGCTTTCTATCGCTCGTAGGTTCGCCGATAGCCGAAAATTTCCACTCGCCGTTTCGCTTATACAGCTTGCCTAAAATCATCGCGACCTTATATGCAAATGCGCTATCTCGTACGATATTATACGACGCAAAGACTTTATTTACGCGTGTGGGCGTACCTTCGTAAAGTCTAATGCTAGCAAACGGAATTTTATCAAAGTCGATTTGATTATAAGAATTTAGTACGAAAAATATTTGCTCTACGTTTGAGTTTAAACGGCTAAGATCGACGCTGATTATTTCGTTATCCAGTCCGTCGTCGCCCCCTACGTCTCCGACCAAGTCATCACCGCTGTGAAATACGCCCGGGGCTGATTTTTTACCGAAATAGACCACATCGCAAAACTGTTTGTTTGAGTCAAACATCGCAGCGCTTAAGTCTAAATCCACAGGCTTTATCTTATCTCTAAAAAAGCCTTTTTCGGTTATGGCGCCCCAGTTCGCTCCTACGCAAAAACTGTGCAGATGCCCGCCGTCGTCTTTGGCGAGCGATATTTTTTGTCCTTTGACCAAATTTATCGCCATGGCTTGCCCCTATACGTCTAGTCCAAACTGTCTACAAAATCCGGCCAGTCCATCCTTAAAACCGCTTCCGTTAGCTGCGAAACGCCACTCGTTGTCTTTAAAGTATATTTTACCGAAAGATACTGCGGTTTCGGTAGAAAAGTCCTCTTCTAAATCGTATCTGGCTATCTCTTTGCCGCTTCTTTCATCGACGATTCGCATAAACGAATTTCTTACCATACCGAAATTTTGCCTTCTAGCGACTGCTTCATGGATCGTGACGACTATGTCGATCTCTTTGACGCTTGGCGAAATTTTAGCTAGGTCTATTTTTATGGATTCATCGTCGCCTTCGCCTTCGCCCGTGCGGTTATCGCCGGTGTGAACTACCGAGCCGTCCGCGCTAACTAGGTTGTTGTAAAAGACGAAATTCTTCTCGTTTTCTACTTTTCCCGAAGCTCCTACTAAAAACGCGCTCGCATCTAGGTCAAATTCCGCTCCCGTATCGCTAGTATTCGTATCCCAGCCAAGTCCTACTAAAATTTTGCTTAGCCCTGGAGCTTCTTTGCTCAAACTAACTCTACCGCCCTTTGATAAATTTACCGCCATTTTGGCCTCCTTTAAAATTATTTATCCTATAGGATATAGATTTGAAGATTTTATCTAAATAAAGTTTAAGTTTAACTTTACCTATAGGATAAAATAATGGGCGAAAATTTAGCTTTTTTTAGCGTCGATGAGATACGAAATTTCTATCTGCAAATTTCTACAAACGTCCGCAAGTTACGTGAAAATAAAGGTATTAGCCAGCTTGATATGGCTTTAAGCATGGATATAAAGTCGGTCGCATTTTACTCAAACTGCGAGAGTTGCCGCTATGATAAGCATTTTAACCTTGAGCATATTTATAAAATTTCAAAAATTTTAGATGTAGAGGTCGGAGATATTTTTAAATTTTAGCAATTTAATTTTGGGTTATTGTCTTTTTATGCGGTAAAGGTCTAAATTTGATCGAATAAAATCAAAATTAGGCGTCAATTTTATACGCCTAATTTGCAAGATATAATTCAAAAATATAAGAATAAATTTGACTTCGCAATCCCGAGGCAAAAGCAGGTTCGCTCCGCCTCGGAGCGCGTATTTAGCGCGGTTTAAAACGGCTTATAAACCATCATCCAGATGATGATAACCATCGCGATGGTCGGCACTTCGTTGTAAGCGCGAAAGAACATGCCACTTTTCTTACAGCGTTTCTCGCGCAGCTGCACCATATAGCGTCCAAGATCCAGATGAAACGCCGCGAGGATAACGACGACGGTGAGCTTGACGTGCATGTAGCCGCTGCGCAAAAGCTCAGGCATCGCGACGATGATCAAAATGCCCGTCAAAAACGTGCCGATCAGCGCGACCCAGCCGATGTAGTGGTACATCTTGTACTCCTGCACCTCAACCACGCGCACGAAATCAGGCTTGTCCATATTCTCCGCGTGATAGACGTAGAGGCGCGGCTGATAGAACAAAAACGCCATCCACGAGATGAAACACAAGTAGTGGAAGTACTTGATGAGGTTGTAATACTCTGCCATTTTTTCTCCTTTTAATTTTTATTTTAGCGGCTTGTCTCGCGAGCGCTTTTCCGAGATTTCGCAAAATTTTCGCTCCGCAGG
>CAUQMF010000024.1:0-22209 GCA_963518965.1 uncultured Campylobacter sp.
ATACCTCAATACCTCAATACCTCAATACCTCAATACCTCAATACCTCAATACCTCAATACCTCTCCCATACTAAATGTACCACTAAAAATGCAACAAAGAAAAACAAAAGCAATTTTATATGAATGTTTTTGTAAAATAGCAGGTTTTAAAAAACTGTACCACTTTTTATCAAAAGTGTACCATAGTTTAAGAAAAAATTCAAAGAAAGGGAAACTGCAAAAGAGGCGGTTTAAATACCGATAAATAGGGCATTTATGGTGTCACGGGGGAGACTTGAACTCCCGACCTCCGGCTTATGAGACCAGCGCTCTAACCAGCTGAGCTACCGTGACGTTAAAGTTCGCAATTATATTCAACGTTTGCTTATATATTGATAAAATATTTTCATTTTTGCGTAGTAGGGCGCCCAAAAGTCAAATTTTAAAATTTAAATTTGAAATTTTGGTGCACAAATTTCTCAAATTTAAATCAACAAAAATCCAAATTTGAGACAAAAACGCCAAAAATAAAAATTCGCATTTTCAAGGTGCGGGTTTTGCCGCTCAAATTTGGAGAGTTCAAATTTGCCTAAATAGGCCAAATTTGAAACGGCAAAGGCCGAATTTACTTGATAAAATAATCTCCGTCAAAGCTAACCAGCGAGTACTTGCGCTCGCTGCCGATGCTGCTAACTAGCTCGTCCACGTCTAAAAACTCGAGGCTGTCCGCACCGATAAATTTACACACTTCTTGGGGCGTTTTGTTTGCGCTGATGAGCTCCTCGAAGCTTGGAGTATCGATACCGTAGCGCTCGGGGTATTTTAGCTCGGGGCAGGCGACTTTGAAATGTATCTCTCTCGCGCCCGCGTGACGCAGTAGCTCGACGATCTTTTTAGAGGTCGTGCCGCGTACGATGCTATCGTCCACGACGACCACGCTTTTGCCCTTGAGCAGGCTTGCCATCGGGTTTAGCTTGAGCTTAACCTTGAGGTTGCGCATCTCTTGCGTCGGCTCGATAAAAGTGCGGCCGACGTAGTGGTTGCGCACGATAGCTAGCTCAAACGGTGTCCCGCTAGCGTTTGCGTAGCCTAGCGCCGCCGGCACGCCGCTATCAGGTACCGGCACGACGAAGTCAGCGCCAATCTTGCTTTTTTTAGCTAGCGTTTCGCCCATTTTTTTGCGTACTTCGTAGACGCTTTTGCCCTCGATTACGCTATCTGGGCGCGCGAAATAGATATACTCAAACGCGCAAACTCTAGGCTCGGCTTCAAAAAGGCGCACGCTCTCAAACTCGCTTTTGCCTTGCTCAAAAACCAGCATCTCGCCGGGCTCCACGTCGCGGATAAAGGTCGCGCCCACCAAATCAAACGCGCACGTCTCGCTAGCTACGATGTAGCCGCCGTCTTTTAGGCGCCCCAGCGAGAGCGGTCTCACGCCCCAACGGTCGCGGATGGCGAAAATTTTGTGGCGCGACTGGATGAGTAGGCAGTAGGCGCCTTTGATCTGTTTTAGCGCCGCTATGATGCGGTCTTGTAGATGTTCGCTGCGGCTTCTAGCGATGAGATGCACGATATTTTCGGTATCCATATTGCTCTGAAATATCGCGCCCTCGGCGATTAGCGCGCTGCGGACTTCGTCTTTGTTTACGAGGTTGCCGTTGTGCACGATAGAGACTTGGCCTAGCGAGTAGTTCGCGGCGATGGGCTGGGCATCGGCGGCGGAGTTTTTGCCTGCGGTGGCGTAGCGGTTGTGGCCGATCGCCATATCGCCTTTTAGACTCTCGAGGTTCGTCTTGTCAAAGACTTCGGTAACTAGCCCGCGGCCTTTGACGGTTTCTATACGGCCGTTTTCGCATGCGCTGATGCCGCTTGCTTCCTGGCCTCGGTGTTGCATGGCAAATAGCGCATAATATGCCGTTTTTGCCGCATCTTTAGAATTTATTACTCCAACTATCGCACACATTTTAATTTTTCCTTTTTGAGGCTCGTCTCGCGAGCGCTTTTTGCGGAGCTTGAAATTTCCGCCCTGCGACAGACTACATGTCTAGTCTTGGACGAAAATTTCTGCGCAACCCCAAAAATCATCTCGCGATACTTTGCCTCTCATGCTAAAATTTAATTATCAAAAATTTGAACGCAAAATGATAAGGCGCAGGATTTTTCGCTTAATTAAGGCGAAATTTAATTTTTAAGCGTAGGCTAACCGCGTGGGTTGCCGAGCTTGAAAATTAAATTTCAACGCAAAGTAAGTAGAAAAAGCCAAGCCGCCTATTTTACAATCCCAGGCAGTCATCTATCCCGTACAGCCCGCTCTCTCGCCCCGCCACCCAAATAGCCGCCTTTATCGCGCCTTTGGCAAAGGTCGCACGGCTAGTTGCGGTGTGATTTAGCTCGATAAACTCGCCGTCGTTGTAAAATCCGACCGTATGCCTGCCCACGACGTCGCCGCCTCGCACCGCTAGGATCGCGATCTCGTCCTTGCTGCGATCTCCGACTAGCCCGTCTCTACCGGTCACCAAAACGTCTTTTAGATTTAGCCCTCTAGCCGCCGCTACGCGCTCGCCCAAAGTTAGCGCCGTGCCGCTTGGAGCGTCTTTTTTGTGTCTGTGGTGCTGCTCGACGATCTCGGCGTCAAATTCGCGCAAAGCCTTTGAGGCAAGCGCCGCCAAGCGGTTTAAAACCGCGACTCCAAGGCTCATGTTGGTGGCGTAAAGTATCGGCATCGCCGCGCTTGCTAGCTTTAGCAGGTTCGCGCCGTCCTCGCCAAGACCCGTCGTGCCAACGACTATCGGTTTTGGGTCGGTGCGAGCGTAGTTTAGCAGATTTATCGCGCCCTCTTTGATCGTAAAGTCGATAACGACGTCGCAGTTTGCGAAAAGCTCGTCAAATTTATCCGTGAGGATGACGCCCTGGGGAAACGCAAAGTCAAGCGGCTCTATCGTATAAGCCGCGCTAAGTTTCGCGTTTGGCTCGTTTTTTAGGCACTCTATGATCATGCGTCCCATTTTGCCGCTTGCGCCGTGGATTCCTATTTTTACCAAAATTTATCCTTTAAAATTTGGGCTAAATTTAGCATAAATTTCATAAAAAATAAATTTAGCACGGCCGCCGATTTCGCTGTGCGCGGGCAAAAATATTAAAAATCGCGCTATATAATCGGCTTTTTAAATTTAAAGGACGACGATGAGAAAAATTTTATTTTTATTTCTAGCCGTTTTTGTGGCGAGCGTTTTGGCCAAGCAAGCACCGATAGCAGAGGCTGTCAAAACGCAGCAGGCGGACGCAAATTTGAGCGCGTCAAATTTGACGGCGAAAGATAAAACCGCGCAAAAGCTAAATTTAACCCAGGATGCTGCTATCATCAGCGGCGAGCTAGCAAACGGCCTAAAATACTACGTCAAAGAGAACAAGCAGCCCGCAAATTCGGCCTATTTTTATCTAGTCGTAAACATCGGCTCGACCGACGAGCGCGAAAACGAGCTGGGGTTGGCACACTTTACCGAGCACATGGCCTTTAACGGTAGCCGCGAGTTTAGCAAAAACGAGCTGGTTAAAAAGCTAGAGAGCCTCGGAGTGGCTTTTGGCGCGGATCTAAACGCGCAGACTAGCTACGATCAGACGGGCTATCTACTAGAAATCCACGTAAGCGAGCAAAATTTAAAGGACGTTTTCCGCGTTTTTCGCGACTGGATCGACGGCGTGAGCTTTGACGCGGCCGAGCTGGATAAAGAGCGCGGCATCATCGTCGAGGAGGAGCGCGCTAGAAACACGCCCGCGTATAGATTTTACATCAAAAACCGCGTGCCAGAGCTATACGGCGATAGCATCTACGCCAAAAGATCGCCCATCGGCGATATGAATATCGTAAAAAACGTCGACGTAGCGACCATAAAGGGCTTTTACGAACGGACGTATCAGCCTAGATTTATGAAATTTATCGCAGTCGGCGACTTTGATAAAAAGCGCATCGAGGAGATGATAAAGCAAAGCTTTAGCTCGGCAAAAAACACGAACGACTATGCGAGCCCGGGTAAAACTATCCCTATAAAAAGCGGCTTTAGCGTAAACAACTACGACTCGGCAGAGATCGGGCTAAACTCGCTAAATTTGATCTTTACGCAAAAGTACAAATTTGACGGCGAGATACAAAGGCTCAGGCAAAATTTACTCGCAAACTACGTCTCAGACCTAGTCGCGATGATATATGAGCAGCGAAATTTAGCTCTACGCGGGCGATTTTACTCGCCGATAATCGAGGATCAAAACGTGCTTTACGCCTTTGAGATAAACGCCGTGGATGATGATTTTAGCGGCGCGCTTAGCGATCTGGCGGGCGTTTTAAAGGGCGTGCAGAAATTCGGCTTTAGCGAGGCGGACTTTGAAAGCGTGAAAAAAGATTTTATAAACTCGGCTAAAAATGCCTATCTGCAAGCGGGCAACAAGCGCTCGAGCGCGGTCGCGGCAAATATCGAGGAGACGACTAGGATTGGCGGCGTGCTGCTGGGCGACAAAGACCTGCGCGACGTTACTTTGGCGCTACTTGAGGACATTAGCCTTGAGGAGGTAAACGCCGAATTTAGGCGGATACTCGGTATCGACGCAAAAATCTTAAACGTAATTAGCGCCAAAGGAGCAAAGCTAAACGAGGCTAAATTTGATCAAATTTGGGCGGAGGCAAAGCCATACGACACGCTAGCCGCAAATCAGGCAAAGAGCGAGCTTTTCGACTACGGAGCGCTAAAGCCAAAAAATTTCGTCTCAAAAAAGCATAACGAAAAGCTTGATTTTTACCTTTACGAGCTGCCAAACGGCGCGCGCGTCGCATTTAAGGAGGTAAAAACCAAAAAAGACGTCGTCTGGCTAAGCGCGGTGAGTCGCGGCGGCACGTCAAATTTAGCCACACCAAAGCAGGGCGCGCTAGCAGTAGAGGTCTCAAACGAGAGCGGGGCGGGGGAGTTTAGCAACTACGACCTGGCTAAAATCCTAAGCGGCAAGCAGTTAAGCTATAGCAAATTTATCGATCAGCTTTCGCAAGGATACAGCGCAAGCTCGGCTAGCGCGGACTTTGAGTGGCTTTTGCGCGCGCTGTTTTTGGAGTTTAGCGAGCCTAGATTTGACGAAAACGCGCTAAAAAAGACAAAAATCAACGAACTTGAAAAGCTGGAAAAAACCAAAAATCTGCCCGAGCGCAAATTTCGCGACGAATTTGCGAGATTTTTCTACGAAAACAACCCGCGAACAAACCCGCTCGAGGCCGCGGACATAAACGAACTGCAGATGAACGACGTAAAAAAGATAGTGAAGGATAAATTTACCAACGCGGCTTCGTATGATTTTATCGTGGTCGGCGATCTAAATTTGACCGCAGCCGAGCCGCTTTTACAAAAATATCTGGCAAATTTACCCGCGCGCGCACAGCGTGAAAACTTCGTCGATGACGGCGTGAGGACGATTTCTGGCGAGCGGGAGTTTAAGCGAAGCTACCAAACCACGCAGCGAAGCGACGCCGCGATGATAATGAAAAACGAAAAAGTGAAGTATTCGCGCCCGGAGTTACTGCGCGTAAACGCCCTATCTGCGGTACTTTCGATGATGTTGCGCGAGGACGTGCGCGAGGACCGCGGGCAGGTCTACGGCCTGGGCGTGCATATGAATCTCGCAAAATACCCGTACGAAAGCTTCACCGCGCATTTTGGCTTTACGGCTGCGCCTGATAACGTAAACGCCGTGCTGGGCGAGATAAAATCAAACGTCGCCGAGCTAAAAGGCGGCGCGGACGTCAAACGCTATCTGCAAAATTTCAAAAAATCTGCGCTCGTAAAAATGCGCCAATCCTACGTTCAGGGCGAGTTTTGGACGCGCGCGCTCATGCGCGAGCTGGTTTTTGGCGATGAGGTTTTGAGCCTGGACGAGTATGAAAAGGCGGTAAATGCGCTCACCGAGCAGGACGTGAAAGACGCGGCAAAGCTCTATCTGGACGAGAAAAACGTCGTGATAAGCGTAAATAATCCCGCTTTGGCGAAGTAAATTAAGCCTCGGCGGTAAATTTGATTTGCTGCCCAGGCGACGAGCGCAAATTTGGCTTTAGATTTGACTAAGGACTGTTAAATTTGAAGCTAAATTTGCCCTTCGTCAAACGGAATTTGAGTTAAATCCTCTCAAATTTAACTCAAATTTTCGCTGGACGGTTTTATCTCCTTTTATCTATTTATTTGTAAATTTCACTCTGGTCGGATTTACTTTGGTTTCTATCCATGTAAATCACCTTGGCTGGGTTGTTTTTGGTTTTATATATAAACCATCTTATTTCATATTGCCTTTTTTCTTCATTTGCCCATACTATAAAAGCTTTAGCGTCTTTAAACGTTGCATTTTCGTCGGGACAGTGTTGTTCGTAGAAATTTATATCTTTATCAAATGTTTCTACCATTTTTGGATCTATCGGCTTTGGTTTGTATTGCAAAAGACCTTCATGATATAAGCACTCGGTACACAAGTGATCATATTTCTCATTTTTGCGTAATCTCTCTTCGCCTTCCTCATCTCTGCCTTTATTCATTTCATAGATGTATTTCTCTTTTTCTTTCGTAAAAGATTTTAATTTATCATAGCACACCCCATACGCCTCCTTTAGCTGATCCTTAGTGGGGGCATTTGGTAGGTCGTATTTTATAAAGACGTCAAGCATAGGTTCGTAGTCTTCGTAGTCATCTAGGATAGCCCAGCCGCTTAGCTGTAACGGCCTATTTTTCTCTTCGTCTTTTATGCCTTGTAGTCCGCTTCCCATTTTAAACTCTTTAGGTTTATACCCCTTGCTTAGCATTAGTTCTGCCATTTGGGGTAGGTTTTTTGAGACTACGTATTTAAACGGCTCTACCTTGTCGCCATCACAAGTTTCGACGCAGGCTGGATTATTTATGTCAGTATCAGGGTATCGTCCAGGATGATCCGGGTCTATCGTATAGTTTATAGTTATGTCGTTACCGTCTATTATTAGCGACGACATCCATCCGTAGCTATTTGAGTTTAGTATAAAATACGCCACATACTCCACCTCTTCAAATTTAACCCCTTTTTCCAGTAGTATTTTGGCGGTATCAACGGAGTTTAACATAATGGCGTAAGCCATAGGAGACAAGCCGAATCTATCTTTAGCCCTTATATCGGCTCCTAAATTTATTAGAGCATTAGAGGTATTTACGTCGTTTCTAAAAGAGCTATACATCAGCGGCGTTCTTTTATCCCTCATGCTAACGTCGGCGGTTAGGTTGTTATCTTTTATAAATTTAACTACGAAATCGGTATCTTTTCTATCAAGAGCGGCTCTTAAAGGCACGAGCGTAGCGTTTTTCTCCTCGTCGCAAACGATATTTGCGCACTTAAACCCAAAGTCGTCTATCTCCTCTTGTGTTACGTACTTAGCTAGCTCGGAGTTCGGGTCTATTTTAGTGTCCTGGTTTACGGTATAACTAGAGGAGACCGACTTTGATTTTGAGCCGACTTCAAACCTAACCGCTAGGATAAAAAGCCCCAGAAAGACGGCTATATAAAATATGCCTTTGATGATGTTTTTTAGGATTTTAAGTAGGGTTTGCAAATTCGATCCTTTTTGCTCATGATTAAATTTACGAAATCTTAGCCAAATGGCGGTTAAATTTGAGTGAATTTGGGGGCAGGGTAAAAATATAAACCGAAAAATCAAATCAAAAAGGGACGGGTTTGGATCGCCGCAAAATTTGAAAGAACAAAGCAAAACTCGGTAAATTTGAAAAAATTGAGATAAAAAGAGAAAATTTAGCCGAAAAGCTCGGCTAAATTTGAGAAATCTTAGTGTAAGCTCTCGATATAGCTAAGCGCGCTAAGGGCCGCTACTGCGCCGTCTCCTGCGGCCACGATGACTTGTTTTGGCGCATCTTTTCTGATGTCGCCCGCGGCAAATAGCCCATGCACGTTAGTTTGCATTTTTAGATCGACGCTAACCTGGCCGCCTGCCTCCATATCGCACAAAAACTCGCCGTTTTCTTGGCGAAGGACGTCGTTGTTTACGTTAAGTCCGACAAATACGAAAACGCCAGGCACTTTTAGGTCGCGCTCGCCATCTTTCGTGTTTATGATTAGGCCTGCAAGACCTGCTTTGTCGCCATAAGCTTGCTTGATCGTGGCGCTCGTGATAAACTCGATTTTGGCGTTAGCGCGAGCCTTTTCTAGCGTCACCGGAGCAGCGCGAAACTCGTCTCTGCGGTGGATGACGTAGACGCGCGAGCAGATGTTGGCTAGATATAGGGCCTCCTCGATCGCCGTGTCGCCGCCGCCTAGGACAGCTACTTCTTTGTTTTTATAGAAAAATCCGTCGCAGGTCGCGCAGGTGCTCACGCCTCTGCCGAAAAACTCGTCCTCGCCCGCAAATCCCGCGCGGCGCGGAGTAGAACCTGTGGCTACGATGACTGCTTTGGCGAATTCTTCTTTGCCGCCTTCAAGCTTGACCGTGAAGCTGCCGTCTGAATTTTTTACCACGCGCTCAACGCCCGCCATCTCGTGCTTTAGGCCAAAATGCGTGCACTGCGCGACCCACGTACTCATGAAGTCGATACCGCTCTCGCCCGGTGCTTTTTGACCGGGATAGTTTTCTATCTCGGAGCTGCTCGTAATCTGGCCGCCGGGCATTCCTTTTTCAAACATTACGACGTTTTTTAGTCCGCCGCGAGTGGCGTAAAGTCCCGCGCTAAGTCCGGCAGGACCGCCTCCGATGATCGCTAAATCTAACATATTTCTTCCTTTAAATTTTATTTATTTTCGAATCTTGTTTATAAATGCCGCCCTTTTGCGCCTTTAGCTCCACGCTAGCGGGCAAAGACGTGATATTTAGGACATGCATCAGCTTTAAAATCGTATTTATATCCGAAGCGACGAAATTTATATTTCCCTCGCTGGGTGCGCGTTTTTGGAGCAAGTCCACGGCGACGATTTTTAAATCCTTGCTTGAAGTTTTTAAAATTTCCTTCCAATCTGATTGGTTGGAGCTAAAAACCACGAGTAAAAATTTATCGTCTTGCGGTGCGAAAATTTGAGCCTGCTCATAAAAAATCAGCTCGTTAAAATTTACGAATTTATACTGCGAAAATCTGTAATTATTGTAAGCAAATACGCCTGCTACCAGCGCTGCACCGATAAAGGACGCAAAAACGGAGGTAAGAGGAAGCAGGCTTCCTCCTCGTCTAAAAACCATTAAAGAAGCGAATTTATCTTATCGGATAGGACTTGCTTTGATTGCGCGCCTACTAGCTGATCGACTAGCTCTCCGTTTTTGAAAAACAAAATCGTAGGGATCGAGCGGATGCCGAATTCTACGGCTAGGTCTTGCACCTCGTCGGTGTTTACTTTGCAAATTTTAGCTTTGCCCTCAAACTCCTCAGCTAGCTCGTCGATGACCGGAGCAAGCATACGGCAAGGTCCGCACCAAGGCGCCCAAAAATCTACTAGCGCAACGCCCTCTTTGACGACGTCGAAATTCGCAGTCGTTAGTTCTATGTATTTTCCCATTTTATTCTCCTTTTTAAAGATAGTCGTAATTATACACGAAAGTATTTAAATTTTAGCTAAATAAGAATTTTTACAAACTAATATTTTCTATCCACTTTATCTCGCTCTTTTTTATCGCGATCAAATCGACCTGAAAATCGGCGTTAGCGCCGTTTTGCAGCAGATAAAAATCGATAGTTTTTAAAATTTTATTAAATTTAGCGGGCGTGAGGCGATACTCGGCCTCATAGTCGCCCTGCGTAGCTTTGATTTCGACGAAGCGCAAAACGCCGTCTTTTTTAGCGATGACGTCGATCTCGCCGAATTTAGAGCTAAAATTTCTAGCGAGTATCTCGCAGCCGTTTTTTAGCAAAAACTCGCACGCCAAATCCTCCGAGCTTTTGCCGAAAAGATACGCCTTAAGCCCCAAATTTTACTCTTCTATCCTCATCATAAAAGGTTTTTCTTTTACGAACTCTTGCTCTCGCAAAATCTCCATAGTGCGCCTCACGTCCTTTTCCACGCTCGCGTGAGTCGTGAAAAATAGCGTCGCATACGGACTTTCGTCCTTCGGTTTTTGCAGCAGGCTATCGATAGAGAGGTTGTTTTCGCTCATTAAATTCGTGATTTTAGCCAGCACGCCGACTTTGTCCTCGACTCTAAGCCTAAAATAATACTTCGTGCAAATTTCGCTCGGATCTAAAAGCTCAAGCGCATTTAGCTCAAACGGCGCCTTGTAGCCTAGCATCGGAGATTTGCCATCCCTGGCGATGTCGATCAGGTCACTGATAACCGAGCTAGCCGTAGCCGGACCGCCAGCGCCCGGACCGTAAAACATCGTCTCTCCGACCGCGTCGCCCACTACGCTCACGGCATTTGTTACGCCGTCTGTTTTAGCTATCATTTTATCTTTGGGTACTAGCGCCGGATGTACGCGCAGCTCGACCTTGTCGCCGGTTTTTTTGGCGATAGCGAGCAGTTTGATGACGTACTCGAAGTCGTTGGCGAAAAAGATGTCCTCAGGCGTGATGCCTTCGATGCCTTCTATTAGGATGTCTTCGGGGTTGCCGTGCACGCCGTATGCGATGCTGGCTAGGATCAGTAGCTTATGCGCCGCGTCGAAGCCTCCGACGTCAAATGTCGGATCGGCCTCGGCGTAGCCTAGCTCCTGGGCTTTTTTTAGCGCGTCCGCGAAATTTGACCCCTTACTCATCATCGAGGTTAAGATGTAGTTGCTCGTGCCGTTTAAAATCCCGTTGATGCTTAGGATGTGATTTGCGCTAAGGCCCTCGCGAAGGGCTCTGATGATAGGTATGCCGCCCGCGACGCTAGCCTCGAAGCCAAATGGAGTGTTTTGCGCTAAATTTTGCAAGGCATAGCGGTGATAGGCTAGTAGCGCCTTGTTTGCCGTTACGACGGCTTTTTTGCGCTCTAAAATTTTACTAACGACCCTAAAGGGCTCCTCGACGCCGCCCATAAGCTCGACGAAAACGTCGATATCGTCGCGCTTCAGGACGCTATCCATATCGTCTGTGAGAGGGATGGCGACGTCTCTTTTTTTGTTTAAATTTCTAACGACGCCGATGAGGGGAACTATCTCCTCGCCGCATCTTGCTGTGATTAGTTTTTTGTTTTGGAGTAAAATTTTAGCTACGGCTTCTCCGACCGTGCCGACGCCTAAAATGGCTATATTCATGCAAATTCTTTCAGATATCTTTTGACGTTTCTCGCCGCTTGACGGATGCGATTTTCGTTTTCGATGAGAGCAAGTCGCACATAGTCGTTGCCGCCCTCGCCAAAGCCGATGCCCGGGCTTACCGCGACGCTTGCTTTAGTAAGCAGCTGTTTGGAAAACTCGAGGCTGCCGATGTTTCCGACTTGCGGCGGGATTTTTGCCCAGATAAACATACTCGAGCTTGGCTTATGCATCTCCCAGCCGGCACTTGCAAAGGCTTCTAGCATCACGTCGCGGCGTTTTTCGTAAATTTGACGGATATCCTCGACGCAGCTTTGATCGCCGTCTAGCGCGACGGTGGCGGAGACTTGGATCGGGGTAAACATACCGTAATCAACCCATGATTTTATCTTTTTAAGAGCGGCGCAAAGGCGCTTGTTTCCGCATAAAAATCCGACTCGCCAGCCCGCCATATTGTAGCTTTTTGATAGCGTGTAGCACTCGACTGCAACGTCTTTTGCGCCTTCTACTTCAAATATGCTCGGCGTTTTGTATCCGTCAAAAGTAAGGTCCGCGTAGGCGATGTCCGAGATCACGTAAAAGCGCTCTTGCTTGCTCATCGCGACTAGCCGCTCATAAAAGCTCTTTTGCACGGTTACGGTCGTAGGATTGTGCGGGAAATTTACGACGACGTATTTAGGTTTCGGCGAGCTTGAGCGGATAGTGTGAAGCAGGTCTTCGAAAAATTTATTTTCGTCAAGCTCGAATTTATCGTTGTATTTTAGCGGCATTTTTGCCACGCTACCGCCGGCGAATAAAAACGCCTGCGTGTGGATCGGATATGCGGGATCGGGCACTACGGCGACGTCGCCCGGATTTACTATCGCTTGAGCTAGATGCACGAAGCCCTCTTTGCTGCCCATAACGGCGACGGCCTCGGTGTCTGGATCTAAATTTACGCCGTATTTGCGCTTATACCAGTTGCAGATGGCTAGGCGCAGTTTGTATATGCCGGCACTTGCCGAGTAGCCGTGAGTCTTGTCTTTTTGAGCGCTTTCGCAGAGTTTATCGACGATGTGCTGAGGCGTGCGACCTTCAGGGTTTCCCATGGAAAAGTCGATGATATCCTCGCCCGCTCGGCGTGCGGCCATTTTTATGGCATTTACCTCGGCAAATACGTAGTTTGGAAGTCTTTCAATCGTATTAAATCTAATCTCGTCAAACATAAATTTTTCCTTATTCTAGGTAGATTTTGAGCCCTCGTTTGATATTTTCTAGACTGACCGCATCGTCGATCATTAGATATTTTGCGTTTTGCGGAAAGGAAACCTTTAGGCTATTTATAGCCTTGTCGCTTCGTTTTTCCTCGAGTAAATTTAAATTTTTATCCAAAATTCTCACGATAGCCGACCAGCGATCCTCCCCGTCTGCGCCTATGGCGGCGACTTTTGCGCCGCTAATGTCGATGAGATAGGGCTCAAGCGGTTTTGAGAGCTGAACCTGCTGCGAAAACGGTACCGGGGTTTGATTGATCGACGAATTTGACGCGTCGATGACGTACTCGTAGGATAACTCGCCGGCCCTGTTTATATCCGTTATTTCGGTGCCGCTTTCTTTAAAGGCAGAGTATAGCGAGCCTGGATCAGGAATAAATTTAGTATCTACGGTTACTCCCCAAGTCGCACCGCCGACACTAGAAAATTCGCTCGTTAAGATGTCGTTATAGCCTAGTCCGTTTAGGGCATCTTTGGCGATTTTCATGAGAAGCAAAGGATTATTTTGACGCGAGATAAATTTGATATTTACTTTTACGTTTTGCTTGTAGGATAGGCGTAGGAGCGAATTTGATTTTAGGACGTTTGAAATTTTGGCGATGTCGGGCTTGCCGTTTGCGTTTAGATATGCCGAGCCGTCGCCAAAGAGCTGGGTCGATTTTGCGCTATTTTGACCGAGCAATCCGCCTGCTATATCCGCCACGCTGCCCGCAAAACAAAAGACCGCGCTAAGGGCTAAAAGTTGGAGCTTTTTTACCACGATTTGCCTTTGTTAAGCGCTACGAATTCATCAAATGAAAGCGGGGTTACTTTATCTTTTTCGACTAGAAAGCGCTTTGGGTTGTCGCCGCTAAATTTGATATTTTGCTCACCGATTTCTAAATTTACCTCGCCGTGTCCGGTAACGACGAGCTGCTTTTTACCTATCTCGATAGCGACCGGATTTGAAGCGTTTAGCGAGCGTTTTTTATTGTCGTCTAGGTTTATCACCCCAAGCCATACTTTTTTACGAGGGATGATTTTTATCTCGCTAAGTCCGTTTAGTTCGTATATATCGCCGGTTTTAGGCGTGGATGAAACGGTAGCGGTTATATTTTGCTCGGTTTTATTTGACATCTCGGTAGGTTGCAAATTTTGACCTGTATTTTGCTCTATAGGTTTTGGCTGCGCGACCGTCGCGACGGTTACGTTTATCTCGGGTAGAGGTTGAGCGGCGTTAGGTATAGCCAGATTTGAGACGTTTTCTTCGCTATTGCTAAGCTCGTCTTGCGCCTTTGTAGAGGGAGAGGACGACACGCTGACCGTGATATTTGCGTCTTTAATGGCGTCCAGGTTTTTGGCGGCTTGCCGCACGGTCGTCGCATCGGAGTAGGTCACGCTTTTATTCTTGTCTTCAAAGAGGCTTGAGAGATCGCCGATATATTTTTGAGGCTCGAAAAAATATACTAAAGCACCTATCGCGCAAATGGTAACGATACCGCCTAACATACCGCCGTAAGGGGATTTTTCGCTTGCGGTATAGGCCGGTATTTTAGGCGATATGGTTATGGTTTTGTGCTTTAGCTCGCCCTCGTGCTCGGCCATAAAAGCATCATACTCGCTCATCCATTGCGTAAAGTCTATATCTAGCTCGCGCTCTAGAATTTTAACGAAGCCTTTAACGTTAAAGCGCGCTAATTTCTCAAAATTTTTATCGGCGATGTAGCCTAGGTATTCGGCTTCGATATGAGTTCTTCTAGCGACTTCACTAAGCCCCAGTTCTTTTAGCAAACTTATGTCATTCATTTATCATCCTATCGCAAAGTATAGCAAACGCAGCCGAGACGTTTAGACTGTCCCAGTCGTTTTTCATTTTTATTCCTATTATTTCGTCGCTTTTGGCAAGGACTTTTTTGTGCAAACCTTCGCCCTCGGT
The DNA here is from genome assembly GCA_963518965.1 of uncultured Campylobacter sp. Classification (GTDB taxonomy): domain Bacteria; phylum Campylobacterota; class Campylobacteria; order Campylobacterales; family Campylobacteraceae; genus Campylobacter_A. The sequence goes on from CAUQMF010000024.1 coordinate 14,363, forward strand.
ACCCATCACGAGCGCTACTTTTTGGCTAAATTTAACCTCGTGGGCGTTTTTACCGCCGCTTGCCGTGGCGTAAATTTTAAATCCGACTTGTTTTAGCTCGTTTAGCAAGCTAAGGCCGTCTTCTACAAGAGCGATGTTTGCCTCGTAAGCCGCTGCGCTACTAGCTCGCAGGATGCCTTCCATCGCTAAATTTTTAGCGACGACGACGATGCCTCCGCAGCCGAGTGCATGCGCTGTTCTGACGATGGCGCCGATGTTGCCGACATCGCTAAGTCCGTATAAAACCGCTATAAAATTTTGTTTTTTTATCTCGTCGATACTCTTAAACTCAAACTCTTCGACCTCGGCTAAAAAACCTTGGTGGTTGCCGCCGCGCGCGAGAGCTTGAGCTTTTTGGTTATCTACGCGTTTTATCGGCGCGCCGACGCCTACGATCTGCGAAAATAGCGCCTTGTCGCACTCTTTGGCGAGATAGACCGTTTTGACGTTTTTTTTATAGTTTTTTATGATGTGCAAAAATAGCTGTTTACCGTATATTATCATCGCCTGATAATAGCTAAAAATCGGTAAAATTTAGCTAAATTTTTAGATAATTTCGCCCTTTGCTAAGTCCGTATGCGATTTTAGCGAGCAAGTTCGGAGTAAATTTCTTTAGCGCTTTTGCCAGTAATTTTTGCTATGAGTTTGGCCTTGGCTTTAGGCGAAATTTCAAGTTCTAAAATATCGTTTTGAGTGATTTTTTCTGAGGTAAAATTTGGATTTTTTTGCACTACGACGCACCACTCGCCGCTTAGATTCGACTCTTGCAACTTTTTTGCCAGATTACTTGCCGCGGCTCTAAATTTGGTTTCAAATTTCTTCGTCGCCTCTTTTATGGCAAAAATTTCTCTATCCGGCTCAAGTTTGGCAAAGTCTAAAATAAGCGAAAGTATACGTTTTGGGCTTTCGTAGATGACTGCGGGAAACGGCGAATTTAGCGCATTTTGCACCGCTGCGGCTCGTTCTTTGCCGTTGTTTGGCAAAAATCCTAGAAAGCAAAATTCTTTTTCGCAAAGACCGCTTGCGACGACGGCTAAGAGCGCGGCATTTGATCCGCTCAGCACTTCGTATACGATGTCGTTTTTTATCGCGAAATTTACGAGCGCGGCTCCAGGATCGCTGATGCCCGGCATGCCCGCATCGCTTAAAAACGCGACGTTTTTATCAAAAATCTCAAGCTCGATTTTGGATAAAATTTCATCTTCGTTATGCGTGTGTAGCGGGATAAATTTTTGGATGTTTATATTTGCGTCAAAACGCGTATTTAGCAGGTTTATGAGAGATTTTGCAACTCTGGTATCTTCGCAAAAGAGTATCTCGCATTCGCGCAAAACGCTCAAAGCGCGAAGCGAGATATCGCTTAAATTTCCTATCGGCGTAGGAACGAAATATAGCAAAGGATTATTTTAAGTTATATTTTTTCTTAAATTTATCGACGCGGCCCGCGCTATCTACGATCTTTTCGCTGCCCGTAAAAAACGGATGGCACTCTGAGCAGATATCCACTCTGATCTCACTTTTGTTTGACTTCGTAGTGAAGGTGTTGCCGCAAGCGCAAGTTACTTTGCACTCAACAAATTCCGGATGAATTTCTTTTTTCATCATTTTATCCTTTTATCGTCTGATTTTTTAATTTTCATTTAAAGTAAGGCGAGATTATACAAAAAACTTCGTAAAAAATCAAATTTAAATCAAAATTTTAGCCGCTATGCCTAAAATCGCCGTTTGCGAGCGCAAAATATTTTTTGCTCTCAGTCCGTATTTTTTGGCGACCGCCTCTCGCTCGCTCCCGCTAAATCCTCCCTCGGGGCCGATCGCTAAAATTTCCTTGCCCGAGTAGTCCTCTAGATTTTCGCCTTCAAAGTCGATAAGAGCGACGTTTGGGTAAAATTTGACCAGCTCGTCCAGGCTTTTGTAAATTTCAAATTTCATCAAATCGTTTCGCCCGCACTGTTCGCACGAGCTTATCAAAATGCGCTCTAGCCGCGAAAAATCGAGTTTAAAGTTTTTTTGCGAAAACTCGCCGTAAAAAAATATGATTTTAGCTACGCCCATTTCGTTCAAACTAGGTAGCGTTTTTTCGATCGTTTTTGGATCGACGACGGCCCAGGCTAGCGTTAGATCGCTATTTCGCGCTTCCACGTCGTGCGAAAATATCAAATTTAGCTCCGCACCCCTTTTATCTAAATTTACGATTTCATAGATGTGGTTTTGTCCGTCGGTCAAATTTCGTACGTCGATGTGCTCGCCTACCTTCGCGCGCCGCGCCTTCAGATGTAAAAACGACTCTCCATCAAGCCTTATTTGCTCGTTTTTTGCCTCTTTTGAATATAAAAATTTCATCTTACCTCGCTTGCAATTAGTATCAAAACAAAATCAGCCGCAATTTTTAGGCGCATTTTGGCTCTAAAAGCGGCAAAATTTTTAGTTTTCATCGCCTTTTTTAGCTGCTTAAACTCCATCGCTCCAAGCCCGATAAGCAGCATCCAAACCGCGATCATAACAAGAGCCTTGAGGCCCAGATAAAAGTAAAAAACGCTCATCAAAAGCAGTCCCGTAAGCATCATCGCGGCCAAAAACGAGTAGTAGGTGGGCAAAAATAGCCTGATGCGTTTAGCGTAGGCTGGCGAATTTACGCCGAAATTTATCAGGCAAAAGTGCGCCGCGACAAGCGCCAAAAGTATAAAGGCAAGCCCGATATGTATAGAGCGCGCTAGCTCGTAGAGCTCTGATAGATGTTCGTTAAATTTCATTTTTCAGGCACCGGTTCCGGCGGCATATTTTCGTCGATACTCACGTTTGCGTCGCTTTGTGCGATAGGTACGTCGCTGGGGACGGTTTCGTTTAGATCTAGTTCAGGCGAGCTTTTTTCGTCCTCGCAGCCGCTAAAGATTAGAGCCGTCAGCGTCAAAATCGCAAGAATTTTCCTCATTTGCGCTAGACCTCCTTTGGATTTACTATTTTTTTGCCTAGTTTGATCTTCTCAAACAGCTCCGCATCCTCCCACTCGGCTCTCACGCCCTCGGAAAAGATGACCTCGTTTAAATTTACCTCGCCCATTTTGGCGTTATACGCATCGTCTCTGAAGCACTGCGCGTAGCCCGTGTCGGTCTCGTGGACGATGACGCTGTGAAGCTTCACTTCGCGCTCGCCGTTTTGCATCTGAGTGGCTTTTAAAAGCCTATCTATCATCACGAAAAATATCCTGCAAAACTGCTCTGCAGAGGGATTTAGCGGGATCTCGATCCAGCGCGCGGAGTGCTTTTTGAGATCGTTTTTGTATTCGGCACTATCTCCGCTAAATATCGTCGTGCAGTGATCAAAGCTATCGATGATGCAGCCGATACCCTGCTTCATCAGGCCAAAGTCATACACCATTCCCGCGTTATCGAGGAAATTTGACTCCAGTAAAATTTCAGCCCTATAAGAGTGCCCGTGGATACTGGTTTTGCAGCGTTTTGAGCTACAAAATCTAACGATATGGGCGTTTTCAAATTTAAACATTTTTCTTATTATCATCTTAGCTCCGTTTATTAAATTTTACCGTTTCGCGCCGTAAAGATGCGGGTAACACCGCCTAAATTTAGGCTTTAAACCCCTTCTTTTGCGCCCCAAAGCCTGATGTGCAGGCGATCGGAGTAGTTAAACCCGTGTTTGATCGCAAACTGCGCGACGGCTAGGGCGTTTTGCTCAAGGCTTATTTTATCATAACCTTGCGGCATACAAAAGACTTCCGCGTCGCAAATCTCTAAAATACGCGAAATTTGCGCTATGGCCGAGCCGTCTTCCGCGCTTTTTTTGTCAAGGACGAATTTGTAAAAACTGACAGTAGAGTTTTGTTTTATTGCTTTTAGAGCGGCGGGATTTATTCGCCTAGCCTCACTCTCGCCGCTATTTTCAAGCTTGACGCTAACGGCGAAACGGCATCTTTTATAAATCTCAAATTTGGCAAAATCCACCTCGATCGTACCGTTTGTTTCAAAATGCGCCTCGTAGCCCTCGATAGTCGCAAAATTTAAAAAATCTAACAAAATTTGTTTTTTGTGATGTAGTAGCGGCTCGCCGCCAGTGATTACGATGATAGGCTTTTGGCGTAAATTTGCGCTCAAGCTTTGCGTTATTTTTATGAGTTCGTCGGCGTGCGAGATTTTTTGATACGAAAAATGCCCCGTAAAAACCGCGCGGATCGTGTCGCAGCCAACTAGCGTTTCGCCGGTTTTGGGCGAGACGGCGCGCACTCCAAAGCCTGCGCAGTTTAGATTGCAGCCAGCAAAACGCAAAAAAATCGCCAAACGGCCGCTACTTGCGCCTTCGCCTTGAATGCTTAGGAAACTCTCGACTAGGTTTAAACTCAAATTTCGCCTTTTAATTTTAGTCGATTATAGCAAAATTTAAAGGGTAGTTTTATGGAGTTAGGTGGATTTTACGTCAAATTTGAGCGGGTTTTGCTAGAAAAACGGCGGCAAATTTATGGATAAAAATATAAAAAATCAAGCACGGTTAAATTTGATAAAAACGGGCCAAATTTACGTCAAAATCGGTGTAAATTTAGCCCTGATTTCAGCCGCCCGTTTGATAAAAGGCGCGGCTTGAGGTCTCGTTTTGAGCGCCGATCGCCCATTTGTTTTCTTTGGGTTTGTTTTGCAACACTTGGCGCAGGATCTCGCTAGCGCCTGCGATATCGCCCTTTCTTACGGCATCTTTTATGCTCATCGCATCCTCGAAGTATAGGCACGGGATGAGATGCCCCTCGGCCGTGAGGCGTATGCGGTTGCAGCTCTCGCAAAAGTCGTGTTTGTGCGGGTCGATGATGCCGAAGGTATAGCCGTCCTCTAGTCGGTAGATACTAGCCGGGCCGGTCGGGATTTTTTCGGCTGCTTCGAAGCGATATTTTTTCGCTATAACGTCTAAAATTTCAGCCGATTTCATGCCTTTTAGCTCATCATTGGCGTGGATATTTTCCATGTATTCGATAAAGCGAATCTGACAACCCATAGAGCGCGCAAACTCTAGCAAAGAGACGATCTCGTCGTCGTTTACGCCTCTTAGCGCGACGGTGTTTAGCTTGACTTTTAGCCCGGCTTCGAGCGCCGCGTCAAGGCCTGCTAAAACCTCGTGCAGAACGCTTTTTTGCGCGAGAAATTTAGCTTTTTCGGTTTTTAAGCTATCAAGCGACATATTTATACGCTTTAAACCCGCGTTTTTGAGGGCTTTTGCGTAGTGTTTGAGCATAAAGCCGTTTGTCGTGATAGCTAGATCGACATCGGGGCTGTGCTCGTTTATCATCGCGATAAATTTGTCCAAGTCCTTGCGCAGTAGCGGTTCGCCGCCCGTGATACGGATCTTTTTTACGCCTTCGTCTAGGCAGACTTTGACAAATAAAAACAGCTCCTCAAAGCTTAGTAAATTTTCCTTCGGCTCCCAGCTAAACGGAGTTTTAGGCATGCAGTATTTGCATCTAAAGTTACATCTTTGCGTGACAGAAATACGCAGATAATCAACAGTTCTTCCGTGCCCGTCTATTAACATTTTTCGCCCTTAATTTTATCAAAAAGATTTGTTTTTGATTTGGTTAAAGGGCATTATAGGAAGTTAAGCTTTAAAATTTTTTAAAACCTGCGTATGAAAATAATGTTATTTTTTTATATTTCGCGCCTAGGTTTTAACATTATATCAGCTCCCGTAGTTTTAGCGTCAGCTCGACTTTGCCCACGCCCACGCATAGCTCTTTTGCGATGCTTTCTACGCTTTTGCCTTCGCTATACATTTGCACTATGCGCTTTTCGTCGTCTTCGCCGTTTGGAGCGGAGATTTTGCTGATGCTTTTTGTGCGCTCCTCAAGCGTAAAAAGTCTATCTTGTTGCTGGCTTTGGAAGCTATCTATCGAGCTTTCGATGCTTTGGAGGGTGTTTATTATCGGAGTTATTTTTTGATTTATTTTTTCGTTTAGACGCTGTTCGAGACTACTTTCTATCTGCGCCGCGTCAAATTCGGCCGGCTCGCTTCGGTCTAAATTCGCGACCTGTTTTTTTACCGCGTGAAGCTCTTGGATGAGTCCTTCTATAGCTTTTTCATACCTTGAAAATTTTCTGGAAACCTCAAGGTCTTTTACGAAAACCAGTACGAAAAGTATCGTCAAAATCAGCCCGAATATCGCAAAAATCATCAAATCGCTATTCATCTTTCATCTCCTTTAGTTCTCTTATCATTGCCCGCTCTCTGGCCGTCACGTAGCCGTTGTAGTCGCTCTCGTCGCTCTCGTTTATACGCGTGATTTTGGCGGTTTTTTCATCTAGCGCTTCAAAAAATATCGCCACATCTCGCTTCGGAAAAATAGGCATAAAAATGCGTCCGTAGTACCTGGCGCCATTTTTAAATTTAGCCTCTTTTATCCTAAAATTTTCAAAATTTATCCCCTCTAGCACGCCAGATTGCGCAAGCTCGAGTTTTATGAATTTTTCATTTTTTATGTAGGCGTTTAGCTCGTCGAATTTACGGTGAAGCTCGACTAGCAGCGTTAGTATCACCTGATCGCTTTCCTTCGTATCGCCCTTTGCTTTGGCGCGCTTTATCCACGCTCCCAGCGGATCGTCCTCGTTGCCGCTTAGCTTGTCAAATTCGCACAAAAACTCGCTCTCGCGATCGCCCACTTCCTCAAAAACTATATCTAAATTTGCCGGAACCAGTCTCATAAGCTAGCCCAAACGAAAACGAAAAAAAGTATGCCCAGATAGCCGTTTAGCGTAAAAAACGCACGGTCGATCTTGCTAAAATCTCGCCTAACGATGCGGTGCTCGGCTATTAAAATCGCGCCGCAAAGCAAAATCCCGACAAAGGCCGCCGCGCCAAGCCCTCCCGCCCACGCAAAGAGTAACCAAAAGATCACGGCCGTGGCGTGAAAGATCACGGAGATAAACATCGTAGCTTTTTCGCCGTAAATGCTAGGTATGCTAAAAAGTCCGTGCTCGCGGTCAAATTTGACATCCTGAAGCGAATAAAGCAGGTCAAATCCCGCCACCCAAAACATCACGCCAAGGCAGAGCAGCACGCTAAAAAGCGGTATCTCGCCCGTGACTGCTACGGCTCCGGCGATGGGCGCAAGGCCTAGAGAGAGGCCAAGGACTAGGTGCGCTAGCTCGCTAAAACGCTTAAAAAGCGAATATCCGCCAAGCACAGCTAAGATCGGAAAGCTCAGCCAAAAGGCAAGCTCGTTTACGAGATAGGCGACAAGTACAAAGATAACGGCGTTTGCCGCGATAAAAATTTGCAAATTCGTCCTGCCGATACGTCCGTCCACGCTTGGGCGATTTGCCGTGCGCGGGTTTAGTTTGTCGATGTCCTCATCCTTGTAGCGGTTAAAAGCCATCGCGAAATTTCGCGCCGAAACCGCGCAAAGAACGCCCAAAATAAGCAGCTTCCAGCCAAACCAAGCCGTGCCGTTTACCTGTGCGCTCGCCGTTATCATTGCGGTAAATATAAAAGGCAGCGCGAAAATCGAGTGCTTAAAGACGATCAGTTCGTTAATATCTTTTAAAATATTTATAAATTTTTGCATAATCTTCCTGAAATTTTTGCTTTATTTTATCTTATAAAAGCGTAAATTGTGATAAAATTTGAGCAGATTTACAAATTTTAAGGCATTTTTATGAAAGAACTCGCCATCATCGGCACCACCGCTAGCGGAAAAACGGCGCTCGCGCTAAAGCTAGCAAGCGAATTTAACGGAGCGATTTTGAGTCTTGATTCGCTTTGCGTTTATAAATTTATCGATATCGCAAGCGCTAAACCGAGTGCGGACGAGTTAGCCT
>CAUQMF010000025.1:0-21022 GCA_963518965.1 uncultured Campylobacter sp.
CGAGAGTATAGAGCTCTCAGGCGACGCTTTAAGCGTACGGGTAAAGGCTAAAATCAACGAAAAACGCCTCGAGCAGTTTGACGAGGAAAAGGTAATAATCAGCGGCTGTGGGCGCAGCTCGACGGCAAATATTGACCCTGAGGCTATGGCGGCGCGCTCGATAAAGGGCGAGGTTAAATTTCACAAAGACGAAATTTTGCGCCAGATGGGGCAGTTTTACACGCAGTGCGAGCTTTACGAGATGACGGGCTGCGTGCATACGGCTAAGCTTTTTGTTAGCGGCGAACAGTTTTACATCGGCGAGGATATCGCCCAGCACAATACGATAGATAAAGCCGTCGGCAAGGCGGTGCTAGCCGGCGCGCAGCTACAAAATTCGTTTTTGATGGTGAGCGGAAGGCTTAGCTCCGAGATGGTCGCAAAGGCCGTCATGCACGGTATCCCCGTGCTCGTCTCTCGCACGGCTCCAACCAGCCTTGGCGTCGTGATAGCGCGTAAATTTAACCTCACGCTGTGCGGCTTTGCTCGCGGCGAAAACATAAACGTATATAGCGGCGCGGAGAGAATCTATGAGTGAGCAAATACGAGAACTGATAACCAAACTGCTAAATCCAAAGGGCAGGCTAGACTGCGGCGCGGCGTTTAAGATCGCTGCAAAGCTAGGCGTAGAGGTCGGCGAGGTTAGCGACGAAGCCGAAAAAATGGGCGTAAAGATCGACAACTGCGAGCTAGGGCAGTTTGGCGGGCTAGAAAACGGACGCGGCAAATACACCGTGATGACGCAGCTAAAGCAGATGACCGACGAAAAGAGCAGGATACTGTGTAAAGACGCTAGAGACGCGGCTGCGGGCGTGGGACTAAAGACGATCCGCTCGACGCTAAAAGACTATAAAATCGACGTCAAATACTGCCAGCTGGGGTGTTTTAAGGAGAAGAAAGGGAAAAAGATGAGAGTAAAAACCAAAACCTGGATAGAAAACGACGAGGGCGAGCTTATCTTCGGCAAAGGTAAAACCGAAGTCCTAGACGTCATCGCCGAGGTCGGCTCGATCTCAAAGGCTGCCGAAATCCTAGGCATGAACTATAAAAAATGCTGGAATCATCTGCAAATTTTGCAAAAAAATCTAAAAGAGGAGCTCTTTACTACCAAACAAGGCGGCGGCGAAAACGCCGGCACGACGCTAAACGAGCGCGCGCACGAGCTCATAAACGCCTATAGACAGCTGCAAAACGACATAGAGGATTTTGCGGACAAGCGATTTAAGGAGCTATTTTTGAAAAAAGACGGCGAGAAAAAAGACGCAATCAAAGACGACGCAGGCGATAAAAATAAATAAAACCACATCAAATTTAAGGGAGAAAAAATGTACGTAAAACTAAACGATAGGGTCTATCTAAACAAAGACAAGATCACCAGAATAAAGGTAGATAGCGTCCAAGACGGTATCAGGATTCGCTTTTATGAGGGGCAAAATCAAGTCGCTAAAAGCGGACGCTTCGAAACCGAGGCAAAAGCCATCGAGTGGCTAGAAAAAAATTTTATAAACAAATAATAAAATGGTCGTGAGCCTCTGTGGCTCGCACTTCTCTGCTCTATCAAGTTAAATTTGTCGTTTGGAGGTTAAATTTAACTTGCTCAAATTTAACCTCCAAATTTACTAAATCATTTTCACCGCAAAAGCCCTAAATTTCCGAAAATTTACTATAATTACCGCATCAAATTTAAAGAGTAAAAAATGCTAAATTTAGACGAAATAAGAAAAAATATCATCCTAAAACCTGGCGTGCACTATTTTGATTTCGCGGCTTCGGGACTTGCTTATGAGCCCGTAGAGCGCGAGATAGGCGAAATTTTAAAAACCTACGCCAACACACACTCCGACAGTAGCTCGAGCGCGATCATCACGCAGCGTCGCTACGAGGGAGCGCGCGAGAGCTTGAAAAAGCTGCTTGGGCTTGACGAGCGGTTTTATCTCATCGCCTGCGGACAGGGTGCGACGGCCGCGATCAAGAAATTTCAGGAGCTGCTTGGCATCTATCTGCCGCCTGCGACCAGAAGCGCGATCGGCGAGGCGAATTTACGCGCTGTGCAGCTTCCGCTCGTGCTCGTTTCGCCATACGAACACCACTCAAACGAGCTTAGCTTTCGCGAGGGGCTTTGCGACTACCTGCGCGTGCCCCTTAGCGAGGGCGGAGAGATCGATCTGCTGGCACTCGAGCGCATCCTAAAGCTAAATGCCGGACACCGCATCATCGGCTCGTTTAGCGCCGCCTCAAACGTCACGGGCGTCATTAGCGACTATAAAAAGATCAGCGAGCTAATCAGAGCCGCAGGCGGCATCATCGCCTTTGACTGCGCGGCGCTGAGCTCGCACGCAAATTTAGACTGCGATCATTTCGACGCGATTTTCCTCTCGCCGCATAAGTTACTAGGAGGGCCTGCTAGCTGCGGGCTTTTGGCAATCAAAAAGGAGCTGCTTAACAGCGATGTGCCGACATTTGCCGCGGGCGGGACGGTCGCCTACGCCAGCCGCGAAGGGCACGTGTTTTTGAAAAATCCCGAGCAGCTAGAAGAAGGCGGTACGCCGCCTATTATCGGGCTTATGCGGGCAAAATTGGCATACGCGCTGCGAAACGAGGTGGGCTTCGAGCAAATAAAAAACGCCGAGGACGAGCTGGCGCGGCTTTTTGAGAGCGAGCTAGCGGGCATTGACGAGATCATAAATTACGCTCCAAAGGGCGCGCCGCGGCTACCGATAATTTCGTTTAACGTGCGCGGCGTATCGGCTTATGATTTCGCCGCGAGCCTTAGCAACGACTATGGTATCCAGACGCGCGCGGGCGTGATGTGCGCGGGCCCGTACGCTCACGATCTGCTGGGTATCAAGGAGGGGCGCATGCCAGAAAGTAAGCCCGGCTTCGTGCGCGTGAGCCTGCACTACACGCACACCGAGCAAGACGTGCGTTATCTGGTAGGCGCGATAAAATCCTGCATCAAAAAACACAGCGAGCTTTGGGGCGAGGAAAAGGCGATGTATGAGATGTTCGGCGGGAAAATTTAAATTTTAGCGGGTTAAATTCGGCTCGCGAAAAGGTCAAATTTGAAATTTAACGCCGTAAAGATACGGGTTTGGGCGGTCAAATTTGATTAAATTTAAAAACTAAAAAGAGTAAATTTAAGAAAGAAAAAGGGCGCAAATCGCGCCCGTATCACGTAAATTTAAGCCATAAATTAGACCCAAATTTGCGCGTAAAAAAAGTTAGTTCTTGCGAGTATTTGCGTCAGGCGTGAAAAGCGGCTTATCTAGCAGCTTAAAGTCGCCGATAAATTTCTGACCCTCTTCGCTAGTCGCCCACTCGATAAATTTATTCGCGTTTTCGATGTCGGCCTTAGCGCAGTGCTTCGGATTTACCGCGATTAGCGAGTAGAAGTTCTTTAGGTCGTTGTCGCCCTCGTTGATGATAACCATCTCAGGCGCGCCTTTTTTGGTGTCCTCGTACTTGATGTAGGTGCCGCGGTCGGTGAACGTTACGCCCTTTTGCTCGGCTGCTGCGTTGATAGTAGCTAGCATGCCTTGGCCCGTTTGCATGTACCAGCCGTCTTTTTCAGGCACTTCGCCGATGATTTTTTTCCAGATACCTTTTTCTTTGTTGTCGGTGCCTGATTTATCGCCGCGAGAGAAAAATTTGATATTTTCTTTTTTGATTAGCTCAAAGCTCTCTTTTATGTCTTTGCCTTTAAATTTATCAGCGATCGATTTATCGGCGATGACGACGAAGTCATTGTACATTACGGCTTTTCTCTCGACGCCAAAACCTTTTTCTACGAATTCTTTCTCAACTTTTGGCGAATGCACGAAAAGTATGTCCGCATCGCAGTTTTCGCCGAGTTTCAAGGCCGCTCCGGTGCCTACAGCCGTCCATTTGATATCGACGCCGGTTTTTGCCTTATACGCAGGATAGATCGCGTCTAGTAGTCCCGTATTATCGGTGCTGGTAGTGGTAGCCATGATGAGTTCGCTATCGCCCGCAAACGCCAAAACGCTCGCAACTAGCGAGCCTAATATTACTTTTTTCATTTTTCTCCTTTTTTAAAAAGTATGCTATTATAGCACATTAAATTAATACTTAAGAAATATGCAAGGAAAGAATATTTGGATTTTTTACTAAACGGATTTTTGGAGGCCTTTAGGCTACTTTTTAGCGGTGACGAGGAGACGTATTCGGCGATCAGGGCGACGCTTTACACTTCGAGCGTTTCGATATTTTTTGCGATTTTAGTCGGCTTTCCGCTCGGATTTACGCTGGGATTTTATGACTTTAGGGGGCGCAGGGCGCTTAGGCTGCTTAGCGATACGGCGCTTGCGATGCCCACCGTTGCGATCGGGCTTATTTTATACGCGTTTATCACGCGAAACGGCCCCTTTGGCGAGTTTGGACTGCTTTTTACGCTAAAAGCCGTGATGCTGGGGCAGTTCGTGCTGGCTCTACCTATCATCATCTCGCTAAGCGCTAGCGTCGTGGAAAACATGGACAAAAAGCACTATCTAACCATCCTAAATTTACGCCTGAGCCCGCCTAGGCTCGTTGGCTGCGTGCTTTACGAGCTAAGGTATGCTCTGATGGTGGTCGTAGCGACGGCGTACGGCCGTATCGTGGCCGAGGTCGGCGTGGCGATGATGATCGGCGGAAATATCAAATATTTTACCCGCACGATCACGACTGCGGTATCGCTGGAGACGAACAAAGGCGAGTTTGCGATGGGTATCGCGCTTGCGTTGGTGCTTATCTTTATCGCATTTGCCGTAAATTTGACGATACACGCGCTAAAAAGGCTGGATAAATGAAATTTGATAAATTTAGAAAATTTACGCTCGCAAAATGCGGGCTAGGCGCGTCAAATTTGAGCCTTTGCGCAAATTTAACGATAAAGGCGCACAGTGATAAACGTTAGAAATTTACGCCTAAACTACGGCGCGAGCGAGATTTTAAACATCCCGCGCCTTGATATCGACGTTAGCAAAATCACCGCGCTAACGGGCAGCAACGGTAGCGGCAAAAGCACGCTGATGCGAGTTATGTCGTTTTTGCAAAAGCCCACTAGCGGCGAAGTGCGGCTGTGGGGGAGCAGCGCGCCGAGCCTAAATTTACTGCGCGACGTTAGCGTTTTGTTGCCCGAACCGGCACTTTTAAAACGCTCCGTGAGGGAAAATTTTAGAGCCGTTTTAAAAAGCCGCGGAGTGCTAGCGGAATTTAACGAAAGGGCGAGCGAGGCGTTAAATTTGGTCGGGCTTGACGAGAGCTTTTTGAATAAGCGCCACTTTGAGCTTAGCTCGGGACAGACGCAGCGCGTTAGCTTTGCGTTAAATTTGGCGCTTAGATCGCGGCTTTACCTACTCGACGAGCCGACAAATAGCGTGGACGTGGGCACCTCAAAGCTGTTTGGCAAGGCAGTGCTTTATATGCGGCAAAGATACGGCTGCGGCTTTGTGATCGCTAGCCACGACGACAAATGGCTAAGCGCGGTAGCCGAAGAAAACGTCTTTTTGCACAAGGGTCGCGTGTGCGAATTCGAGTACAAAAATATTTTCGACGCGCAGGGCGGGGTTTTAAAATTTGACGAAAACGCGAGCGTAAATTTGCCGCAAAATTTACGTAACTCCGTAAAGATCGCCGTAAATCCAAGCAAAATAATGCTAAGCAAAACGCCGATAGAAGGCTATTTTGAAGGCATCTTGCACTCGGTTTCGCTCTATCTTGGCAAAGATCTTTTGGTAAAAATCAAAATCGGAGACTTTTTGATAAAAACCCTGGCGCCTAATTCGCAAAATTTTAACATCGGCGAGAGGATTTATTTTAAATTTGACGAAGGAGCGTTTTTGGGGCTTGAATGAGCCTCAAATTTTGCAAATTTTGCTCCAGGTTTTAAATTTAGGCTCGTTTAGCGCCCGTTAAAATAGCCTAGTTAAAAGTAAATATCAAAATAAAGCGTAAATGCAAGATATATGCGTAAATTTCATATTTCTTTTATCCCCTAAAATTCGCTATAAGCAATATGCAACTAAGGCATATTTAAGCGTATATTAATTTTTTTGATTTAATTTTTTTTAAGTATAAGAAATAAGCCAAAAAGTAGTATAGTTTCACAATCGAGAAAAATCTCAAAAAATAGATAAAAATGATAAAGGAAGGCAATGACTAGCAAGGGCGAATTTGCGGCGGGACGCGGGCTTTATTACTCGCTATTTTCGCGTTTTTTCGTTTTTAGCCAAGGCGCTGATAGATTTAGCGGCGTAAATGCGATGCTAGGCCTTGCCTCGGCGCACGCTCTAAACGAGGAATCGGCCGCCGCGATAATGCGCATACAGGCAAAATTCGACGAGAAAAATTCGCAAAATTTAGCGGATGAATTCGATGAAATTTTCCACGCTCTGCCAAGTCCGCTTAGAAACTCGCTGTCCTACTACGACGAGGGCTACGAGGTCGGACACGCTTGCGCAAAAGTGCGTAAAATTTTAGCCCGCACAGACATTAGGCGCGACGAGGCTAAATTTAAAGAAAACGAAGACAACGTGGGTTTCGTTTTTGCGCTAATGAGAGAATTTATCGCGCGAGAGAGCGAGCTGGAGCTATACAGCGAGCTTGAGGAGCAGCTTTTTAAAGAGATCATAAACCCAAACATCGACGAGTTTATAAATGATCTTTTTAACCACGAAAGCAGCGAAGTTTACAAAGACGTCGCAGTGCTTTTGCAAGGATTTATAGAGTTCGAGCGCGTAGTTTTAAGCGCGCCTCGTCCTATAAATCAAGGCGAAAGCAAAAAGACCTTGGATGGAGTTTCAAGATCTGAGGCTATAAGAAGACAAAAAAACCGAGTGAGAAAGCTAAAAGCTATGGAGGAAGAAAATGCAAAAAAATAGGCGAGAATTTTTAAAAAAGGCGGGGCTAGTCGGCGCGGCAGCGGCTACGGCCGGAGTAGCGACGGCAGCGGCGTCAAACCTAAAATACGGTAAAAGCAAAAAGACCGAGGTGCTTTATAAAAGAAGCAAAAACTGGGATCTATACTACGAACAAGCGAAATAATAAAATTTAAGAAAGGATAAATATGTCTGAGGCAAATTTACGTCTTATGCCCCACTCAAACGCAGTCGGGCGAAGATCGTTTTTAAAAATGGCCGCGCTAGCAGGCGTAGCGGGCGGCATGAGCGGGCTGGCTGCTAGCGGCGTAACTAGAAGCGCCACAAAAGATGAAATGGCAAATCCGTTTCCAAACTCTAAAATCGTAAAAACCGTTTGTACGGTTTGCTCCGTTGGATGCGGAGTGCGCGCCGAGGTAGAAAACGGCGTTTGGGTACGCCAAGAAGTAGCCCAAGATCACCCGGTAAGCGCTGGCGGCCACTGCTGTAAGGGTAGCGACGTCATCGATATGGTGCGCTCTCACTGCCGTGTAAAATACCCAATGAAAAAAGTAGGCGGCAAATGGAAACGCATCAGCTACAAAGACGCGCTTGACGAGATCGGCGCCAAATTAAAAGCGTATCGCGAGAAAAACCCTGAACAAGTGATGTTTCTAGGCTCTGCAAAAGATTGCAACGAACAAAGCTATTATATAAGCAAATTCGTAGCGATGTTCGGGACTAATAATCTAGATCACCAAGCACGTCTTTGACACAGCTCTACAGTCGCCGGTGTGGCGAATACTTGGGGTTACGGAGCTATGACCAATCATCTTGGAGATATCCAAAACGCGAAGTCTATCTTTATAGTGGGCGCAAATCCGGCGGTAAATCATCCGGTCGGCTTTAGACATTTTCTAAAAGCGAAGGAAAATAACGGCGCAAAGCTAATCGTGGTCGATCCAAGATACACGAGAACTGCGGCTAAGGCTGATTATTTTGCTCAAATTCGTACCGGCACGGATATACCTTTTATGTACGGCATGATGAATATCATCTTTCAAAACGGCTGGGAAGATAAGGAATTTATAAACGACCGCGTCTACGGTATGGATCTTATCCGCGAAGAAGCTGCCAAATGGACGCCTGAAGTCGTGGCCGATGTTTGCGGGATCAAAAAAGAGACACTTCTTGAGATAACCGAAGTTTACGCCAAAAATCGCCCGGGATCGGTCGTTTGGGCGATGGGTCTAACTCAGCACACCATAGGCAGCTCAAACACTCGTATCGCTCCGATCCTGCAACTAGTGCTAGGAAATATGGGCGTATCGGGCGGAGGCTGTAATATTCTGCGCGGTCACGACAACGTTCAAGGCGCGACGGATATGGCGAATTTGCCGACCGAGCTACCCGGGTACTATCCAAAAAACGAAGCCAACTGGAAATACTTCGCTAAGATGTGGAAGGTCGATTTTGAATGGCTCCAAAAGAATTTCGTTAAGCCTGAAATGATGTTTAAACCCGGATTTACGCTATCAAAATGGTGGGCGGGCGTGCTTGACGGTAAAAACGGCAACGAAGCCGTAGATAATGCCGGCGACAGTATAAAAGCCTTAGTGGTAATCGGCAACGGTATCACATCAACCGCGCAACAAGTAAAAGTAAAAGAAGGCCTAGATGCGCTTGAGCTTTTAGTGCTGGTAGATCCTTTCGTAAACGATGCCGGCGTGATAACTGACAAAAAAGACGACGTCTACATACTGCCTGCGGCGACGCAGTTTGAAACCAGCGGTACGGTTGTAGCGACAAACCGCAGCGGCCAGTGGAGAAGCCAGGTTGTAGAGCCTTTGTTTGAGAGTATGCCGGATCACGAAATTTTGTTTGAGCTTGCCAAAAGGCTAGGCTACTATGACGAGCTAACGCGCACGATCAGAGACGCCGAAGGTAAGATTGAGTGGCCTGAGGTCGCTACGCGCGAGATCGCAAGTATAATAAAAACTATCGGCATGACGGGTTGGACTCCGGAAAGGCTCAAAAAGCACCAAGAAAACTGGGATAAATTTGACGAAAAAACAAGTCTAGGAAAACCGGGCACCGTAGTCGAAGGCGAATACTACGGTCTGCCGTGGCCGTGCTGGACGGAGGATCATCCGGGCAGCCCGATACTTTACGATATAAACAAGTCCGTTAGACAAGGCGGTATGGGTTTTAGAAACCGCTTCGGCTTAGAGCATAACGGAGTTAGCCAATTAGCCGCAGACGGTAGCGCGCCAGTAGATTCGTTTGTCAAGGGCGGGTATCCGGAGATCAAAAAAGATAACATCGAAAAGGTGCTAGGCATCACGCTAACCGAGGATGAAAAGGCTAAAATAGGCGGTAGCTGGATACATGACGATAGTAATATCATCGCTAAAAAATGCATGGAGAAAAACATCGCTCCGTACGGCAACGCGCGAGCTAGGACGATCGTTTGGACTTTTGCGGATCAAATTCCTCTTCACAGAGAGCCGCTGCATACGCCTAGATTTGATCTAGCGCAGAAGTATCCGAGCTTTGAGGATAAGAAACTTCAAAACCGCGTCGATACAAAATTTAAATCCGTCCAGCTAGCAAAGGACTACTCAAAAGAATTTCCTATTATCCTCACGACGGCTCGCCTCGTAAATTTTAGCGGCGCGGGCATGGAGACGAGAGCTAGTATGTATCTAAGCCGCTTGACGCCTGAGATGTTTGCGGATATCCACCCTGAACTTGCGGCTAAACACGGCATTAAAAACTGGGATTTCATCTGGGTTCATTCGCCTGAAGGTACTAAGGTTAAGGTGCGCGCCAGAGTGGTACCGTCCGTTAAACCCGACACCATCTTTATGCCGTTTCATTATGCGGGTTATATGCAAGGCGTTGATATGACGGGTAATTTCCCGGAAGGCACCAAGCCTTATGCGGTAGGCGAGAGCGCAAATACCGTCACTAACTATGGATATGATATAAACACTCAGATTCCTGAAACCAAAAGCGGTCTATGCCGCATAGAAAAGGCGTAAAATGAGCGAATTTAACGATAACAATAGACTTAAATTTTACTGCGACGACGATAGATGTATCGACTGTAACGGCTGTGCGGTGGCTTGTGACGAGGCTCACGAGCTGCCTCTTGGCATCCGCCGCCGCCGCGTCATCACGCTAAACGAAGGCGTACCCGGTAAGGAAATATCAACCTCGATAGCCTGCATGCACTGCGAGGACGCTCCGTGCTCGCTGGTTTGCCCGGTTGATTGTTTTTACATCAGAGCCGACGGCGTCGTGCTACACGACAAAGATATCTGCATCGGCTGCGGATACTGTCTATACGCGTGTCCGTTCGGCGCGCCTCAGTTTCCGCGCGAGGGAGTGTTTGGCGCCAAAGGTTCGATGGATAAGTGCACGATGTGCGCAGGCGGTCCGCTACCGACGAATAGCGAAGCCGAGCGTGAAGAGTACGGACAGGATAGAATTTCCGAAGGAAAGGTGCCGGTTTGTGCGGCGATGTGCTCGACAAAGGCGCTGCTAGTAGGAGAATCTGCAATGATAGAAAAAATCTACGGCGATAGAGTCAAGGCTCGCGGCTACGGCTTTAAAGACCTAAAACAAACTCCAACCTGGAAGCTCGCCTACTATGCTGGCGATAGGCTTAAAATAAAATCTTAAAATTTAGCTCGCTCTCACCGAGATTGCGGGAGCGAGTAATCTCATCAAATTTGACGCGGTTTGTCTGCGTCAAATTTGACTCACACTTCTTTGATTTCATTAAATTTTACATGGATAGTTCGTTAAATTTGACTCATATTTCTTTAATTTCATTAAATTTTACATCGTTAGTTTGTCAAATCTGAATGCGGGTAAATTTAAAATAAAATGGATAAATTTAAGTATAAAAGGGCGGTCTCCCGCCCTAAATTTACGCTCTAACAGGCGATAAGTACGGATTTGCCGAGTGCATCGACATCTCGTTTTGCTCTCTAAATTTGATAAATTCCTCTTCGCTTAGACGCCTGATATTTGCTATCGTCATCTTTAGCGGCGTGATGCCTGAGAGCGGATCGGGATCGCCGGCGTTTGCTAGCTCGTTACCGTCGGCCTCGCTGTAGTGGAAGGTCGTAAATATCGTGCCTTCTTTTAAATCCGGATTTACGCGTAGTTTGGCCGCGATCTGGCCGCGTTTGTTTTGTACGAGCGCGTAGCAGCCCTCCTCCAGCTCCCTCTCGCGAGCAATATCGGGGCTTACCTCGATGAGCGCGCCCTCGATGCCAGCACCGTATTCAAGAGCCGGACACTCCCTAGTCATCGTGCCGGTATGGTAGTGATAGACCTTGCGTCCGGTCGTAAATAGGCACGGATATACCTCATCAGGCACCTCGCTAAGCGCGCCGCTACCGACTGGGTAGCCCTCCGGGATATTCATCTTGGCTCTAAATTCGGCCTCAGCCTTTGCGCGCCCCTCTTTATCGTCTACGTAAAGTACCGGCGCAAAGCGGAATTTGCCGCCAGGCAGCATGGACTTGTGATCTGCGTAAAGCACCGGCGTACCCGGATGCTCCTCGTCTGGGCAAGGCCAGCTGATACCGCCTAGCTTGCCTAGTCTATAGTAGCTGATACCGCCGAAAAATTTAGGCATAAGCTCTCTTAGCTCGTTCCAAATTTGCTCAGGGCTCGCAAAATCAAACCCCTCTAGCCCCATGCGGTTTGCGATGTTGCAAACGACCTTCCAGTCGGGCTCCACGCCGTTAACGGGCTCGCTAGCCTTGCGCGTGCGTTGGACGCGGCGAGAGGTGTTGATAAAGGTTCCGTCCTTTTCGCCCCAGCCCGCGGCAGGTAGCACCACATCGGCCTTATGCGCGCTCTCGGTAAAGAAAAGATCCTGCACGATAAAGCAGTCTAGATGGTGCACGGCGTGGACGAAGTGCTCGGTCCAAGGATCGCTCATTACGGGGTTTTCGCCGTAGACGTAGAGGACTTTTAGCTCGCCGCTATCCATTTTATCGGGTGCTTGCGTTAGCTTAAAGCCCGGAACCGGATTTAGCTCAAAGTGCCATACTTTGCGCGCTTGCTCCTGCGCGTAAGGGCTGTTTACCGCGCCGGCCGGGATGACGTTAGGCAGCGCGCCCATGTCGCATGCGCCTTGGACGTTGTTTTGACCGCGCAGAGGATTTACGCCAGCACCCTTTTTGCCTAAATTTCCCGTTAAAACGGCTAAATTTGATAGCGAAAAGACGTTTGACGTACCGTCGCTAAACTGCGTGATGCCCATCGTGTAGCAAATCGCCGCCGTGCCTGCTTTAGCATACATCCTAGCTGCCTCTATGATAAGCTCTTTTTTTATACCGGTTTCGCGCTCGAAACGCTCGGGCGTAAAGTCCTTAACCGCTTCTTTTAGATATTCAAATCCCTCGGAGTACTTCTCGATAAACTCGCTATCTTGCAAATTTTCGGCGATTATGACATGCATCATCGTATTTAGCGTTTTGATATTCGCTCCGATCGGGATTTGCAAGAAAATATCGGCTTTTTTAGCCATATCGGTGCGCTTTGGATCTACGACGATCATCTTTGCGCCGCGCTGAAGGCCGCGCTGCATCTGCATAGCGATGATCGGGTGGCACTCGCTCGTGTTGGTACCGATGAGTAAAAATACGTCCGTATCGGTCGCAAATTCGACTAAATCGTTCGTCATCGTTCCGTTTCCTAGCGTACTGGCAAGACCTGCCACTGTAGGAGCGTGTCAAAGACGAGCGCAGTGATCGACGTTGTTGCTGCCCTGGGCGCGGAAAAATTTCTGGAAAACATAGTTATCTTCGTTGTTTGAGCGCGCAGAGCTAAAGCCCATGATCGAGCTTGGGCCGTATTTTGCGACGGTGGATTTAAATTTATCCGCGAGGAAATCATAAACCTCCTCAAAACTCACTTCTTCAAGCTCTCCGTGCTTGTCGTAGACGCCGTTTAGCTTTCTCATCATCGGTCGGCTTAAGCGTTTAGGAGAGTTTACGAACTCCCATCCGAACATTCCTTTTAGGCAAAGCTCGCCATCGTTTACGTGGTGGTCTTTGCTAGGTTTGGCATCTACGATTCTACCGTTTCGCACAATAAGATCGATGCCGCAGCCCGTACCGCAATATGGACAGGTGGTCTTTACGATCTCTTCCATTTTTGCTCCTTTCTGGTATTACTGAAAATTATGAGATTATTATACAATGGCAAATATAAATTTAGTTTTAAAATTAGTATATTTCTTTAAGAATTATTTAAGTAATATGCAAATTTAGCATATTACTCTTTTGGCTAAATTTGTCTTTAAAATCGTATTTTGAAAGTAAAATCACATATTGGTTATTTTGATAGTCTATCGGCGTGAGGATTTAGATGTCCGTCTTTAAACAATCTATCGATACCAAAAAATTTTTCTAAATATTTCTGTTTGGAAAAATTTAAATTTATATTTTTATCGCCATATTTTCTATTAGCGTAATACTCATTAACTATTTCATCGCCTTCGGGTCTTTTATTTTGCCCCCATATATAATAGCTTAATACTTCTAGCGGATAATCGCCGTTTAAATTAATCGTTCCTATGCCGCTTTCCTCAGGCAAATCATTTGCTTTCGGTTCCATTGTCCTCTCCTTGCGAGTTAAAATTTATCTTGTTCTTTTGATTCTTTAAATTTTGGTATTGCTTAAACAAAGTCTCTATATCTTTATAGAAAAACACATTACTATCGGACAATACATCTTTTTCGCTCATTTTCATCTTCTTATATATAGGTATGTAATAAAAGAAATAAGAGTGATCGCAATCGATTTTCTCTTTATTATTAAACCAATTAATTTTATTCTTGATATGTATGTAGTTATAGCAAAAAGATTCTATATCCGCTTTTTTATCTCCAATTAATAAATTTTTGAAAATTGGCTCCAAAAGTGCATGATAGCAATTTTTATTCGTAATAATTATATTGGATTTAATATCTTTATTTTCATTAAACAAAGAGCGTATATTCATTTTATTTGTGAATACAAAATCGGTAAATAGGCCTAATTGATTAAAAGCGCCATCCCCAAACCTCATATATATAAAATTCTCTATAAAATTTCCATCTTCGTCAATCAAATGCTCTTGCTCCCAAGGATAAAAGAGGCGTAGCTTTAAAACCTCGTCGTTTTCTACAATCTCTTCGGCGTTTCGTATAGGTTCGCCGTCTTTGCAAATTTTAGAGCCCAGATCCATTAGATAATCAAAATTTAGTCTTTTATCCAGCTTCCAAAATTCGCATCTATCATCTGGATATTTATCGCCGTTGCACCATGAAAATCTTACTCTCTCATAGCCGTTTTCGTCTAAGTGAATATCCGCCATCTTGCCGAAATCCCTTCGCGGATAATTATCTAAGTAATGAAGCTTTTTTAGGTAATCTTTTAAATTTAGCTCTACGAGCTCTCTTTGCGTCAGGTTTTTATCTCTAAAATCAAGCGCTTCTAAGATCGCTGAAATTTTATGTGAGGGTAGCAAGGCGATAAATATGCAAAGCCAGATTAGAAAAACTATTATATAAAAGTATTTTAGACGCAAATTTGCTCCTATGCGGTATATTTATTTTGGCTCAATTAAGCTTAAGCGGATTCTCTCTTATCATCTTTAATAAAATATGATAGAAAGTTTTTGTATATTTTGCTACTATTATATCTAAACTCTACTTTGCTACGCTTATAGTTTCGCAGGCGCAGTTACGAGCATAGCGAAGTAAAAGTAACTTTCATCTATCTCAAAGCGAAGCTTCTAGGCGAGATTGCGAGCTGGAAATTTAACCGCTAAACTTGCCTATCTTTTCATACTCTTTAGACACAAGAATTCTTATTTCTCTAAAGATTTTATATGGGATTGCTTCTGAAATTTTAGTTAAATTTGATATCTTTGATGCTTCTATATCCTCTGCGAAGTGCTTTAGAATTTCTCTAAATTTAGCTTCAGAAATTCCTAAATGGACTATATACTTATCTTTTAACTTCGCTATGCTCATTACTTATAAGACCATAATTCTTTTTGCGTAAGCTTAAGTTAAAGAGAGCCCAAGGCATTTTAGATTGATTTAGAACGCATAACAAAAAGCTAAAATACTAAAAAATTTCGGGAACAAATAAGGAACAAATTTAATAAAAACAAGAAAACTTAAAACTCTTGAAATATTGGTAAAATGGGGATCTCAAAGGGATTTTTTATAAGCAAATGGCTCCGGATGCTGGATTCGAACCAGCGACCAATCGGTTAACAGCCGACTACTCTACCGCTGAGCTAATCCGGAATATCTTAAATAAAAGAAATCGTATTATATATAAAAGCGCTAAGTTTGTCAATAAATTTTAGCTTAAATTTTCAAAAAAATAAAGCAAGTCCGGCGTCGCAAAATTAAGTCTGTAAAAATCAAGCGTGCCAAAAGCGATACGAACCGCATTTGCGAGCTATTTTAAAACCAAAATAGATATTTTCGTGCCTTAAAATCTATCGTAAGCGAGTCGTACCCGCTAATCGCGAGCCCCCTTTCTAGTAAAAGCCCGTCCAAGGCCGTGCTCGTATCTATCGGCGCAGCGCAAGGCTAATCCGATGCGTCGCTCGGGGCTAAAACCAGCGACAGAGCATAAATCTAGACAAGTTTATAAAACCAAACCCCTGCGACATATATATTTTTTACCTTTTTTTGCGCTAAAAGTTCGTATAAATTTAGCTTTGCTCCCTCAGAAAAGCTGCTCGCCGCGTCATTTTCGCTTTGAGGACGGCGTTTTATTAGTTCCAGCAGTTCATCTTTGCTAAGCTCAAATTTCTCTCCGCTGTATTTTGCCGACGCGATGACGCAAGGCGCACCCGTTATCAGCGAGGCCAACTCCTTTAAAACCTCGGCACTAACGCCTTTTACTGGGTATGCGGGCGGACGGTCTATCGTGCTAATATCCACGCGGTTTGGCAAAATTTTATTAACTGCGTCATTTAGCGCCCTAAATTCTGCCGCCGTATCGTTTAACCCAGCCACGACTAAAATTTCAAGCACTAGCTCGCCCTTAAACTCTCGCCTAAATTTCTCCATCGCGCCAATAAGCTCGTTTACATCGGTCTTTGCTCCGGCTCGGTCTATCCTCGCAAACGTCTTTTGCACCGCGCTATCAAGGCTAAATTTGACGATATCAAGCTCCTTTAGAGCTTCGCAAATTTGAGGGTTTAACGCGCCCGAGCCGTTTGAGAGGATGAGGGTTTTAGATGAGCCTTTTATCAAATTTAACTCTCGCGCAAGACGTGCTAAATGCGGATATAATGTAGGTTCGCCGTTTGCCGTGAGCGTGATGACATCTATGTGCGGATGTGCGACTAAAGCGGTTTTTACTTCGGCCCTCACCTGCTCTACGCTTGGCGGATCGATAGCGGCAAAGACGGGCTTGGCGGCTGTTAGCTCACAGTAAACGCAGTCAAAGTTACAGCATTTTTGCGTAGGCGATAGATCGACGCCTAGAGACGTACCGAAGCGACGCGAGCTAACGGGACCAAAGACTATTTTCATTGATTTTCCTAAATTTAAGATGCGCGATTATACCCAAGACGAAATAAATTTTAGACCCGTTTTGGCTTAGAGATTTAAATGCCTAGGTGCCGAAGCTAAAAAGCGTTCAAAAATGTAGTTGGTACATTTTATGTCTTAGTGCTTGCCGTTTAAAGTCAAAAATATAAACGATAATTCGGTTTAAATTTATACGTTAATCGCCAAAAACCGCAAGTTGGGAAAATAAGCTAAAAAAGCGTTAAATTTAATTTTATACGAGCTTAGGCGCAAACAAATACGGGCGTTATCAATGTCGGTGCGCTAAATTTAAGCTCGGCAAACAAAAAAGATTTAAGAAAAAGTCCGGAAAACGGCGGCTAAATTTCACAAATAAATATAGCCCAAAGGCGGCGATCAAACATAAATTTGGTTCTATTTAGCAAGTAAATGTACGAAGCGGGCTTAAATTTACAACAGCCCGCTTCCTTAAGCTAAAATTTCTTTTTCCTCACGTCCTCGACGATTGCCTTAGCCATACTATCGACCTCGGCGGTTACGACGCTAGTATCGTTTGCGACTCTGACGTTTTGCTTGGTTAGCTCGTCAACCTCGGCTACGCCTTGATTTATCATATTTATAGCTTCGCTTTGCTCCCTGATGCTCTCGCTCATCTCGTTGATGCTTTGAGCTAGTACGTTTGCGTTAGCTTCGATCTCTCCTAAGCTCTTTTGAGTTCGTTCGGCTAGTTTGCGTACTTCGTCTGCAACTACGGCAAAGCCTCTGCCGTGTTCGCCTGCCCTTGCTGCTTCTATGGCTGCGTTTAGAGCGAGTAAATTCGTCTGATCGGCTATATCGCGGATTATGACGATGATGTTTTTGATCTCTTCGCTTTGGCGGGTTACGTCCTGCGCCTTTTGGCTAATAGCGCTCATAGAGCTAGACATCTCTTCGACTGCGGCGGCGCTTTCTTGTAAAGAGTTTGCCTGCAAGCTAGCGCCTTGAGTGACTTGCTGCATCGAGCGAGCCAAAAACTCCGCCTTTTCCTCAAGAGTGTGCGCCTGCTGCAAATTTGCTCTTAGCATACCCGCTATCTCGTCGCCCAGGGCGTTGATGCCGGTAGCCATCTTGCCCTCATCGTCAAGCCTTTTAGTAAAGTCTTGCTTTTTAAAGCTTTCGAGTAAATTTAACACCTCATCGCCGTTTGCCGCTATAGCGTTTTTTAGAGCGATTTGTAAGTCTTTAAACGTCTGTTTTAGCTGACTAAGCGCCGGATTTGAGGTATTTGCGTTTAGCTGAGCCACATAGTTGCCCTTGCCGATTTGATTTACGAATGCGTTTGCCTCGACGATAAATCCGTTTTGCTCCGCCAAATTCGCCTCGATTTGCTTGATATTCTCGTTTATTAGCGCGCACATCTGTCCGATCTCGTCGCTTCCGCCGCGATTCAGAAGCTGAGCTTTATCGGTTTTGTTGTTTAAAAACTCAAAAAATCTAACCAACCCGTTTTTAGTAGAGTCGATGCCGGAGATTAAATTTTTGCCGATTAAGATAGATACAAGCAGCATTAGCGCGATACAAACCGCGATAACCGAGACGCTAACGACCATCTGAGTATTCGCGTCGCTTTTTATTTGCTTCGCGTCCTTTTGCATACCTTCTAGCAGCTTTAGCTCAAGTTCTCTCATTGCGTCTATAGAGATGCTTATCTTTGAAAACCATTTAGGCGCATCGTAAGATGCATCCTCGGTAGCTACGACGTTTTTTATGATATTCATCGCGTCGTTAAAGTCTGCCTTTTTCCTAGCGATATTATCAAATTCGTCGCTAAATTCTTTAGGATTGTATTCGTCGAAGTCTTGCATAAATTTGTTTATGACGCTATTTAGCGCAACTACCTTGTTATAATCCTCTTTACTTATGCTTTTTTTAGTAAAGACTCCGTTTAGCGTAGCGCGCAAGATACCGAAAGACTCCTTTATCTCGCCTACGATAATGATGCGCTTTAGATCGTCTACGAGGCTAGGCTCGAGTTTGTCGCTATAACCGTTTATCGCGATAACCTCTTTTCTTAAAATATTCGTTATACGGCCGATTGGATTATCGCCGCCTTTTTGATCGACCTCGGAGCGGATTTTAGCCAGCTCGGGAGCTATTTCGCTTTTTTCGGCTAGTTTTTCAAGCGCTGCGTCTACATTTTTTCGCTGTGCCAGTAGCTTAGCATTATCTCCGCCCGCTAGTACTCCCGAGCTAAATCCTCGTTCCTTTTGTAGCTCGTGAATGAAGCTGTTTTGATTCGTGATCGTATCCACGATTTGTTCGCTATACTCGGCTTTTGCGCGAGTTTTTGCGATACTGTTTAGCATATAGGCACTCATTATGCCAAGCCCTAAAAGACCCACGATAGCTATCGTCATGATCTTAAATTTGATACCCAGATTGTTCATTTTTCCTCCTTTTTTACGCTATCTTGCGCTTTTTTCTTGTACTAGTTTGATGAAGTATTTCGCGTTTTCTACCGGGACGTCGGGCAATATACCGTGTCCGAGATTAAATATATGAGGCGCGCCCTTCATCGTCTGCAAAATTCGTTCCACGCCCGTTTCAATCGCCTTTTTATCGTAAAGGCGCGTAGGCTCCATATTGCCCTGAAGGACGTAGCGAGGGCTAAGCTTTGCCTTAGCAAGCTTTAAAGGCGTACTCCAATCAACGCCTAAAACCTCGAAATTTCCGGAAATTTGATCCAAATATCCGCTAATTCCCTTTGGAAATAAGATAAGCGGAATATCAGGAAACTCGGCCTTGACGCTATCTACGATACGCATGATATACCTCCAGCCAAACTCCATATACGCGCTATCTTCCAGCGCGCCCGCCCAGCTGTCAAAAATTTGCACCGCATTTACTCCGGCTCTGATTTGACGCTTGACGTAGAGCGTAAGCGCGTCTGCGACCTTAGCTAAAATTTGATGCAAAAACTCCGGATTCGTATAAAGCAGTTTTTTGCAAACGGCGTAAGTTTTAGTTCCGCCACCCTCGATCATATAAGTAGCTATCGTCCACGGCGCTCCGCAAAATCCGATGAGCGCCTTATCCGCGCTTAAATTTTGCCTCGTAAGCCCGATCGTATCATAGACGTAAGATAAATTTTCTACCGCCTTTTCTACGTCTAAAGCGTCCAAATCCTCGGCGGTTTTTATAGGATTTGAAAAAACGGGCCCCTCGCCCTTTTCAAAGCGCAGATCCATACCCATCTCAAGCGGCACGACTAGGATATCGCTAAAAAGTATCGCCGCATCCACGCCTAAAATTTCAACCGGCTGGATCGTGACCTCGCTTGCTTTTTTATAGTCTTTGCAAAGTGATAGAAAATCCCCCGCCGCAGAGCGAACTCGCATATACTCGGGCAGATACCGACCCGCCTGGCGCATCATCCAAACGGGCGTATAAGGCGTGCGCTTTTTCAAACAAGCATCGATAAAAATCATATAAATCCTTTTTAAATTTTTATCTGATTATAGCCAAATTCTAGCCGCAAGCTACTCCCATTTGCTCATATCAAGACTATTTTCGTTTTTAGCGACGAAAACCGCGCCTAGCATATCTCCGCCGACGTTTAGCGACGTACGCCCCATATCAAGGATCGCGTCTATTCCCAAAATCAGCGCATATGCTGCGGCTACGGCGCTTCCGCTCTCTACTTTTAGACCGACTGATTCAAGCACCATCAAAAGCATTATAGCGCCGGCACCCGGCACTCCCGCAGTTCCGACGGCAGCAAGGACGGCTGTTAAAATGATAGTTAGCTTTGCTCCCATGTCAAGCTGCACTCCGACGGCGTTTGCGATAAATATCGCGCAGATGCCAAGATATATGATCGTGCCGTTCATATTTACGGTTGCTCCGACAGGTAGAGCAAAGCCGTAAATTTGCTTAGGTACCCCCATATCTTCATCCGCGGTTTTCATCGATATAGGCAGCGTTCCGCCCGAGCTTCTGGTAACAAATGCTGTTATCATCGGAGATTTTACCTTATTTAGAAATTTCAAAGGACTGATTTTTATAGCTAGGCAAGCCAAAGTAAAAATCAGCGCCACGTGAGCGATAAAGCCGATATAAGTACTAATCGTGACGCCTAGCAGCGGGCCGAAAGCCTTTACGCCTTGCTGAGAAAATACGATAAAAATCAGCGCGAAAACGCCGATAGGGGCATACTGCATTATCCAACCAACGATTTTAAACATTATGTGGTTTATCCCGTCAAATACGTCGTAGATGAGATGACCCAGTTTACTTAGCCTCTCGTCCTTGCTGTCTTTTACAAACGAAAGCGCGACGCCGAAAAATAGGCTAAAAGTGATGATTTGTAAAATTTCGCCCTTTGCAATAGCTTCAAAAGGGTTGGTTGGAAATAAATTTACGAGTATCGACGACATACTAGGCGCATTTGCGGCTTTGCCGCCTATGTCGCCGCTGCCGGTTATATGTAGCCCTGCTCCCGGCTCCAAAACAAGTCCGACCACAAGCCCGGCTATGATGGCAAAAAACGACGTCAATATGTAAAAAATCAGTACC
>CAUQMF010000026.1:0-20211 GCA_963518965.1 uncultured Campylobacter sp.
TATTTTAGAGCTTTAAATTTTTGCGCACCGTATGCGCCATCGTAGCGGCAGTTAAAATCAGCAGTGGACGCGAGCAGCGTCAAATTTGAGAGCGACACGGCCGCAAATAGCGATAAAAACGAGGCAAATCAGCACAAAAGCGATCCTATCTCGCATCCCGTCAAGCATCGCCAAATCCTTAAAATTAGTAAAATTTTAGCACGCTATTTTAGTTTAATATCCCCAAAATTTCATCCCTTACGGCGTCAAGATCGTCGCTGATCGTATAAAGCGACAGATCCTCCTCGCTGACGGCTTTTTCGTGTATCAGCGTAGTTTTGATAAAATCGTCAAGCTTGCTCCAAAACTCTCTACCGATGAGGAAAATTTTAGCTTTTTTAGCGCCTATTTGCGCGAGCACTAGGATCTCAAACAACTCGTCAAGCGTCCCAAAACCGCCCGGAAACACCAAAAACGCGCTCGAACGCTCGATAAGAGCGAATTTACGCGCGGATAGGTTAGAAAAAATAAAGCTGGTCGTGGCGTATTTGTTCGTCACTTGCTCAAACGGAAGCACGATATTTAGCCCCACAGACGGGCTTTTGCCGCTCTCGTACGCGCCCTTGTTCACGGCTTCCATCACGCCAGGTCCTCCGCCGCTAATCACGGCAAAACCGCCGTCGGCAAGCTCTTTTGCGAGGCTAAAAGCCATTTTGCAGTATTTGCTATTTTCGTCAAATCTAGCCGAGCCGAAAAACGTAACGCTCGGGTTTTTGTATGTCATAAAATCCCTAAATTTAGCCAGATCGTTTAAGATTTCATCCATCGTCTCTCTTTTTAGTTTAAATTTACGCGCTAGAGCCGTAAACCGCTACCGAATTTACCGCGCAAGCGTAAAAGAGATGATAGCTAAAACGGATTTAAAAACAAATGACGCGCGATTAAATTCGAGATAATTTTAAGTATGTTTTAAATTTGTAAAATCGCTAAGACGGTTTAAATTTAGCCGAATTTATCAAAGGTTTTGGTATCAAACGGCGAAAAATCCGCCAAAACCCGCAAAACCGTCGCCTTAGCTTTTAGCGCGTAAATTTATTCTCCGGTTTATAAAAATAGGCTCGCTTGTAAATTTAGCCTACGCCGCGATTTTGCTCTAAATTCGGCCAGACCGCGGCTTGATTTTAAACGCTTTTAGAAAAATTCGCTCAAATTTAGCACTAACGCAGCTGCTCTAAGCGCTCTTTTTTAGTACCGATTTGAGTGATCTGGATGCCGAAGTTACCGTCTACGATGACCACTTCCCCAAGAGCTATGACTTTGTCGCTGATTAAAATTTCAAGCGGGTCGTTTGCTAGCTGATTTAGCTCGATGACCGAGCCTATATCCATCGTGAGTACGTCTTTTAGCAACATCTTTTTTGAGCCGATACGCACGCGAATAGGCAAACGAACGTCCATAATCAGACCGATATTTCGCATCTCGTCCGCGCTTAGCTCGCTTTTTGGCGAGTGAGAAGGCGAGGCGGCGGCCGTTTCTTTTTGGTCTTTGCTATAAAACTTAACTAACGAAAAGTCCGCTATCATAGCGATTTGCTCGTCTAAATCGGCGATTTTAACCGGATAGATATATACCTTTTCATACGCGCTAAGGTCTAAAATCGCGTTTTCGTCGAGAAAATTTACTTTTGCGATTTCAAAACTGAGCTTTGGCATGCCTTTTTGCGCGCCAAGGCTCGTAGAAAACGCGCCCAGGATATTTGAGAACACCTCTTTTGCCGCATCTAGTTCATCTTCGCTTAAATTTTCGTTGCGAGATATCTCCTCCTCGCCAAGCATCCACTCGCTTACCGCGCTTACTAGCAGGGGCGTAACCGCTAGCATTATCTTTGCGTTTATATCGCCGCTTACGCTCACGTTAGCCACGGCTAGAGGAGGTTTGATGCCCTCTTGCCCCGGGGCGTCGTATTCGTTTCTCTCGCCGACTCCGGGCGTCTTGCCGGTCAGTCCTTCGATCGTAGCTTTTATCTCGTTTGCGAAAATTTTAAAAAATTCATTCATCTCGTTCGTCCTCGTCTAGTATATTTTCTTCGTTTTCGTCGTCTTGGTCGTAGCTCATAAGCTTAGCCTTACGCTCTTCTTCGTATTTTTCCAAGATATTTTTGATCTCGTCTTTATCGCTTCTGATTAGCTCTTCTATGCGGATAGATTTTCTAAATCTATGCAGTCCGACTTCAGCCAAAAATACCTCTTTTTTATCTATCGTGACGATAGCTTTATCGTTTGCGGAGCGGTCAAGGCGCAATATATCGCCCTCTTTTAAATTTAAAAATTCATTCACGCTTACGATGCTTTCGCCTAGTATCGCCTCGTATAACACCTCTGCACGTCCGATTAGCGTTTTTAGCTCTTTGTTTCTGCTCTTTTTCGCGCTCGTTTCGCCTAGCATTATATCGCGGTTAGCTAGGCGGCTTAAAATCGGCTCTAGGTAGATAACCGGATAGCAGATATTTATCATACCGCTTGAGTTGCCGACTATGATCTCCATCACGACCATTATCACGATCTCGTTTTGGCTTACGATTTGCACGACGTTTGGACTGCTTTCTTTTGCCTCTACGTTTGGGTACATATCAGTCACCGTAGCCCAGCTTTCCTTTAGGCGCTGCATTATCATCCTTAGGATCGCATCGAGCAAATTTATCTCTATATCGGTTAGCTCTCTGCTAGTCTCAAAGCCCTCGCCGTTGCCGCCTAGCAAGCGATCTATCATAGGAAATGCGATGCTTGGGTTTATTTCTAAAACGCAGTTGCCGTCAAGCGGCTTGATAGAAAAAACGTTAAAGCTAGTGGGACTTGGCAAACTCATCAAAAACTCGCCGTAAGTCATCTGATCGACGCTATGCAGACGAATTTCTACGATGCTACGCATAACGCTTGAGATTTGAGAGGCTAAATTTCGCGCTAGCTTGTCGTGAATGCCCTTTATCGCGCGTAGTTGCTCTTTGCTGACGCGATTTGGGCGCTTGAAATCATAGATTATTACTTGACGCTGTTCTTCTTTGCCACCTTCGCCTATAGACTCGCTCGCCTCCTCGTCGTCTACGACTTCGAGTAACGCGTCGATCTCTTCTTGACTTAAAATATCCGCCATTATTTACCTTCGAGTTTCTTTCTTATTTTTTCCATTAAACGCTTATGTATCTGAGAGATGCGCCCCTCTGATATTTGCAAGATCTCGCTGATCTCTTTTAGACTCAGCTCCTCATAATAATAAAGCTGAACGATGAGCTGGTCACGCTCCTCGAACTCGTTTAAAATTTGAGTTATCTTTTCTATCAGATCTTCTCTCTCCACTCTCTCAAACGTATTTTCCTCGCTCATAAGCTCCATCTGATCGTCGATGCTAAGCACGCCGACGACGGCGCTTACGTTCCTAGCCTCTCTTATCTTTTCCACGCTTTCTTCAAGCATAGCGGCTAGATATTCATCCTCAGGTTCGCGCTCGAATTTATTAAAGTATTCGTTCACCAGTGCATCAATATTTTTAACCAAAGTACGATCTGCGCGACTAACTACGTCAAGTCCGCGTAAAAAATCAAGCATAGCGCCGTAAACTCGTTTTTGCGCATATCCCCAAAACGAGTCGTTTCGCTCTTTGTCGTATTTACGAGACAGCCTAACCATCTCCTCAAGCCCGGCGCCCATTAGATCGCTAACGTCGATATGAGCCGGTAATCGCTCCTTTAATCTAAACGCCATAGCTCTAAGCGCCGGCGTATAAGCTAGTACGATATCGTCTTGTTCTTTTTTTATCGTTTGAGCGTAGGGATTAGGCTGCTTTTGCATTGCTTTCGTCGCCCCTACCCAAGGTCTGCTTTATTAGGACGCGTTCGCTGCCAAGCTGACCCAAAATAGTATCCATACGCTTTTCTCTAAGCCCGAGCTCCGAGACTAGATAATCGGAGCGCTTTTCGTATTCGTCCTTATCAAAAGGCTTTTTAAGTGTGATATCGACATAGTTTATGATAATGATATGGATCAAAAGATGAAAAAAAAGCGTGATAGCGAAAGTATACATAATCATCTCCAAAGGCTCGTTAAGCTTTAGCGCCGAGAAAACCACGCCGGCAAAAAATCCGCAAACCGTAAAAAACGCTATAAAATTTTCAGCTCTCAAAATCAAATCCTAAAATTTAAATTTGTTCCAGCAAACGCCTAGAAAACGCGCTAAAACTGCTTATCGTACCCGTATCAAGCACTTTTTGTTCCAATTTTTTAAGAAGCCTTGATGCTATCTGTTTCATCTGCTCGCTAGCAGGCCCCGTCTCGTTATCGTCGGTAAAAAGCGTGCGGTATTTTATACTCCTAGATACGTCCTTATCCTCGCTGATATAGCCTAAAAATTCGAGCCTCGGAGCATCTTTGATATTTGCTTGCGCTACCTTTCTTATATGCTCGAAAATTCTAGCAGCCTCTTTTTCGTTTCTTACCATATTAAAAACCATTAAAAAATCGTCTTTTTGCTTAGCCGTCATTTTAATCACGGCGTAAGCATCGGTTATAGCTGCGGGATCGGGCATCGTAACTACTATTATCTCATCGGCGGCTTCTAGGAAAAAGTCGTTATTTTTGCCGATGCCGGCTCCCGTATCTATGATTACGAAGTCAAGCTCGTCCAGACTACGCGACTCGTCAAAAAACCGTTCGTATAAAAATTGATTGTTAAATTTAAGTATATCTGCGCCGTTTTCGCCAGGAATAAGCGTTAAATTCGGCTTTATCTCGATCAAAATATCTTTTAGGGAGCACTCGCCTTTTAATACGTGCAACAAATTTTTTCCTGCGCGCACGTTTAAGATAACGTCAAGGTTAGCCAGTCCGATATCTGCGTCAAAAAGTGCGACCTTGTAGCCGCTTTTAGCTAGGACGTTGCCTAAATTTGCGCTTATCGTGCTTTTACCCACCCCGCCCTTTCCGCTCGTTACGGCTATAAATTTAGTATTTTTAGCCCTAGTTCTGGCGCTCACCATATCTTGTAGCTTTTGGGCTTGGTTATTCATTTTTTGTCCTTATTAAAGCCCTGCAATACGCAATCGACCAAAAATTCGCTCCTAGCAGCCATTATATCGTCTGGCACCTCTTGACCTAGGCACAAAAAGCTAACGGGCTTACCAGTTTCGTAAACTAGCGAAAATACGTTACCGAAAATCTTCGTTTCGTCAAATTTGGTAAAAATAAAAGTATCCACGTCAAGGAAGCTAAAGCTATTATAAACCTCTAGCAAATCCTCGACCTTAGATCCGGCCGAAAGCACTAAATTTACGTCTATTTCCGCATCGCTACGCTTTAAAAAAGTCTCTAGCCTAGCCAGCTTTTCCTTATCGTATTGCGAGCTGCCGGTGGTATCTATCAAGATCACGTCGCAGTGATTTAGCTGCTTTAGCGCATTTTTAAAATCATCGGCCTCTATGACGTCAAGTATCGGTAGCTTCATCATTTTAGCGTATTGAAATAGCTGCTCGACCGCCCCGATACGATACGTATCAAGCGTTATTATGCCGGTTTTTGCCCGCTTGCCCTCGCCGTAGGCAAAACGCGCTGCAAGCTTTGCTAGCGTCGTAGTTTTGCCAACCCCGGTCGGTCCTACCAGCATCATTATCTTTTGTTTACCGTCAAATTCGTCGCTCCTGCAAGGCAGCATCTTTCGTAGCAGCGAGCTAAAATACCTTTTTACCGCAGTCGGACTGGCCTTCATCTGAGGCGGGACGTTTTCTACGGTTATTTTCATTATCTGCTCTAGATGCTCGTCCTTCATCCCGCTATTTTTAGCTTCTTTATAAATTTCAGCAAACTCAGGCGGTATGGCGATATGGTTTCTAGCTGCGGTTTTCTCCTCCCAAAACATATTTGCGATCAAATTTATCTTTTCGCTTAGCGCGCTTACTTGCTTAGAGACTTCGTCTATTTTTTTATCGTAGTTTTGCTCCTGGCGCGCGGGCGGCGAGTCTAGGTTTGCGATTTGGCTTATTTCTTTGGCCGCTCTTGATATATTTAGTAGTATATCTTCGCCGCTTTGAGGAGTGTCGCTAGGCTCTATCTTAGCGGGCTGGATACTAACCGGTTTAGCCACAGGCGGAGTTTGCGACAAAAAAAACTCTTCGCCGGAGGCTACTTTTTGCGCTTTTTTGGGCGGTTTTTGCGCATCCAAAAACTCCTCGTAGGCCTTTAAATTTTGTTTTTGAGATTGGCGTTTTTTAGGTTCTGCCGCAGGGTCTTCTTCGACGCTTACTAAAATTTCGTAAAGCGGCTTTTTGTTTATCGTCTTTGGCTGAATTTGCTTTGTGGTTACCAAAATCGCCCTTTCGCCGCACTCGTCTTGCGCCTTTTTGAGAGCCTCCATACTGCTCTCGCCGGTAAACGTATAAAATTTCGTCGCCAATTTCTCTCCTTCGTCCCAGTTACGTTTTATCGTCCGAGCCGCCTTTTTCGGACTAATTTCATCTTAGCTTTCGCGGTTTTACTTTACGCTTATTAGCTTTCTTAAATTTACCCGCAAAACCGAATTTAACCTATAATTCGCTAAACCTCAAAATCCTAAATTTTAACGCCTACGCGCAAGCAGTTTTCGTTCCGAGGTTTCGCCTGTTTTCATGCTTTGCAGCTAAACTTAACTTAGCTCGTATTTGACGTCGCCGATATTTTGCCGATAAAAATTTAAACGAAAATTCGCCGATTTATTTTTATTGCTAAAAAGGGCGGCCAAATCTCGCTTAGTTTATAAATTCGCTCAAAACAGGGCCCGCAAACGTAAAGATTAAAATCCCGAATTTAGCAAATTCTAATCCCGCAAGCATAAACGCGCTTCATCGTCCCAAGCGGCAAAATCACGCTAGCCCTGCTTTGCGCGCCGGGATGAGGCAGCGTTAACCGCGCGTCGTTTCTGCTTCTTCCGCTAAAATACAAAATATCTATATCAAGCGTTCTAGGCGCGTTTTTAAAGCTTCGCACGCGCCCAAAACGCCTCTCTAAATTTGCCGTTATTTTTAAAATTTGCCTCGCGGCAAGGCTCGTTTGCACTAGCATTACAGCGTTTGTGAAATCAGCCTGCTCCTTAAATCCAAACGCCTCGTTTATGAGGATAGCCGAGTTTTCCACGACGTGAAACCTACTATCTCGGCTAAGTTTAAAATGCAACCGATTAAAACGCTTTTTCACGTCGCCGATATTGCCTCCGAGCCCCAAAATAACGCTATTTTTAAAGCCAGGTTTAAAATCAAAAACCTTCGGGAAAAAGAGGCATTTGCTAAAGTGCCTCGCCCCCGCTACTCTCATAAAATTTCAGCCCCGTTTTCGCGCACGACCACGACGTCCTCGATGCGCACGCCAAATTCGCCGGGCAGATAGATCCCCGGCTCCACACTAAAGACCATCCCCTCTTTTAGCACGGTATCTCCGCGCTTTGAGATAAACGGAAGCTCGTGGATATCGACTCCCACACCGTGTCCGGTGCTGTGGAAAAACGCCTCGCCGTAGCCATGCCTTGCGATAAAATCCCTAGCCGCCGCGTCGATCTCGCGCGCCTTTTTGCCGGGCATAACCGCCGCAATAGCAAGGGCCTGAGCCTCTTTTACGATCTCGTAAATTTCTTGCCGTTTGGCGTTTTTAAAATTTTGCTCCTTGCCGAAGTTAAAATTTTCGTCAAAGCACGCCGTGCGCGTTCTATCGGAGCAGTAGCGGTTAAATTTAACCCCCGCGTCAAGCAGGAGCAAATCGCCCCGACGTAGCCGCTTTTTACTCGGCAGAGCGTGCGCTTTAGCGGCGTTTTCGTTGATCGCGACGATAGGCGAAAAGCTAAGCGCGAGCTCGCCCTTTTTCTTAAAAATAAGCTCGGCGTTAAAAAACAGCTCCTCTTCGCTCATCCCTTCGCCGTTAGCGCGCACGAAAGCGGCAAATTCGTCAAATCTTTCCGCACCTAGCTGCGCCGCGCGTTTTAAAATTTTTATCTCATCCTCTGATTTTATTATACGCGAAATTTGTGAAAAATTCGCCCGCGCCTTAAATCTTATCCCAAGCCCCTTGCTTAGAGCTTCCCACTCGCCCGCACTAAAATCGTACGGGTTATAGCTAAGCTCAGCAACGCCCATTTTTCGCAAAAACAGCCGTGCGTCTTTTATCAAATTTCGCTCGACCTCGATCACTTCGGTATCTTTGCAAAGCTCGCGCGCCTCGATGCTGTAACGCGCATCGGTGAGGAAAAATTTGCGCCCCGCAAGGCTCAAAAATATCGCGTTGTCGCAGCTGTATCCGCACTCGTAAAATACGGCGTTTTCGTCCTTTAGGATAAAATTTTTCAAATTTTGCCTCGTTTTACTCCGCTTTTTCGCCCGCTCTTGCGGCTTTTAGCGCTTTTATCTGCTCGAAAATTTGCAGCATCGCGATCATGGCCAGGTGGTAGCCCACAGGTCCAAAACCCACGATCTGTCCCGCAGTTACCGGCGCTATGAGGCTTTTTTGGCGGAATTCTTCGCGGCGGTGGATGTTGCTGATATGCACCTCGATGACCGGGAGTCCGACGGCTGCGATAGCGTCGCGGATCGCGATAGATGTGTGCGTGTAGGCGGCTGGGTTTATGATGATACCGTCAAATTCGCCGAAGCACTCTTGGATCTTATCCACCAGCTCGCCCTCGAAATTGCTCTGAAAAAACTCGATCTCTATATCGTTTTGCTCGGCAAAAAGCTTCATCTGCCCGTGGATATCCTCCATCTTCATCGAGCCGTAGACATCGGTCTCGCGCGTGCCTAGCATGTTGATATTCGGGCCTTGGATGACCATTAGTTTAGATTTTGTTTCCATTTTTAGCCTTTTAAAAGATTTAAATTTAGCCTTGATTATACATTTTTTAAGCTAAATTTTCGCTACAATCACGAAAAATAGGAGCTTAAAAATGATCATCGTTAAACCGAAATTTACAATGCCGTGCGACGAAAATTTTACCGTTTTAGAGGACGGGGCGGTTGCTTTTGATGAGCGTGTCCAGGCCGTTGGCGAGGCCGAGCAGCTGCGCAAAAGATACCCTAACGCGCGGTTTTTCGAGTATCCGGACGCCGTTTTGGCGCCGGCTTTTATCAATCCGCACGTGCATCTGGAGTTTAGCGCGAACAAAACCAGCCTTGTTTACGGCGATTTTTTAGAGTGGCTAAGCTCCGTTATCGCCTCTCGCGGCGCGCTCTCGCAGGCGGCAAACGAGGCCGTCATCGCCTCTGCGATAAAAACCATGCAGCGTAGCGGCGTGGCGAGCTTCGGAGCGGTGTCGAGCTTTGGCGGGGATTTGGACGCGTGCGCGAACTGCGGCGGGCGAGTCGTGTTTTTTAACGAAATTTTAGGCACTAACGAAGCTGCGTTAGAGCAAAGCTTGGCAAATTTTACCGCCCGCTTTGAAGAGTCGCAAAAGCGCAAAAGCCCGCTTTTTACGCCCGCGGTTTCGGTGCATTCGCCCTACTCCACGCACCCTGATTTAGCCGCTGCAGCGCTAAATTTAGCACGCGAGCGTGGGCTGGTCGTATCAACGCATTTTATGGAGAGCGAGCATGAAAAAAGCTGGCTAGAAGGCGGCACGGACGGCTTTAAAGAGTGGCTGGGCAAATTTAACCCCGCCGCGCGCCCGCTTTATACGCCAACCTCGTTTGTAGCGATGTTTGCAGGCATTCGCACGCTCTTTACGCACTGCGTTTGGACGGATGATTTTTCTGGCTTTGACCCGGAGCTTCACAGCCTCACGCACTGCGCGGTTTCAAACAGGCTGCTTAGCAAACGCACGCTAAATTTACGCGCCGCGCTGGACGTGGGAGCGAGCATAAACATCGGCACGGACGGGCTTAGCTCAAATATAAGCCTAAATTTCCTTGACGAACTGCGGGCAAATTTACTCATTCACGCCGATTTTGATCCGCTTGAGCTTGCTAAAATTTTGCTTCTAGCATCGACAAAAAACGCCGCAAAGGCGCTAAATTTAGACGCAGGCGAGATAAAAGAGGGCAAGCTGGCCGACCTCGCGCTCTACGGCGGTTTTGCAGACGCCGACGCGGCGCAGCTACCGCTCATGCTTATTTTGCACGCGATGGGCTGCGAGCGGCTATTTGTCGGCGGCGCGGAAGTAAATTTAAAGCAAATTTAGCGGCGATTTAAACTAGCCGCCGCGCTAAGAGCGTGCCGCAAGGCAAATTTAAAGGAGAAAAATGGAAACTAAAATCGGCGACATCTTTGCCGTAAGATTAAAAAGAAAGGGCGTTTATTTCGTCGCGCAAATCCTTAGCGGCGGCGATGAGGCGGGGCGTTTCGCGGTCGTTTTAGACCTATTTACGAAGGAGCCGCCCGGCCTAAAAGAAGCGACAAAGCTAAAGCCGTTTTACTTTGGTCATCACTTTTGGGAGCGCGAGGAATTTTATCTAAGCGCGGATGAAATTTTGGATGCCAAGCCCGTTTTTGTCGGCAATGCCGCGCCCATTTGCAAGCCGCCCAGACAAGCAAGCCTGCAAAATACGGAGCAAATTTGCATGCAGCTTGCGTGGAACGAGCTACCAAAGGATATCAGGGATAAATTTAAGTCCGCGAGTAAGCAAAAACTTGAAATAAGGCAACTGCAAGACCGCGAATTTTACGCCGAGTTTGCGCGGCAAAATCCGTTTTGCTACGAGATAAAAAGCGAAATTTGGGATGAAAATTTAAAAGATTTTTTAGAAGCGACGCCGATGATAACGAATATGGAGCTAAGCTGCGCCGCAAAAAGCCTAGATATCTCGCGCACGTACGTACAAGAACTAACCCTAGATACTAGCAGCATACAGGAAGTTTTGCTAAACGACTCGCTATATAGGCTCACGCTAAAGGGCGACGCCTCGCGGCTAAAAAGCGTGCGCTGCCCCTTTGACGGCGAGCTTTTAGGCATCCAGCTAGAGCTAAAGGGCGGCGGATTTTGCGTTAGCGGGCTTGAAAAACTGCGCGAACTACGGATATTTTCGCAGCGCGGCGAGTGCGTCGATCTAGCGGATGTTGCGGCGAGTTTTCCGAATTTACGCGAAATTTTCATAAACGCGCAGGGCGGCACGCTAAAAAATATCGACGCGCTTGCTAAGCTTAAACGACTACAAACCATCCGGCTTAGCGACGTTTACGGATTTGAGAGCTTTCCGGCGAGGGAACAGCTGCCGCATTTAAGGCGTCTTTGGCTACGGTCGGTTCCAAAAACGGTCTGCGAGGCGGCAAAAAGGGAGTTTAAAGACATAGAGGACATTGAAATCAAACAGCCTCGAAGCGATCAGTGGCTGGAGGCGAATTTAAACAATCCGTTACGCGGCTGGGACGGCAGAGAGGGCGTAAGCGCGGCAGCGTCCAAAAAGGCGATGAAAGCTTACGCAGACGCGCACAAAACGCTAAGCGCGATTAAAGCAGAGCCTGCTAGCAAAAAGCTAGAAACGGCGAGCAAAAAGGCAAAAGCACAAACTAGCAAAAAGGCGGCGAGGACGGGTAAATTTGATATAGCTAGCGCAGGTAGCGCGGCGGCGCGGGCTAAAGTTTTAAAAGATTTTATCTCCGTTTTTAATGCGGTAGGCGCGGGGCGGGGCATCGACACCATGGAGCGCGAGGAGATCTGGGAGGCGTTTTGCAAGCTTTGCGAGCTAGCCGCGGTAAGCGAAAAAGACCGAGAAAAAATCTGGGAAACAAACGCAGAGTTTTGATCTTTGCTTGCTTTGAAAACTAAGTCCGCAAAGGCTAAATCTGCAAGCTAAATTTAAAGCGACCGGTTAAACCGGCCTTAATGCCTAGGCCTTAAATTTAGCGGGCGCGAGCTTTAAGGCTTGTGGTTTTAAAGATAGATCTTGCCGCTAAATTTGATTAAAAATTTCAAGTCCGCAAAAACCAAAGCGCCGAATTTAACCGCCTTTTTTAAATTCGGCACGAAAATTCCTCGCTTTTAATCTGCAAATTCGCGCCCCTAAATCACCGCCCAAATGCCAATCTAAAACCGACCGAAAATTTACCGTAAAACGCGCGCTAGCTAAATTTATAAATTTAAATGGTAAAATGCGCCCCGATTTTAAATGAATTAAAGGAAAAAAATGGGATTTTTAAGGTTTATTTTCACGCCGATCGCGGCGATTTTTAGGTTTATAAACACCTATTTTAAAGCGATGCTGTTTTTACTCATCGTCTTTTTGATATTTTTTAGCGGCAAGGGCGAAAACGTAAATCCGCCCAACCTAACCCAGATAAATCTATCGGGCGCGATCATGGACGCAAACGAGGCGCTAGAAAAGATCGAAGCCGCGCGCAAGGACAGCGATATAAAGGGCGTGCTGCTTTATATCGATAGCCCGGGCGGCGCGCTGGCGCCTAGCGTCGAGCTACACACGGCGGTCAAAAATCTACGTGCCGCAAAACCCGTGGTAGCGTATGCGGGCGGGTCGATGACGAGCGGCAGCTACTACGCGGGTGCCGGCGCAAACAAAATTTTGGCAAATCCTGGCGCATTTATCGGATCGATCGGCGTGATAATGCAAGGCGCGGATGCTAGCGAGCTGGCGGCTAAAATCGGCGTCTCGCAGCAAGTCGTAAAAGCGGGCGAGTATAAAGAGGCGGGGACGTTTCTGCGCCCTTGGAGCAAGATCGAGCGCGAGCAGCTACAAGAGCTCGTAAACGCCAGCTACGAGATGTTCGTAAGCGACGTGGCAGCCGATAGAAATCTAGACGCGAACAAAAGCAAAGAGTGGGCAAACGCGCGGGTATTTCTCGCCGGCGACGCCGTAAAACTCGGGCTCATCGACGAGGTGAGCGATTATTATTCCGCGCGCGCCGAGCTAGAAAAGCTAAGCGGCGTAGCCGAGCCCGTCTGGGCAAAGCCGTCCGTCTACGAAAAAGCGATGCAAAAATTTATAAATCAAGGCGCAAATTCACTAATTTCGGCGTTTTTTGAAGCTAAGGCGAGGTAAATTTAAAGGCGCGCCGTGAAAATAATCTCGAAATTTAAAGACAACTACGACTTTATGGTATCAAAATACGGCCTTGACGAGACGCTAGTCTATGACCGCAGAAACTCGACTCCAGTCGGCGCGGATGAGTTATGGAGCCTTAGCCGGGCCGATAAGCCGTTTTTAGAAAACGCGGGCTTGAGCTACAAAGTACGCGTAGGCAAGGACGGCAAGCTTGTTACTGATTTTTATGCGTGCAAGGATATGCCGCGCCTGCTTCACTCCGTGATTTTTATCGGCAAAAACTTGGTTCATATTTTCGCCGCCGAGGGCAAAATTTACACCGATTTCGACCTTGCGGAAAACGAGCGAGAGGAGATGTATTTTAACGGCGATATTTTGACGTTTAAAGACGGATTTCGCGCTTATATCGCCTCGCGGTTTGAGAGCGATATTTTACGCTTTGCCGCGCTTAGAGCAAGCGATCCGGCGGCTCTTAGCAGCGCCGATAGGGCTAGCGAGAAGGAAAATTTAAGCGCGCCCATAGTGTTTTTTAAAAGGACGCAAACTACCGACTTCGTAGCGATAAATCCGCAGCTTAGCGCGATGGGGCTTTATCTGGACGCCGATTTCGTCTGGCAGAGCTTAGTCGAGTTTTTATCCGCGAAAAAAGACGCCGAGGCTCCGGTAGGCGCGGTGCCAAACGAGATAAAAATCGCTAGCAAGGGCTTTGACGCAAAGCGTTCGTTTCGTCCGAAGATGAAATAATAAAGGCGCCTTAGCCTAAATCGCTTTTTATCCTTCCCTCCCGGCGCGCCGTTTAAAAGATGAACTCGGCGCAAAATACGACTCGTTTTTAAATTTTAAAGCGCAAATAAATTTAAGCACTACGTCGCGCTTTTTAAACGCCGCTGAATTTAACCGCGCCCTTTGCGCCGATAAAAACGCAAATTTAAAATGCCGATTTCAAACGCAAAAGCCGCGAAACGATAAAATTTGCCGTAAATTTAAAACATAAAATCGCGCTATCGCTGGTTTTGAACCGTAAATTTAAGGCATCCGTTTCGACGCGGCCTGATTTTTTATCGACGCTTTAAGGCGATGAAAATTTATCGTTTTCTAAGGCGCAAAGCAGTAATCAAAATAAACGCGACGCAGCCTACTGGCAAAGTCGCGCGACTAGTAAATTTAGCTAACGGCTCGGTCTTATTTGCAAGGTAAATTGCGGCAAATAAAGCATAAATCGGCGACTAAATTTGTGGCGCTAGCCTCCAGCGCGCGGGCCTGGTTTTAAAATTTACTCCGCCAGCGCCCTTAATCGCTCGTAACCCAGCCCCTCCACCAAAATATAGCTAGCATCGATAAAGCGGTAGCTCTCGCGCGGCAAACGCGAGATAAACTCTGCGTAGTCTAGCTCGGCTAGCACGCGGTAGCGGGAGGCCTCGCCGTCATCATCGCTCTCGTTGCCCTCATCGCATCCT
Organism: uncultured Campylobacter sp.; assembly: GCA_963518965.1. Lineage (GTDB taxonomy): Bacteria > Campylobacterota > Campylobacteria > Campylobacterales > Campylobacteraceae > Campylobacter_A. Next base: position 14,428 of record CAUQMF010000026.1, read on the forward strand.
TCGCCGCCTACTAGCGTAATTTCCCAGCGCGCGACGTCTTTTGGCTTAACCAAGTCCAAATTTTGCCACTCCACGAAAGGCTCGTAAGGCAAAATAGTCGGTACGCCCTGCGTAAGCGCGTACGAGCCGATGATCTCGCCTTCGCCGTTTGCACGGTAAAAGCGCTGGTTTGCGCCGTAAGCGTCCAGATATTGCACCGCGGTTAGGCGCTCGCTAAACTCCTTTGCGGGGCTTTGCGCGGCTAAAATTTCGTCTAAGATCGCGCGATTTAGGGCAAAAGGCCTAACGACGCCGTAGCAGTGATTTACGGTCGCGCCGCCCTCCAAATGCCCTTTTATCGCCCGCAAACCCGAGTTTATATCGCGCTCGTAGTCAAATTTTTCTATCGTTTCTCGCGTATAAATTTTTCCGTCCTCGCCCCTAATGTCGCTTCCTAGCCTCCTCGATAAAATTTGTAGATACGAGATAGCCAAAACCCAGTCAAATACCGTCGCAGGCGTATTTACGCGCACTTTGTAGCTTTCCTCCTCAGTGTCGTAGCTTAGCTCAAACCCCCGCCCGCTCTTGCCCCAAATGCCTAAAACTACGCCTTCGCATTCGCCTAAAAGCGAGCTTAAAAACGCCTCTTTATCAAAATTTTCGGCATTCTCGTCTATGCCAAACACCGCCAAATCCGGTATCAACTCCGTAGCCTTGCCTACGCTCATTACGCTAAAATATCCCAAAAATAGCGGCCGCTTTTTATTTTTGACGCGAAATTCTACGCTCATCGTTTCTCCTTTTAAACCGCGATTATAGCAAACGCGGAGCAAAAAAGGGGAAGCAAAAGCAGGCGCAATTTAGGGTTAAATTTAAGAGTAAGGCGCGGGTTTTAATTTGATAAATTTAAACGGTAAAAAGCAGAGCCGAATCAGGCGGCAAATTTGCAAAAACGGCGGGAATTTAGGCGCGTAAAGTTTGAGACGCGCCTAAATTTAGCGCCCGTTTGGACGCGAGGAAATTTGACGTGAAAATTAAGCAAACGACCAAATTTAGGCAAAGCTTTTGCGTGCATTTTGCGGCGTTTGCTTGCGTTAAAACGCCTAAATTTAGTTAAATCTAGTGACCCAGCTTCCCAGATTCGTATCGACTTTGACCTCGATTATCTTGCCGCACCCCTCATCTAGCGTAAATTTGATCTCTTCGCTAAAATTTAGCTCAAAACCCTTACCCAGCCGCGCTCGCACGTCTTTTAGAGGTATTTTTTGAACCGACTTCCAGTCAAAATCCTCAGGATCGTCCTTGTTTGGCGTCTTCTGCTCTATATCCACGAAATTTTCGTCTCTTTTACCCACGCGGATCGTCGCTTTCGCATCGTATCCCAAGCCTATAAAATCGTTCCACCGCGCAGAGCATCTGCCCCTGTTTATCTCCATACCCCAAAGCTCCACGCCGTCTTCTAGAGCCCTAAATATCAAAAATCTCGTATCGTGCGAGCCTATACGGCGGTCCCAGTAGTCTCCGTAGACCGTCGATGTGGTGGTGGTCGTTAAATCTAGCTCATATGGTGCGGCGTCTTGCGCCGAGGCTACCGCGCCTGCTATCAGCGAGGCTGCAAATGCGGAATGTAATTTTTTCATTTTTCTCCTTTAAATTTATTCGTTACTTTTGCGCTAAATTCGGATAAATTTTAGCGCGAAATTTGCGGCAAGAGACTGCCGCCTAGCATAATTTATCAAACGCCGCAACGCAAGTTTGCTCGCCGGGCTTTGGCCGTCTCTCATCAAAAGCTGCAATATGCGGTGCAAGCGACCTAAATTTGGCGCAAATACGGCCTTTGCTTATGGAGCTAAAATTTGCGCTCTTTTAAAGCCGCCCTCCGCGCAAGCCGCCGTATAAAACCGCTTTTACTCTGCCGTGCGCACTTGCCGTGCCGCGCTTACGGTAGCAAAGCCGTATTTCGGCAAGAACTAGGAAAATTCCTTGCAGGTGCGTGCCGATTCTCTTGCCGCGGCGAAATAAAACCAAAGGCGACGCGAAATCTAAATCGCTTTGCTAAATTTTGCAAGATGAGGCAAAATTTTGCGTCGCGGGCTCTTGGCCGCAAACAAAAATCTAAGCAAGGGCAAGACGCCGCCTAACAGCTTTGCTTATCGCCTAGCTCGCACGCCTTTTTTCGCATTTGCTTTGCTTTTTTAGCGTCTTTTTTTACTTGCTCGTATCTGTTTTCGTTGAAATTTCCCTCATACAGCCACGCCGCCCTCTCGCAGCCGCCTGCGTAGCCTAGCTTACACGAGCGCTCGTAATACTCCATCATCTCGCCCATATCGCCTCCCGTTCGCTCTATCATCCAGCCCACGTTGTAGCATCCCGGAGCGTATTTTTTGTTGCATAGGGTATTGTTTATCGCAAACGACTGCACCTCGTCGCCCAGCTCCTCTTGCATGAAATTAGCTAGCGCCAAGCAACCGGGCAAATACTCGTAAAGGACGCAGCTAGCCTTGTAATACGCGCTAATTTTAGTCTCGCGCTCGCTCTTATCCGCGGCTTTTACTAGGTTGTTTTTATAAAGTTCGCCTAGGTAAAAGCAGCCCTCGCCGTCTCCTTTGGCGCAGGCTAGGCCAAATAGCCCCTCCCCGCGCCGTAGTCTTGCTTTAAGTTAGCGGCCACCATGCCCGCTTGCACGCACTCTTTGGTAGCGTTTAGGTCGGGATTTTTGCATTTTTTGACCTTTTCTAGCGTATCTGTGGCTAACAATGGCGAAAGGTCCGGCTCGCTAGAAAATAAATTTAACGCCGCAAGTAGCGCAAAGAATAAGGTTTTCATTTACCGCCTTTTATCAGTTTTACCGCGTCGCAACCGTCTTTACCGCCTAGCGCGCAGGATTTTTAGTAGTATTTTAGAGCCTTATTTTCATCCGCTTTTACGTCCGCTTTGCCTACGTTGTAGATGCCGCCCAGCTCTTCGCAACCTGGCGCATAGCCAAGGTCGCAAGCCTTTTCGTAGTATTTCATCGCTCCCTTTACGTCTTGTTTAAAGCCACCATGCCCGTCGATTTTAAAAAAGCCGAGATTGTAGCACGCGGTAGCGGTTTTTAGCTCATCGCAGGTTTTTTCGAGTAGCTTTTCGCCCGCAGCCGCGTCGCCATCGTCGATATAGGACAGCCCTAGTCCCGCACAGCCTTCGCCGTCTCCTTTATCGCACGCCTCTTTAAAGGCTGCGGCCGATAGCTTGCGCGCCTCTTCGTCGCCCGAATCGATGTATTCTTCATAATACGCGTCGCCCAAAACCGCGCATTTTGCCGCATCGCCGCTTTGGCACTGAGCTTTTAGGCTAGCTAAATTTTCGCTTTGCAAATCAGTCGCAAACGCCGCGCTAAAAAGCATAACGGCGACAAATAAAAACTTTTTCATTCGTATCCTTATTTGAAATTTAACGCGTGATTATAGCAAAAAATGTTAGAAATTTAAGGCGTAGCATTTTAGGCTCTACGTATAAATTTGCGGCAAATGCGAGCGAGTTTTACGGCAAACAAAATGCTATTAAGCATAAATTTCTAGCCAAAAGCGCTTTTGGCTAAAATCAAATCCTAGAAGCAAATTTCAGTCGTAATTTAAATTTACGTTTTAGTTCCGGTTACGGCCTTTAGGGCGTTTTAGGCAAGAAGCTACGCAAATCGTATCACGTCGCAGGCTTTTGCGCCTAGTATTGCCCAAATTGCGTAAATCAAATTTTATATTACGAGAAATCGTTCGCTGCGCTAAGACTTGGGCCTTGAAGTCATCTCTTTAAAAATATAGCTATAATCTTAAAAAATATCAGATGATAATTTTTATTAGCTGATATATTTTTCTTTAAGATTTTTGTGCTATAATTTCACTCATAAATCACATCAAAGGAGATGAAATGTCAAAAGTTGTTACTCAATTAAATCAGATTCAGGCCGACGCTCACGCGTTATTCGTTAAATTTCACGACTATCACTGGTATGTAAAAGGCATTCAGTTCTTTAGCGTTCACGAATACACCGAAAAAGCTTATGAAGATATGGCGGAGATATTCGACGACGTCGCTGAGCGCGCTATACAGCTAGGCGGTAGAGCTATCACCAAAACAGAAGAGCTAAACAAGCTAGCTCATCCAAAAACAGATAACAAAGATAGCTACACCCCAACCGAGGTTTTAAAAGGCGTTTTGGCTGAGTACGAGCACTTGCTGGGCGAATTTAAAAAGCTAGAAGAAGTCGCTGAGGAAGCAAAAGACAGCACGACCGTAACTATGGCACAAGATCAAATCGCCAAATACGAAAAAGCTATCTGGATGCTAAAAGCTACTTTGGCATAATTTGCGGGGCGAAAGCCCCCTGCTCTACTCGCAGTTTTACTCCCTCTTTACGCCTTTTTATCTCATAAATGTATTCGCGCCTTGATTTAAATTTAGCAAATCGTATCTTTTTAGAAGGTTGAATTTAGGCCTGGAGCGAGGTGCTAAATTTGCTCATAAAAAACGCGTCGTTATCGCATTAAGAAATATGGTGTTTGCTAGAGTAGTTTATTGGTTTATCTTTATGCCGTAGTAATTTTTATTCGCCCTTAAATTTACGCCGACTTGCTTTATGCCTTCAACGGATTTTATCAGCGATACGCATACTAGCGGCAGTAAGCAGGAGACACACGGCACAAATTTTATTTACGTAACAGCTCTTGCGCCGTCGATGCCTTTTGCTGCAGCCATAAAGATAAAGAAGCTAAATTTGGATATTTTACCGCTACGACAGTAAATTTAGCTAAGGTTTTTATGATTTGCGCCGATAGCTTATTTTTCGTAACTTTAAAAAACGAGTAAATTTAGGCAAATGATTTAAGTCCAAATTGTAAAATCAAATTTAACAAAATTTTGCCACATAGGTAGGCTATTAAGCATTAACGTAAAAAACTATATACAAAGTAGTTTTTTGCAAGACAACCCAAGCTAAGATTAGCCTGAATCAAAAATAACCGTAGTGCGATAAATTTAAACGCTCGCGTTTCTAGCGGATTTATGTAAGCGAAAAATAAGCATCTAAACCAGGTTTATGTTAATAATTTTACTAGGCTTTAATGCGTCGTCCATTAATGATACCGCTACCGTTTTAGATTTAAATAGCAACGTGGGTTTTCAAATACCAAAAATGATGTAACGGCTTGTAGGGTAAAATTCCCATAAAATAGACAGGGCATCTAATACGAATTACCACAAAATAACTCGGATCGTTACACTAATATATAAATAAGCAGGCTTTGATTTAGTTTGAATAATGCCTTATTGCATGATTGGCGACATTTTCTTTAAAAATAACTGCTGCTTAGTGCCTTGCCAATAAATACGTATATTTGATTCGCCATGCCAGCTATGTTGCAAAATGTATGTTCAGACATTCTTTACGTAAAAATTTTACATGTAGCTGATTTTAAATTTAGCCAAATAAGACATTTTAGAAATTTTATTTTTTATAAAGGCGCTTTAAATTTTGTCTGTCAGGTTTTTGGGGTGTAACTACGAATATTTAATAAAATTTAGTCACATCTATCATAATTAGCCAAAATTTGGAACAAAATACTTTTATGAAAAAATAATAGAAGGCTTCACAACTTATTCTAAACCTACTTCTTTAAATTTACTTCCTCTTCTTACAAGGGTAAAGGCCCTTTATTTACATAACGATATATTTTAAAGTCCAGATGTTGCTTTACCAACATCAAAATAAATTCACAGCACTAGCCGTCAATATACACTTTAAAAAGGTTGATTTGGACTGTCTTAAGC
>CAUQMF010000027.1:0-20167 GCA_963518965.1 uncultured Campylobacter sp.
GAATAGCAGTTCGCCAAAAATATCCTTCCTTACCGAGGAACTCGAACTTATTATCGTCGGTTAGGCGGAAAGCCAGCCAGTTAGGCGCGGTATATTCGTTGTGATATTCGGTGGTATTATTGCCGATATAGCCATCGTAAGGCTCAAAAGGACAGATCATATATACCTTTTGTCCTGCCCAATCGGGATTGATTTCGGCTAAATCGATACTCATCAGGGGCAGGAAATGATTTTTAAGCCACGGTTATTCTTTTACGAAAACGTCTTGCGCTTCGGGAAACGGTCGTAGATTTTCGTTTAGCTCGCTTATATTCTCTCTTGTATTCATTTTATTTCCTTTTATAAATTTAAATTACGGTCGGCACGGTCGCCAAAAGCGCAGCGCGCGGATCAAATTTTGATTTTAGTTTTTTTCTCCTTTCGTTTTTATATGTATTTTGCAAATTTACCCGAGCGCAGAACCGCAGTCTGCTCGTCTACCGTAGCTTGCATTTGCTCCTCTAGGGCTTTGTTTTCGCCGTTATTTGCGATGATTACTCGCGTGGGGTATAGCACCAGGCTCATACGCATAGCAAACTCAAGCTGCAAGTCGTTATCTTTTAGTGCTCTTTGTAAGGTTTTTTCGCGCTCTTTGACCGCTTTTAAAGAAAGGATATTTTTAAAAAAGTCGGTAAAAAGAAACTGCATATCCGCAAACTCGGCTGATACCTTATGGCGCGAGACCTCTTCGTAGCGCGCGAAAATCGCCTCTTTTTGCGCTTGCGTACATAGCGGATTGATATAAAAAATAGACAAAAAATCCCAAAAATCATCCCACAAAGGAAAGCTTTCGTCAAAAGGCAGGCTAATTATCTCATCGTGGTAAAGCATTACGGGTTCAAATTTCTCCTCGACGTAAAAACTAAACAGCAAGCCCTCTAGCAAATAACTATCGCTAAATCGTCTAATGCGAAATTTTTGTATCTTTTTTATCTTCTCTAAAAGCTCTTTTTGCGTATCGGTAGTGCAAAAAGAATCTATCTTGGCTAAATATAAGTTCATCGTTATCCTTCTTGTTTAAATTTATCCCAAAACGGCTTTGCCGGGGTGCGCTAGAGCTGCTTTTGCTTTTAATTAGCCGCGTAAATTTAGACTGCTTTTAGCCTTAAATTTAGGCAAATTTGCGCTGCGCCAAAAGGCTTGGCGGCGTAGTTAAATTTTAATGCCCTTATGAACCAAGCCGCATAAGTTAGTTCTAAATTTAGCTCCGTAAACGCGCGATCTAACCGCCTCACGTGCACTGCATAAAAAATGCGCTAACCCGCGACCTCTCGCACCAAAATACGTAAAGTATCCCGCCGCTGCCAAAAAGCAGCTCCTCGTCCTCGCCGCTAGGAAGCCCGCTATCTAGCTGCATCAAAAACTCCATTTTCTCGCCGCATATCGGACACGTCGGCACCTGCGCGCTCTGTATCCACGACGGCTCGCCGCCTATGCGAGATAGATTTTGCCTGCCGTTTGATAGCGCCCAGTCCTGCTTGTACCAGCGTTTAGGCGCTACGCGCAGACGCGCCATGTCCTGGCGCGCCGGCTCGTCGTCTACGTACTCTATCTGCGACCTCTCGCCGATACGATTTGGCTTGCCCAGCCGGTCGTGTTCGTAAAACGCCGTCTCGCCCTCGTTTATCTCTCTAACGTGCGCGGCTAGTGTTAGACTAAGCAGCGAGCGCACCGGCAGCTCGCGAGGCACCGGATCAAGCGTGATGAGATGAAAGAGCGGATTTTCCTCGTCCGCGCAAGGCTCGTCTAAAACTCCGCCGATTTTATACTTCGTCTCGCCCAAATTTGCTTCCGCAGCTTCCTTGCTTTCGCCTTTTTGCGCTTCGTCGGTCCATAGTCCCCAAGTCGGGTGATTTTTAGCCTGATGAGCGGCAAACGGCTCGCTAAAATACCCCTGCCTAAACGCAACGTGATACGCGCGCTCGCCGCAGTATCTTTTTAGCCTAAACGCTTCGCCGCCGATACTCATTTCATCGCTAGCTTGCGCTTTTTGGACTCGGCTTTCTTCGCACGGCACGTTTTTGCCGAATTTGGGGTCGTTTAAATTTTCATCCGCTTGCGAATTTAGCTTGCTAGCGTTAAATTTGACGTCATTTAGGACGCCTTGCGTTTGGCTTAAATTTTCATCCGCCAACTCCGCGCCGTTTGCGCCTCCCGTAAATTTAACCCTCTCAAGCGTAAAGCCTACGTCCTCCAAATAGTAGCCTAGATGCTCGCTAAGGCTGCCTTTATGCTCCAAAAATTTCTCCGCAACCGCAGTCTCGCAGGCAAATTTTATATTTCGCGGCTGTCTTGTTTGTAGCAAGCACTCAAAAATCCTTCGTTTATCGTCCGTGCTAGTTTGCGCGCTAGCTAGCCTCTCGCGCCAGATCTGCGAGCTCTCGTAGTCTAGCTCGCGCCACGGATAGCACTCATAGTATGTCCCGTCGTTTGGTCGCAAGCTAAAAATCTCCTCCAGATACGGGTGCAAAAGCGGCGCAAACTCTAGGCTTGCTACGGCGATGACCCCTTGGGCGTTTATTTGTCGCGCGCTATTTTTGTTTGCTTGTTTTTTATCTCTTTGCGTCTCGTTTTTAGCTCCGCCCTCCTCGCGCAAAATCTCCATCGCCGTAGAGACCAAAGCCTTAAAATCCTCTTTGCTAACGTAGCTCGTAGCGTCATCTAGTAGCGCCCCGCTCTCTCGCCTCCCGCGCAGCAAGCTATCAGCTAGCGTAAAACACGCCGCCTCGTCGCCCTTTAGCCGCCAAAACCGCTCGTATAAATCAGGCGCGCCAAAGCCCTCTCGCTCAAAATCCCGCGCTAACGCTAGCGCCTCGTCTTGTTTACTCATATCGTTTCCTTTTTTAAAATTTTTTGCGAAAATTTAGCCGAGATTTTAAATTTTTGGCCGGGTAAATTAAACGCAAGGCGCCGTTTATGCGAATTTGGCGCCTTGCTACTAGTAGTTAAAAAGTATTTTCTCTCTTTTCAAGCACGAGATGAAGGATATACGTCGCCGCAAACGCGACCGCGCTAGGCACTATCCAGCCAAGCATAGAGTCGTAAAACGGCATTTTCTTAACGAGGCTGGTAACTAGCGGTACGGAGACGCCGGCGATATCAAGGCCGTTTATGGTTCCTACTACCACGCAGACGTAAACGCAGCTGCGGTAAACCAGCTTGCTGGAGTCTATTAGCGGATTAATAAGCGAGAGGATGATAAGCATAATAGCGACCGGATAGATGGCTACGAGTACCGGTATCGAGCCCTTGATGATGGTCGTAAGGCCGAAATTTGCCACGCCAAAGCCGATCAAACACCACGCCGCAACCCAAATTTTATATTTGACGCGCCCGTCCGTTAGCTCCTCGAAGTACTCGCTAGCAGAGCTTATGAGCCCCAGCGTCGTCGTGATGCACGCTAGAAAAAATGCCGAACCTAGCACCAAAACGCCCGCTTTACCGAAGTAATGGCCGCTAATGCGAGATAGCAGCTCGGCTCCATTTATCTCCGGCGCGTCCTTAAACAGCTCCGACGTAGCGCCAAGGTAGCCTAGCATAAGGTAAATCGCCATCAAAATCACGCCTGCCGTCATGCCTGCCTTTATCGTCGAGGAGACGAGATGACGCTCGTCTTTTACGCCCACGGTTCTGATGGCGTTTATCACGATGATACCAAAGGCAAGCGACGCTAGCGCGTCCATCGTCTGATAGCCCTCGACAAAGCCCTTGGCCGCGGCGTGTTGCGCATACTCTCCGCTAGGAGCGGCAAACTCGCCTATCGGGAAGAAAAATCCCGCCCCAAAAAGCAGCAAAATCAGCGCCAAAAGCAGCGGAGTGAGGTATTTGCCGAGCAAATCGACTAGTTTTGAAGGATTTAGGCAGATGTAATAATTTAGCGCAAAATACGCCGCCGAGTAAAAAAATAGCCAAATTTGCAAATTTTCGTGCGCGATAAAAGGCTTAACGGCGATATCAAAGGGCATGTTTGCCGCGCGAGGTATCGCAAAAAGCGGCCCGATCGTAAGGTATAAAAGCGCGGTAAAAAGCACCGCAAACACGGGGTCTATGCGGCGCACTAGGCTTTGAAGCCCCTTTGCTCTAGCGATGGCTGCTACGCCAAGCACCGGCAAAAGCACTGCCGTGGCGCAAAAAAACATGATCGCGACGTAAAAATTCTGCCCAGCTTCTCGTCCTAGATTCGGCGGAAAGATGAAGTTCCCCGCGCCGAAAAACATCGCAAAAAGCGTGAGCGAGATGACTAAAAACTGATTTCTGCTAAGATTTTGTTTCATTTTCGCTCCGTTTCGGATTTAAATTTGACAGATTGTATTTGGATAAAGTTGAAATTTCGTTGATTTTGGTTAAATTCGCCGATTTTTCGCGCTTGTGTGTTTCGATTTGAAATTTAACCGCGCGGCGAGAGTAAAATTTAAACATTTTAAAGTATAATCGCGCAAAGGAAAAAAATGGCGAAAACTAAAACCGTATTTGAGTGTCAAGCCTGCGGCAATCAGCAAAGTAAATGGGTCGGCAAATGCCCTCAGTGCGGAGCTTGGGATAGCTTTTTAGAACTAAACGCGCAGCAGATCGAAACGCTTAAAGAGATCTCAAAAAGCTCTGCAAAACCAAGCCTTGCAAAGCAAATCAGCGAGGTTGAAATAGAAAAAATCACGCGCATCAGCACGCAAAATAGCGAACTAGACCTAGTCCTTGGCGGCGGCGTTGTGGAGGGCTCGCTGGTGCTAATCGGCGGAAGCCCCGGCATCGGCAAAAGCACCTTGCTGCTAAAAATCGCGTCAAATTTCGCCGCCCAGGGCAAAAAGACGCTGTATGTCAGCGGCGAAGAGAGCGCAAGCCAGATCAAAATGAGAGCCCAGCGCCTTGATGCGGTTAAAGAAGGGCTGTTTCTACTCACGGAAATTTTACTCGAAAATATCCTCGCCGAAGTGCGCAAAAACGAGTATAAAATCCTCGTCATCGACTCCATACAGACCCTTTACAGCGAAAAAATCTCCTCGGCGCCGGGCTCCGTATCGCAGGTGCGCGAGATCACCTTCGAGCTCATGCGCCTAGCCAAAAACGAAAACATATGCGTCTTTATCATCGGGCATATCACGAAGGACGGCTCGATCGCGGGGCCTCGTATCTTGGAGCATATGGTGGACGTGGTGCTGTATTTCGAGGGCGACTCCAGCCGCGAGCTACGTATGCTGCGGGGCTTTAAAAACCGATTCGGCTCGACTAGCGAGGTAGGGATTTTCGAGATGAGCCAAAACGGGCTAATCAGCGCCAACGACGTTGCGGGTAAATTTTTCACGCGAGGCAAGGCCACTAGCGGCTCGGCGATCACTATCACGATGGAGGGCTCGCGCGCGCTTAGCGTCGAGATCCAGGCACTCGTGTGCGAGAGCGCGTATCCTAAGCGCAGCTCCACGGGTTTTGACAAAAACCGCCTAGATATGCTGCTAGCGCTGCTTGAGCGCAAGCTAGAGATCCCGCTGGGCCACTACGACGTCTTTATAAACGTAAGCGGAGGCGTCAAGATCGGCGAAACGGCGGCCGATCTAGCCGTAGTCGCGGCGATCATCTCCAGCTTTAAAAATCGTCCGATCAGCAAAGAGAGCGTATTTATGGGCGAGCTTAGCCTAAACGGCGAGATTCGCGAGATATTTAACCTCGATCAGCGCCTAAAAGAGGCCAAAACGCAGAAATTTAAAAACGCGATCGTGCCGTCTAAGCCGCTTGACGCGCAGGGGCTAAAATGCTTCGTCGCAGGCGACATCACGCAGGTTTTGGAGTGGATGTAAAATTTAGCTGCAAAGACCCGCGCCGCAAAAACGCAAAAGGAAAAATATGGAAAATCTAAAATGGAAGCTCTCAAAAACACTAAAAACAGCGATGAGACAAAGAAATATCGATACATTTACGCTAGCTAAAATCACCGAGGAGACCTATGTAGCGGCTCATGCGGATAACGATTTGGACGTCAGGCAAGAAGTTTTTAAGGTTATCGACGAATATGCGAGCGAGGTAAATTTAGAAATCTTAAACCTCGTTTGTAAAATTTTAGCCTCTAGCGTCAAATTCGGCGACGGTGGAGATTTTTAAATTTGCCGCGACTTTAAATTTGCTTCAAAATTTAAATCAGGTACGAAAGCCTAAAGCGCACAAATTTACGGTAAAATCAAAACGCAAATAAACGCAAAAGCGCAGACTCGGCGTTTAAATTTTATGCAGACTTGGCAAAAATGCAGATACGGGCAGTAAATTTTACTAGCTAGCCGGCTAAAAAAGGCAGCAATCGCCTTTGCGCAATAAAGCTCGGCAAAAGGCGTCATTTTTAGCAGGTTACGACGGTCGCGGCCCAAAAGAGCAAAGCGGCGAAATTTGCGAAAAAATCGCGCCGAAAAATCCAGCTAGGCATAGCCGCAAAATGCCGTAAAAAAAACAAAAACTAGGAACAAAATGTTTGGTTATATTAGGTTTATCTTAGCGTATTTCGTGCTACTATCGCACGTTGGTATAGGACTGGCAGGCAAAAACATAGGCGTATTTGCCGTCGTGATTTTTTATATCCTAGCAGGACTCGTCACATCAAAGGTCTTTATCAAAATCGCACCGAAAAACGCACAAATAAGCTACTTCATAAAAGATAGATTTTTACGCATTTATCCAGCGTTTTTCTTTGCGCTTGCGCTGACGGTGCTATTTTTTTGCGCGACGTCGTATCTACAGCCGCATTTTACTGCAAAAAACTTGCTCCTGAATGCGCTTATCGCGCCACTAAATTACTTTTTTTGGCTTGATGTTTCCGTCATAGACGCGCCCGTGGGGCTAAATTTCCTCATACCTCCCGCATGGTCGCTAGGAGCCGAGCTTCAGGCATACGCCCTGCTCGTGCTAGCGATCAAATTTAGGCGGCTAGGCTACGCGCTAGCTACCGGTTCGCTAGGCGTTTATACAGCGGCGAATTTAGGCTTTATAAATGCCGATATCTACGGATATAGGCTTGTTTGCGGCGTATTTTTTATGTTTTACACGGGATTTTTGATCTATCAAAAAGAGTTTGGCAAGCTCGCCGTTTTTTACGCGGCGGTAGCGGCGCTGGCAGGCTATCTTTTTTACTCGCGCGAATTTAGCGCCTTTGGCGTAGAGACGGCGACCGGCTATCTAGTCGGAGCCGCAGTCGTACTAGCGCATGAGAGATTTAAATTTAAGCTTAAATTTAACGATATCGCAGGCTCGCTTTCATACGCGATTTTTATCAGCCATTTTCTTTTTATTTGGCTTAGCGAGTTTTGGCTGGGAGGCGTAAATTTAGTCTTCGTGACGGGCGGTTCGGTTGTGTTTGGACTGATTAATTTCTATCTAATCGAACGAAAAATAAACAAAATAAGATTTAAAAAACGAGTTTAAATTTCCAAAATTAGACCGAATTTTAGGTTGTCGCAGATTCAAGAGTTTGTGAATTTTGTTTGCTTTTATAGACGGCTTATTAAGGATTGCACCGCTTTTTTATCTAGCCTAAATTTATGGCTATTTGCCTTAATACATCGCAAGCCGTGAAATACGCCAAAAAGCTACTTAAGCAGCGGTATATCTTAGACGGCGATTTGCGGTTGCTGGAGCCAAACAAAATCGTATTTTAGACGGTTATTTTAAGCCTTTTAAAATTTATGGACACTTACTCGGGTCTAAATTTAAAGCAATAGCGCATTATTTAAATACGTCCGACAGGCTATTAAAGATTATTTTTATGCGCCGCGATTTTAAGGCAAATTTTACGAAAATCTAGCAAATGCCGACTTGCTCGCTTTAATACAAAGCTTCTAAACACGCTCAATCTAGCATATTGACGCCGGCGTAGGCCGTCTAAAGCGGTTAAGCGCACAGATGCGTCATTTGCCGTGTTGCGCGGCGGGTTAGAGCCAAGTTTTATGTACTAGCCGCAGATAAAGGCTCGCCCGCCGACGCAAAAAACGGCGAATAGCCCCTAAAATTTACTTTAAAAACGGTAATTTTACGTAAAATCCGTACCGCCAAATATTTTTTTAAATCCTTTGCGAGACGTCAAATTTAAAACGACGAACAAAGATCAAATACCAAAATTGCCCCAAATATCGGCAAATTTTACGCGAGGCAAAAGCGCCTACGTATCTAGTCGGTTTAAAATCCGCGAAGTTTACATTCTATCGTAGTCGTCGCTGATGCGTACGATATCATCCTCGCCCAGATACTCGCCCGTTTGTACTTCTATGATGATAAGATCGGTGTTTGCGGTATTTTCTAGGCGGTGGATCTGCTCTTTTTTTATATAGATGGACTCGTTTTGCCTTAGCGGCATCTGGCTACCGTCTATCGTCACCAGCGCCTCGCCCTCGACGACGACCCAGTGTTCATTCCTTTTAAAATGCTTTTGCAAGCTTAGTCTTTTGCCGGGTTTAACCACTATCTTTTTCATCTTGTAGCCGCTACCCTCGCCTAGCACCTCGTAGCTGCCCCACGGACGGTATACGCTCGTGTGCGCTTCGCAAATTTCAGGAAATGAATTTGAAAAGTGTTTATAAACCTCTTTTACCTTTTGCGAACTGCCTTTTTTGGCGATCAAAAGCGCGTCTTTGGTATCGACTACGAGCAAATTTTGCACGTCCACGAGTGCGGTCGGTTTTTTGGTCAGGATAAAATTTTCGCTTGAGTCGATTTGTAACGATTCGCCGATATTTTTTATCTTTTTACTCAGCTCGTCAAAGCTACCCATATCGCTCCAGCCCGCATCAAGTGGCACCATTTTGATATTTAGGCTTTTTTGCATTAGCGCATAGTCGATGCTGATATCTTCGATCTTATCCATAAAATTCGGACTTATTTTTAGCAGGCAAGGCTCGTTTGACGAGCCTTCTATCGCTGCCGCAACGTCTTTTACGATACTTGGCGCGTATTTTTTCATCTCGCTTAAAAACACGCCAGCCTTAAAGCAAAACATACCGCTGTTAAAATAATATCCGCCCTCTTTTATAAATTTAGTCGCGGTTTCAAGGTTGGGCTTTTCGATAAATCGCTCCACATCGCCGTTTTTATCAGCCTTGATGTAGCCGTAGCCGGTATTTGGCTCGCAAGGCTTTATGCCAAACGTCGCTAAAAAGCCCTGACTTGCGTAGCTTTGCGCGATCAAAAGCGCTTTTTTATACTCCGCTTCGTTCTCGATTAGATGGTCGCTTGGAGTAACTAGTAAAATTTCGTCCTTATCGCAGCAAAGCGCAGCAAACGTAATCGCCGCGGCAGTGTTTTTACCGAAAGGCTCGAGGATAAATTTGTCTATTTTTTTACTTCCGCATTCATCAAGCGCCAAAAAATAGTGCGCCTCATTGCAAACGATGATAGTTTTTTGCGCGTGTACGTTGCGTCTAAGCGTAAGGTCAAAGAGCGATTTGCCGTTAAAAAGCCTGATAAATTGCTTTGGCATTAGCGTTCGCGACAACGGCCAAAGTCTCGTACCGGAACCTCCGCAAAGTATAACGTTTGTCATTTTTACGCCTTTTGCTTTAAATTTTCGACCAAATTTAAAAATGTTTCTTGTAATTTTACAAGCAAATTTTGATCCTTGGTCTCAAATCTCGTAACGATAACCGGCGTCGTATTTGAGGCTCGTACTAGCGCCCAGCTACCGTCCTCAAATCTCACTCTAACGCCGTCTATGTCGATGATTTCGGCTATCTTACCTAAACCTGCTAGCAAATTTTGCGCATCGCCGTTTTCATAAATTTCAACCAAAACCTCTTTTAGCTTTGCAACCAGCTTAAATTTTTGCGCATCGGTCGTTTTTATTTTTATCTCGTCGGTGCTAAAGACCTTGGGTAGTTTATCCAGCTCGCCGTCTAGGCTAAAGCCCTTAGCCACAAGCTCTAGCGCGCGAAACATCGCATACGTCGCATCATCAAAGCCAAAATACCTCTCCTTAAAGAAAATATGCCCGCTCACCTCGGCCGCCATGTCGATATTTAGCTCCTTCATCGCCTTTTTGATGTTACTGTGGCCGGTTTTGCCCATGAAGCTTTTGCCGCCGTGCGCGTCAATCTCATCGTACATATTTTGCGAGCATTTGACCTCGCCCAGCACCCTGGGATTTTTCATCGCAAGGCTATATAGATAGGCTAGTTCGTCGCCTTTTATGTTGCGTTTTTTGGTTAGAACCGCGATGCGGTCGCCGTCGCCGTCAAAACCGAATCCTATGTCAAATTCGCCCTTTAGCGCGGCCTTTAGATCGCTTAAATTTTTCTCCTCGCTAGGATCTGGGTGATGATTTGGGAAGTTGCCGTCGGGTTCGCGGTATAAAATTTTAGCGTCTAAATTTAACGCCTCGCAAATTTCTGGCAAAACCGCACCGACCGCGCCATTTGCGCAGTCGATGACGATTTTAAGCGGTAAATTTTTTAAATGCGTAAACTGCTCTATAAGAAAATTTTTATAAGGCGTCGCGATGTCGAATTTCTCGACTCTTAGATCGTCCGGGATTTGCGTTTTTGCAGCGATGTCGTCTAGTACGGCGATTTTTAACTTTTGCAAATCCTCGCCGAAGTAACTATCCTTAAAAATCGTGATTTTAAAGCCATTGTACTCTTTTGGATTATGAGAGCCGGTTATCATTACGTTTGCGTCAAATTTATCCGTAAACACGCTAAAATACCCGACCGGCGTCGGTAGCAAGCCGATACCATAGACCTTGATCCCGGCTAAATTTAGTCCGCTAACTAGCCAGCCGAATATCTCGCCCGCGCTTAGCCTAGCATCATACCCTACGCTAACGTTTTTTGCGCCCCTGCGTAGCATTTCTCGGCCCAAATTTAACCCGATCGCCTTGACGCTCGTTTCGTTTAGATCTTGCTCGAAAATCCCGCGTATATCGTATTCTCTAAAAATTTCATCTATCAAAATTTTACCTTTTTAAATTTATTTTATTTTAAGACGGCGTATTTTAGCATTTTTGGGTTAAATTTTACTAAACAGCGACGTCGCCGAGCTTTGCGTTGATGGCTTCTATTAAGCTTTGCGGCGCGATTTTTATCTGTTTTCCGCGCACGCCGGCGCTTACGTAGACGTAGTCTTGTTTTAAAATCCTCTCGTCAAAAAACGTCTCAAATGCCTTTTTCATCGCTATGGGCGAGCAGCCGCCGCGGATATAGCCCGTCACTTTTTCAAGCTCTCTTAAATTTAAAAGTTCGCACTTTTTATGCCCGCTTAGCCTTGCAAGAGCTTTTAAATTTAAGCTCAAATCGCCCTGTATGCACGTTACGACGTAGCCTTTCGGTTCGCATTCGCAGACGATGGTTTTATAGATTTTTTCTATTTGCTCGCCGCAAACGGCAGCCACGTGAACGGCGCTCAGATCGCTTTCATCCACTTCGTATTCGACTAACTCGTAGGGGATATGTTTTCCGTCTAGAAACCTCGCGGCATTTGTTTTATGTACCATTGCCTTCTCATTTTTTAAAAATTTAAGATATAATTATAGCTAAAATTTTAAGGAGAATGAATGGCTGAAGACATTTTGGAAAATCAAAGCAAAAAAGGAAACGGGCTGGTTCTCGTCATCATCATCGTTATTTTGTTGCTTCTTTTGGTAGTCGGCGGACTTTTAGCGTTTTTACTAATGGGAAATAGCGAAGATACCGCGCAAGCGCAAGCAGTGCAGGCGCAAACCGAGCAGGTTCAAGCTTCGGCGCCTAAAAATACCGCAGGCAAGCGTTCAAACGACTACATAAATATGGGACCCGTTTATCCGCTCGATCAGTTTATCGTAAATTTACTTAGCGAAAGCGGCTCAAGATACCTAAAAACAAAGGTCGATCTAGAGCTTAGCGCCGAGACGCTAACGCCTGAAATCGACAAGAAAAAGCCGCTAATCAGAGACATCATCGTATCTACTCTCTCGTCTAAAACGTATGAAGAGGTAAGCACTCAAAAAGGCAAAAATCGCCTAAAAGACGAGATAGTCGACCGTCTAAACGAGGTTTTAGCTGACGGTCATATAAAAAACATCTACTTTACCGACTTTGTGGTGCAATGATCGGTATAGATATCGTAGCGATCTCGCGAATCTCAAGGCTTAAAGAGCGGCGAGGCGAGGATTTTTTGAGATATTTTTTAAGCGACGAAGAGATAAGTATCGCAAAAACGGACGCTACGATAGCGGGATTTTTCGCAGCTAAGGAGGCTATCAGCAAAGCTCTTGGCTGCGGGATCTCGGCCGAGTTTTCGTTTTTTGACGCTCAAATTTACAAAGACGACAAAAATGCGCCTAAAGTAAAATTTTCAGAAAAAATCATTAAAAATTTTAACGTAAAGGGCGCTCAAATCACGATTAGCCACGACGGCGGATTCGCGATCGCCGCCGCTATACTACAAAGAAAAGAAAATGAATAACCCGATAATCTCCATAATAGCCCCCTGCTATAACGAAGAAGAGACGATAGAGCCGTTTTTACGACGCATAGAAGAAATTTTGACGCAAATAAACGAACCGTACGAAATAGTATTTATAAACGACGGCAGCAAGGACAACACGCTAAACATCTTGCTAAACGCGAAACAAAATTTTAAAAACATAAGGATTATAAATTTCTCAAGAAATTTCGGCAAAGAAGCCGCGCTAACGGCGGGTCTGGATAAAGCTAGAGGCGAGGCTGCGATACCTATAGACGTAGATTTGCAAGACCCGCCCGAGCTCATAAAAGAGCTCGTAGCAAAATGGCGCGAAGGATACGACGTCGTACTGGCCAAACGCGCGGATAGAACGTCAGATAGCTTCGCTAAAAGAGTCAGCGCGGATCTTTTTTATAAACTAAACGGCAAAATTTCAAACGTGGATATTCCAAACAACGTCGGAGACTTTAGGCTGATGAGCAAAAGAGTCGTAGAAGCGCTAAAGCAACTACCCGAAAATCAACGATTTATGAAGGGACTTTTTGCGTGGGTCGGCTTTAAAACGACCGTCATCGAATACGCCAGAGAAAAACGCGAGGCCGGACAAAGCAGCTTTAACGGCTGGAAGCTTTGGAATTTCGCGCTTGACGGGATAACTAGCTTTAGCACTCTGCCTCTTAGAATTTGGCTTTATATCGGCGCATTGGTTTCTTTTTTATCGTTTTTATACGGTAGCTTCATTATCTTAAAAACCCTAATATTTGGCGTAGATTTGCCCGGATACGCATCGCTTGCGGTTATTATGCTATTTTTGGGCGGTATCCAGCTCATCGGGATAGGGATTTTAGGCGAATACATAGGCAGAATCTACTCCGAGTCCAAGCGCCGTCCAAGCTACATAATAGAAGGCGAATACTAAGTGCAGGTCGTAAAATACGGCCTAGTGGGCGCTTTATCCACGCTCATTCATATATGCGTAGCCTGGACTTACATGTACTTTACTAACGGCTCCGTCGTAATCGCAAATATTACCGCCTTTTTGGTCGCTTACGTTTTTTCGTATCTGGCTCAATCAAAAATAGTTTTTAAAAGCGGTCTAAATTTAAAAAAAGCCCTTAGGTTTTTCTTTATTCAGTTTATTGCCCTACTGATAGCTATGTTTTTGAGCGATTTTACGGATCAAAACGGCTACGTAAAGACCGTCTTGATTATTTTTGTTATGCCGATTATAACGTTTTTGATCCATAAATTTTGGACGTTTAAACAAAATTAGACTATCCTTGTAGCGGCGTAAAGATAATCGAAACGCAGTTGTTGTCGTATCTTATTAGGGTATGCAAAGGCGTTTGTATGCGCTTTACTTCTTTTTTCCCCTCCTGCATGCAAAGCCCGGGAGCCCAAACCTCGTGCCACTTGTGCAGATCATAAGTCCAGTACAGCCAGTTTATATTAAATATATCAGACTGCGCGATTATAGGAAAGGTTTTTGCCGCCGTTACGGCTGCTGGCGACCTTAGATCGGCTCCAAAAATGGAGTTAAATCCGAATTTCTCGCCGGCCGGAACTATTTTGTTAAAGTCTTGCAGTGCTAGCTCTACTCTATATCTTGCGTATTGAGCTTGCTCTTTCATCGCGTTTGCGTACGCATAAGACTGAACTATTAGCGAATATGCCAAAATACAAGCGACGAATTTGGGTAAAAAAGATAAAAATTTAACCTCGAATTTTAAGGAAAAGATAAAAATTATCGCCAAAAATACGCCGGCGCCCATAAACATCCTAGAAAAAAACAACTGTTTAACTAAAATTAAATATGCGCCGTAAGATAAAAGCAAGCCCAAGACGATAAAACAAATCGTAAAAATCGCCGCTAGTATTTTGTTTATCTTTGCGGTTTTAACGGCTGCCAAAAAGAACATTAAAACGCCGGCGATAAATATAGAAACAAACACGGTTTTTCTAAACGTAAATCTATAATATTCGTAAACGCGTTCTAAATTTCCTTTTATGCCTTCATAGGCTTGGCCTAAGGAGAAAATTTCGTTTGACGTGTAGTTATCTACCGTTTGCATAACGAAAAATCTATAAATCAAAAACGCGCAAACATAAGAAAAAATCAAAACTCCGATTAGTTTAAGCGTCTGAGAGGGCTTGCATCCGGCCAAGATCCCATCCAAAACCGCAAATAAAGATAGCATCAAAAAAGCGGAATTTCCGGCCTGATAGGTCGTAAGCGTAAGCTGCATGCAAAGTATGGAAACAAAGATAAAAGCGAGTTTACGCCTCAAAAACAAAAAAGAAAATATCGGAGCAACTAGGGCTATCGTCATAAAGATACTGTCGAATTTATAGCTCATATTTTCTAAAAAATAGGGGCTTAGGCCTAAAATAACGCTGGCGATTCAGCCTAGTTTGGAGTATTTTTTTAAAATAACCTTAACCAAAACCATAGAGCCGATAGATAAAAGCCCTATCGACAAAAGGTGCGTTAGAGGCGAGGCTAGAACATTTCTGTGCTCGCTAAGATATATAAATTTCGATAAATACTCGGACATATATCTACTAAAAAGGAAAAAATCAAACTGACCCGTCGCCGACCTATAATAATCATCGGAGTAGTTTATGTTGTTTATCATCAAGGCAAAATATCCCAGGAAATAAACCATATAAATAAAAATGAAATATTTTAGAAAATCTTTTTGTTTAAAAAAATGTAAAAAAGTAAATTTAATAAAAATGATATTTTTTAAAATTAGATTCATACTCTTTCCCCAAGATAGATTAAAAACAACCGTAAAAAGCCTTTTTGCGGTATTAAAATGAATTTGGATTATATTTTTTTATTCATTAAAGTATATTGAATGCATATTTCAAAAATCATCGCTCTTGCAAGCTTTTGGTTCATAATAATGCAATTTTACCCTTTAGCAAACATGTCTAAGAAAACTCAAGATGTAGCAAATCTAAGATTTAAATTTTGCTTCATGTTTTAAAAAATTTTATATTTAGATATAATTTGCAAAAATTTGACACTAAAAGGAATAATTATGAAACTACTTTTTAAAAGAGAGGCGGAGGGTGTAAATAAGACATCCGATACTCATGACCCAAAATTCGTTCGCGCATTTACGATGATAGAGCTAGTATTCATTATCGTTATAATAGGCATCCTAGCCGCCGTAGCTATACCCAGACTGCAAGCAAGCAGAGACGAAGCGTGGGCCGTTGCGATGGCTACGCAGATCAAAACCGCAGTAAACGACGTAATAAATCACGTAACCGCCACGGGCAATAGCAATATAAAATTTAAAACTTATCCTGCTATGACTAATTATTACGCCCCCGTAGAGGCCACCTCTAGTATTAGTACGGAGATTGCAGAGGATACGTATCAGCTATTCCCGAAAGGCTGGGCTACTTTTTCAGGTTCGCCGCAAGGCACCCTTGCGCTCCCGCTAGATGGGGCTTCAGTATCCATATTTTCAAATAAAGCAAGTATGGGTTTTGGAAATATGTGTGTATATATAGCATCCTCCAATATAGACAATATTCCTTTTTCACCTGAACATCCTGCAAGACCCGGTATAACCATAGCGGCTGGAAACGTAGGGCACATAGGCGGCATGATGAATGACGGAGAGGATAGAAGGTGCGATATTTTAAGAAGTCTCTTAAAAAAGGCATTTCCGACAGAAGTAACTCCTCCCGGCTACCACACGACTAACTTTGTAGACGTACCCGCCATTTCAAAAGCAAAATTATAGAATTTTGCGGTGGCTCTAGGCGCAGGCGCATAAAATTTAGCGCCTCGTCAAAAATAAAGCGGTTTCACTTCTGTAGCTTAGGCAGATGCCAGCCAAGATAATACGCCGCAAGCCTAAACGCGATACCAAACGCCAAAAGCCCCATCACCCAAAAAACACTAGTAAGCCCGGCGTAATCCATCGCAAAATAAAGCAGTCCCACTACGATACTAACCGTCGCGTAAAGCCCGGTTTTTAGGCACCATGGTATTTCGTTAAACAGCACGTCGCGTATCATGCCTCCGCCCACGCCGTTGCAAAGCGCGAGCAACACGACGCCAAAGACGTTGTAGCCAAACTGCAGCGCCACGATCGCCCCAACGATAGAAAAACTCACCAAATCCACGGCATCGGTGGTGACAAAGAGGAATTTTTTCTCGATATCGCTTCGCTTGTGAATGCGCAAAAACGCCGATAAAAAGAGCATCGTCATCACGATAATGCACGGAGCGTAGTGCGTAAACGAATACGGCGGGCGCGAGACAATAGCGTCGCGCATAAATCCGCCTCCAAGCGCAGTCAGAAGCGCGGCGATAAAGATACCCAGCCAGTCGCAGTCGCGCTTAACCGCGAAGATAAATCCGCTCGTGGCTGCCGAGGCGATGCCGATGTATTCGGCGACGAGGAGCGCAGTCATTTTTAGCCTTAAGTTTTTAAACGAGATTTTACATTTTTAAAATAAAAAAGCAGTTAAATTTAAACAAAACTATGAGCAACGGGCACAAAGATTGGGCGCATTTTGCGGCGCGGTGCCGGCGATACGGTCCATATCCGTGCTTACAAATTTAACCAGGTTTACGCACGGACGGCGCGATTTGGCGAATACGACAAAACGGCTGTCCTCATAGCTACGGCGCGCCGGAAATTTGCCGAATTTGAAGGTAACCGTACCGCCTGCCAAACGGGACTAAATTTGCGCGCTACCGCCAAAACTGACGCGAAACTCGGTTAGCCCCCCGCCGCTTTTGCAAGAGATTTTAAACCCGAGCTCCTTGCAAAAAGTTTTAACAATATGAAGCCCGATGCCAAAACCGCCGTTTCGCTCGTCAAACCGCGTATAAAGCTCAAAAATCCGCGGCAAATTTTCCTTCGCGATACCTGCGCCACTGTTTGAGATCACGAGTGCAGCAGGGGTTAAATTTACGTTTACCGAGCCGTTTTCGTCGCAGTATTTTATGGCGTTGCTGAGCAGATTATCTATGTTTTTTCGCGTTTTTTTATAGGATGAGCGCAGCTGCACTTCGGCGATTTGCGTGCTTAGGTTTATATTTTTTTGCTCCAAATTTAGCCCAAAATACCCGATCCTCTCGCGCACCAACTCGCTCAGGCTAAAGCTAGTCGCCGCGCCGTCCTCTTTGCCGCTAAGCTTTACTAGCGTGAGGTCCTCGTATAGAGTCGAGATCGTTTTGGAGGCGGTTTTTATGTTGTTTAGATATTTTTTCGGATCGGTTTCAAACATCTCGATACTCATTAAAATAACACTAAGAGGCGTGTTTATCTCGTGCGTCGTATCCCTGATAAAGCCGTTTAAAAAGTCGATACGACGGTAAAGCGGACGCAGCGAAAGACGGATGATAAAATAAGCTATGACTAAAATAGCAAGAAGTATCATAAACGAGAAAAATATTATTTTGAGTTTTAGCGTGAGAATCGCAAACTCGGGATCCGCGACCTTGACGGCGACGTAGTACTCCTCCTCGCCGAGGCGATTTTTGAGATAAAACTGCACTACCGAGTTCGCTCCGTCCTTGTATCTTTGCGGCATACCCTCGCGCGGCTCAAAATCATCCTCAATCTCCTCGCCCGTTTTTAAATTTACAGCAAAAGCCTCGACGTCGTCGAAATCATCGTCGTCTATCTCGCCGTTTTTTTTTTTTTTTTTTTTTTTTTTGTGGTGGAAAAAAAGCCAGAAAAAAAAGGAGCGGGGTAGGGTAAAAATATTATCGCGCGCATAAAAAAAAAGAGCAAAAAAAACCAAAAACGCGGCGCTCGTGATGAAGTAAAGTAAAAATATAGGTAAAATTTGACGGTTTGAAAGTGCCGCAAAAGCTTTTTTAAGAGGTTTTAGCAAAGACATTTGCCACCTTTTGGATTAAATTTGATGGTGCCTCGCGGACGTAAATTTTGAAGCCTAAAACGGCAAAAATCTTGCGTAAATTTGGATGAAATTTTAGGACCGCGCCCCGCTCTTTGCCTCTGAGTCGTCGTAAAAAAATTAAACATATTTATAGCCCAGCTTTGATGCGCTAACGATACGCTCTTTGCCTAAAATTTTACGCAGCTCCGCGATATAAACGCGCAAACTAAGCTCGCTAGGACTTTCGTCGTAGTCCCAAATTTGAGAATAGATCTCCTCCCTACTTAAAAATTTATCCTGATTTTTAAGCAAAAGCACGAGCAGCCTAGACTGCTTTTTAGGCATCGAGACAGCCTTGCCGTCACGAAACAGCAAGCCCTGATTCATATCAAAGCCCAAATTTTCGCCCAAATTTACCAGCTCGTTTTTGTTGTGTACAAAGGTGCGTTTTAGCAAATTTCGCACGCGCAGATGTAGCTCTTTTAGCTCAAACGGCTTTTTGATGTAGTCGTCGCAGCCGCTAGTAAAGCCGGCTTGCACGTCGTCAAGCGTATTTAGCGAGGTCGTAAATATACAAGGCGTGTTTTTGCCCGCGTTTCGCAGCTCCCCAAGTAGCGCAAAGCCGCTGCCGCCGATGATCTTGACGTCAAATATCCAAAGATCAAAGTTGCTCTCGTAGGCTAAATTTAACGCATCGTCGTAGCTTTTCGCGCCCGCCGTCTCGTAGTCCTGAGCCTGCAAATACGCACACATCATCTCAAGCAGCATATTTTCGTCCTCGACGATCAAAATTTTACTCATTTTCGCTCCGTTTTCGTTTGTTTTTGTCGTTTTATCCGCTTGATTTTTCCGTCTGTCGGCGCGGCATTGCGCTAAATTTTTCGCCAAACATCTCAAATTTGCATTAAATTTACCCACATGCACTCAAATTTAGCCGCAAACGGACACTGCGTAAATTTATCAAATTTCATCTAAATTTCAAGGTAAAATTTCATAAATATTCGTTGTCGCCAAAATGCTTAAATTTGTAAAAAGCGGGGCAAATTTTCGCGTAAATTTAAACGAAAACCCGCCCCGCAAAGCCTAAAAAAGGCCGATTTTACTCTTTATTGCGCGGCATATGCGGTCCTTTGCCGTCTTTATCTTTTATAAAACCGCCCTTAAAATCGTGCTTAAATTTCTTGTGAAAATCATCGTCGTCATCGCCGTCTTTTAGCTCAATATCAAGCTTTTTGGCCTCCGCCACGCTTAGCGCGCCCACTTGGGCGTTATAGCCGTTTCTAAACTCGCGCATAAACGCCTCTTTATCGGCGATACTCATCGCATCAAGCTTCTTTCTGATTTCGGTTTTTAGCCCGCGTTTGGCCTCTTTGGCTTCAAATTTTAGCTTGCCTGCGCGCTTATCTATCTCAAATGCTACCTCGCTAAGCGTCTTAGCGTCGGCGTTTGCGACCATTTTATAAAGCTCGTCGTTCGTGCTTTTTTCAAGCGAAGCGGCAAAAAGCCCGCCCACAACCAACATACTAATCAAAACTACTTTTTTCATTTTCTCTCCTTCAAAAAGATGAGCGAAGTTTAAAGAAAAGTCGTGAAAAAAATGTTAATTTAAAATTTCGTTGATTTTTTTGACGAAATTTATCGGATTTACCTGCACGCCGCCGACGATCACGCCAAAGTGCAGGTGCGGCCCGCTCACTCGCCCGCTAGCGCCGCTAAGCGCGATGATGTCGCCCTTTTTAACACTTTGTCCGACTTTAACGTTTAGCGCGCTTAGATGATAGTACTGCGTATAGATGCCCTCGCCGTGATCGATCACAACCGATCCGCCAGCGTAGTAACGATCTTT
>CAUQMF010000028.1:0-19874 GCA_963518965.1 uncultured Campylobacter sp.
GCGTAGGCAGCTTTTCGTTTATGTCCCAGCCTTTGGCAAGAAGAGCCTTTAGAGCGGTTAAATTTTCGCTAAAAATAAGCTCCGTGATTTTAGCAGGCTCTAAAAGCTCGGCTTTATCGGTTAAATTTTCTTTCATATTTTTCCTTCATCTTGGCGTAGCGCTTACGTTAAATTTACTCGTTTTTCGGGCTAAATTCACTTTTAAATTTTACTATTCGTTCTTAAATTTTAGCGCCTAAGCTAAATTAGCAACCGAGGGCAAATCCTCAAAAACGACGTGCTCGTCTAAATTTGTATCCTTTATCAGCTTGACAAAACGCTCTGAATAAAACAGCTTTGTGCGATGCCGCGTATCTCGCCCTAAGACAAAATCCTCGGGGATGCGCGAATTTAGGCATATATCGCCGATAAAATATTCGCCGCCATCGCTCAAATATATCTTTTGGCTGCGCTCTTCGTTTATAACGTCTGATGTTTGCAAGGTGTTTATTATGCAGTAGTCCTCTATCGTCCCGTCTTTGCAGTGCAGCCTTAAGCGCACGGGTTGGGTTTTCGCGTATTTTATAAAAATTTCGCGAAGCGCGGGGCTAACTACCGTAACGTCTCCTAGCATATTGTTATGGATAAAATGTAAATTTCTAACCTTGCTAATCGGCGCGTCTATATATAAATCATAAACAAAATCATCATCTATCCGCTGCGATTTTATCAAATTTAACATATTTGCCGCGCTAAGTCCCTCCGGCATAGTCGCTATCCAAGATTGTCGGTAGCTATTTTTAAATTTCATAATCTTCATATAATCTCCGTTATTTTAAATCCGGCCGTTTTTAAATTTAATGCGGTCTTTTAAAATTTTAGCGTCGTCGCGGCGGTAGTTTTCGCGTAAAAACGCCGTCAAACCCTGCAAAAAGCTTGTCTTGTCCATTTATTTTCCTTTACTTTGCGAATTTATTTTAGCGGTTTAAATTTAGCCGTCTAAATTTATAAGCCGGACTATAAAAAATCCAAGTCCTCCGCTTTAAAAAATCCCTGCGATACGGCCTTGTTAAACGCTAGCATAAAAGCCTCGTCTCGCTGCGGCGTTTTTGCGGTGCCGCCTAGGGACGGCTTTATCTTTTCGTATTCGCGCCACAAAATGTGTTCGCTAGGTACGCGCGTCGTTAGGCCTCTTTCTTCGCGTAGCTTTAAAAAATATAAAATCTCTACCGGAAAAAGATAAAAAGCAAGGCTAGTACACATCCAGCCGCTTTCTTTAGCCGACTGCTCGATGTGAAAGTCCAAGGCTAGCTCTATAGCCCGCTCTATATCCGGACAATCAGGCTCGTATAAAAGCCTAGTTAGCTCGCCGTAGCCGCTATCTTTTCGCTCAAATTCCAAAAACTCGCCCAAACGCTCGGTCGGCAAATTTTTACTCTTTGCCCACAGCTGCACGATAAATCGCGGAATATCGGTATGCTCCAGCTGCTCTTTAGCCTTTTCGTCTCGCTCGAAGTAGTAGAAAAACTCGCCTAAATAATCGGCGCGCTTTTTGTATCCTATCAGATAAAAATAAGCGAGCATAAAAGCCGTTCCCGCCTCGATGTCGCCAAAATGAGAGAGCTTAAAGTTCATCCAAGAGCCCTCAAGCGCGAGGTCTATATAGTCCCAGCCCTCGCTATCGCCCGCTAGCAGTTTTAAACAACCGTAATAACTCAAGTCCGCTTCGCGGTTAGACACCTGCATGATGGCCGTCCAGCCGGCATCTGGCTTGCCCGACCTTAGCGCTTTTTGAAACGTCTCGTAGGTGTACCCGCTCATAAAATAGAAATTTGAAACCGCTTTTTCGTAATGAGCGTTATCCTTCGTCCAGCTTTTATACTGATTTATGGCGCGTTTTAGCCTTTTTTCATGTATCGTCGCAGTTTGTTTCATATCGTGCCTCCGTATTTTATAAATTTTAAAGATTGTATAAAACCGCGGGTAAATTTGAGATTAGGCAAGCTAAACTTCAGGCGGCGGGTTAAATTTATCGATTCGTTTTAAATTTAACCCGCCAGACCGAGGCTAAAAGGGCTAAATTTGATATAATTAGCCCAAATTTAAACCAAGGAGAAAAAATGCCTTTCGTAAATATCAAATTAGCCGCCCCTGAGCCCACAAAAGAGCAAAAAAAGCAAATCATCGCCGAGGTCACGGATACGCTCGCGCGCGTACTAGGCAAAGACCCCGCCGCGGTGCTAGTGATGATCGAGACTCTGGGTATGGATAGCATCGGTAAAAGCGGCCTAAGCCTGGAAGAGATCAGACAAAATAAGGAGAAAAAATGAGCGAATTTTCTAAAGAGGATTTGGAGCGAAAGATCACGCTAGCAGCGGGCGATACGGCGCCCCAGTTTAGCCTAGAAAACAGCGACGGCGTAAGCATCAGCCTAAAAGACTTCGTCGGCAAAAACGTCGTGCTGTACTTTTATCCAAAGGACAACACCCCCGGTTGCACGACCGAAGCGTGCGAATTTAGCGCACTTTACGGCGATTTTATAGCTAAAGACACCGTGATCGTGGGTGTTAGTCCAGATAGCGTAAAATCTCACGCCGCCTTTGCGCAAAAACAGAGCCTAAAGCACATATTGCTAAGCGATCCCGCGCACGAAGTCGCCAAACTCTACGGCGTCTGGCAGGTGAAGAAAAACTACGGCAAGGAGTATCTGGGCATCGCGCGCTCGACCTTTGTGATCGGCAAAGACGGCAAGATCGCGAAGGTGTATAAGAGCGTGAAAGCGAAAGAGCATGCGGCGAAGGTTTTGGCCGACCTTGTTAAATAAATTTTATCGGCGGCTCGTCTCGCGAGTGTCTTTAACGGAGCTAGTAAAAATTTAGCTCGGCAGACTATCTTGTCCAGCCTGTGCTAAATTTTTACTTCACAACTGCAAGCAGTTACGACCGCAAGGAAAACAAAGCCCTTTCTCGCTTTAGCGTTACGATCATAGCGAAGTAAAAATCCATCTCGCGATACTTCGCCTTGATTTTTTACACTCAAATTTGAAGTCAAATTTGACTAAATTTGTAAATTTCGGCTTCAAATTTTACTCGCCTAGACCCGCGTCATGAAAATGCGAATTTAAAAACGCGCAAAAGCTCGCAGGCAAAAATACGCATCAATCATATCTTTTGCCTTTAGAGCCGCACGCCTTGTTGATACCGCAACCGCAATCTTTTTGCTTAAACTCTTTTGCATAAACAAAATACCCCGCACCGACTGCTAGCACGATCAAAATCGCCGCGTCAAATTTATAAGATAACTTAAAAAACAAGATAAAAGACCTCTGTTTTTATTTTTAAATTTACGCGCTTAGCTAGTCCTGATATGCGGTCTATCAAAATTTAATCCTATGCGCCGTTTATGTTTAACGATAGTTAAATTTAGCAAAACGTCATCAAAATAAGCGGTAGGTTAAGATGAAAGCTATATTTTTATAAGTAGCAAGCAAGGCAAAGATACAAAAAACAAATAAGGCGCTTACAAAGCGATATCTCTACAAAAAAACTCTATCGTATTTTGCTAAAATCAATAAGATAGGCTCCGATTAGGTTTCGTTGAGCCGATTCTAAACCCAAAACGTCACCAAAATAAAACTAAAAATGAGCCAAATCCGCAAAGTCCTAGAAATCTAAAAACTAGCCGAAACTATCTACGGCAGTTTTTACAGTCCTTTACCGTTACTATCACGTTCATCTTTTCGATTAGATTGCCTAATTTTCTCTCCAAATTTTCCTTATACGCATCCAGCGCCTCGCAAAAATCATAGTCATCCACGCTCCCGCAGCTCTCGCAAACCACGTGTATATGAGGATGGCTAAAGATATCGTAACGCGCCTTTTGGTTTGGCATATTAACCTCGACGACTAGCCCCTCGTCTTTGAGCATATTTAGGTTTTTATATACCGTAGCTAGCGATACGGAAGGGTTTTCGGCGCAGATCTCCTCGTATAGCTCATCAATCGTAGGATGAGAGTGGCGATCGAGGATTTTTAGTACGCTGAGGCGTTGCGGAGTGGCTTTAAGGCCACGATTTTTAAGAAGTTCCATATAGTTCATCGTTTTTTCCTGGTATTTTTTCCTAAATATACAAAAAAATTATTTAAAACTTCTTTATAGTTGGTAATATAAATTATTATCTGCTAAAATTTACGTTAAATAGAAGCAAAAACAGCTCAAATTTGATCCAGGCGATATTCTTGTCTTGGATCAAAATCCGCATTACGGTTTGGGGTTTTTACTTAAATTTGGCGGTATTTTGGCTAAATTTAAGCAAACCAAAGGCGCGATTTATAAACCCGCTTAAGCCTCTTTAGCGCAAAAGGTCGCAACGAGTAAAATTAGCGCAAATTAAAATTTACAAAGCAAACCTAGTATAAATTTAACCCAAAATCCGTAGCAAAACCAGTCCGATAAAAAGATAAACGAAGATAAAAACAAGCAAGACATGCCGAGCGCGCGCAAATTTGCCTGTGATGCTTAAGACATGGTAAATCAAAGCTAGAGAGGAAAGACCTAGCATAAAAAGATTTATTTCGCTCAAGTTTTTCGCCTTTTTCGTCCGAATGCACTCGCTAAAACGCGCAAAAACGCTTCAGCTCAAATCTGATCCGCCGTTTCGGATAAAATTTTCTCGCAAATGCTTGCCGTATCGATACCAAGAGCCTTTTCGACGTCGGCCGTAGCGCCGTGCGGGATAAACGCGTCGTCAAACTCAAAGCTAACGATGCGCACGTCAAAAATGTGCCGCTCCTGCAAAAACGCAGCCAAAATCTCGCCTACGCCGCCCTTTTTTGCGGTATCGGAAAAGACGTACCAAATCTTATGCTTGCGCGCGAGCTCTTGTAAGAGTTCGCCGTCAAGCGGCTTAACAAACACTAGATCAACGAGGCTCGGGTCAAATTTGCCGTCCGTTTTTTCTAGTAAAATTTTACGCGCGGCATTTGCCTTACCCGCAGCGTTGCCGTAAGCGATAAAGGCCGCTTCGCCGCTGCCTTCGACTAAAACTTCGCCCTTGCCGAGCTTTAGCTCGCACGCTTCAAATTCGCCCTGCGCCAGCGCAAAAGCTCCGCGAGGATAGCGAAAAGCGCAAGGCCCCTCGTGAGCGTAGGCATAATGCATCGCAAGCCTAAAACTATCGGCACAGCGAGGCGCGAAAATCGTCAAATTCGGGATCAAATTTAGATAGCTCACGTCAAACGCGCCCTGATGCGTTTCGCCGTCCTCGCCGACGATGCCAGCGCGGTCCATCGCAAAGACGACGTTTAGGTTCATGATCGCGCAGTCGTGCACGACCTGGTCAAACGCTCGCTGCAAAAAGGTCGAATAAATCGCGATAAAGGGCTTAAAGCCCTCCTTAGCCATCGCGGCCATCGAGGCGACGGCGTGCTGCTCGGCGATCGCTACGTCCCAAAATCTATCCGGAAATCTCTCCATCAAAGCGTCTATGCCCGTGCCGGTAGGCATCGCGGCGGTAACTCCGACGATATTTTTATGCTCGCTCGCTAGCTGGATTAAATTTTCCGCAAAAAGCGCGGTGGCCGATTTGGCGGCTGATTTTTTGATAGCTTCGCCGCTTTGCAGATCAAACGGACTCACGCCGTGCCAGCTGGCTAGATGTCCCTCGGCCTTTTCGTAGCCCTTGCCTTTTAGCGTCTGCGCATGCACGACGACGGGCTTTTTCATACCTTTTGCGACGCTAAGAGCCTCGATGAGCGCCTTCACGTCGTGGCCGTTTACGGGACCGATGTACTCGAGCCCAAGCTCCTCGAAAAACATCCCCGGCGTAAATATCCTAATGCCCTCCTCCATCCTGCGCGCCATATACGCGGCGCCATCCGGCATATAACTCAAAAATTTCTCGACTCGGCTTTTAAACTTCTGATACAGCGGCCCTGCCATCATCTGCGAGAGGTAGTTACTAAAGGCGCCGATGGGCTTGCTGATGCTCATTTCGTTGTCGTTTAGGATGATGACGCATGGGTTTTTGATATCGCCTAGCTCGTTTAGCGCCTCGTACGCGATACCAGCGCTCATCGAGCCGTCGCCGATGAGGGCCACTGGGATGCGATCCTCGCCCTTTAGCTTGATCGCCTTTGACGCGCCGACTGCTAGCGAGATCGAGGTGGAGCTGTGGCCGGCGATAAAGTAGTCGTATTTGCTCTCGGAGGGCTTGGTGTAGCCGCTGATACCGCCAAATTTTCTAAGCGTGTCAAATTTATCCCAGCGCCCCGTGATTAGCTTGTGCGCGTAGCTTTGGTGGCTAACGTCAAATATAAACGGATCTTTTGCAGCATCAAAAACATAATGCATCGCAACGATAAGCTCGACCGCGCCGATGTTTGAGCTCAGATGCCCGCCGTTTGCGCTGACGGTTTGTAAAATTTTATCTCGGAGCTTCCCGCAAAGCGCTTCGAGCTCCTGCACGTTCATAGATTTTACGTCTATCATTGTCCTATTATCTTTTTGATTTTTTCTAGTCTGGCTTCGATCGTGCCCTCAAAGTTGCCCGCATCGCTGAGTACGATCGCTCCACCCGCGCTGATTGCTTCGTCGGCGGAAATTTTGACGTTTTGTCCGGAGAAATTTTCTTTAATAAACTCGTAATCTTTTGGATTTACTTTGACCTGCACCTCTTTGGCGTCTCTTATTTCACTAAAAAGCTCTTTGCATATTGCTGCGGCGATGTTTGCCGAATTTAGAGAAATCTCTTTTTTTACGACCTCTTTGGCTATATCAACTGCGGTAGCGGGCAGCTGCGTTTCGCTAGATGCGATGAGGCTTTCAAATTTAGCCGCCTGCTCCTCTAGCTTATTTATAGAGCCTAGATATCTGCTCTCAAGCGCTCTTAGCTCCTCGTCAAATTTAGCCGCAGCCTCGTCTCTGCCCTGCTTTATGCCGTCTTCTTTAGCGCGTGCGGTCTCGCTTTCTAGACGTTTAGCGAATTCATTTTCTTGATTTTCGATTTGCATTTGCAGCTTTATCATACTGCCGCTCATCTCATCGGTGCGTTTTAGCAGCTCCTCGATAAAGCTTGATTCAGGCTTAAAATGCGCGCCCTGCTCTTTTGCGTCGTTTAAATTTGAACTCTCTTGCTCGCCGGCGTCAGATCTTTGATCCTCGAAGTCTTGCCCACGAGCCGAGTCTTGCTTTTTTTCTTGACCCAGCACCTTAAATCTGTAGTTTTCTATAAAATGCTCTTTGGCTTTTTCGCTTGATATTAAACTGCTTTTCATTCTATCATCTCATCGCTTTCGCCTATTTGGAACGCTCCGCTCTCGGCTAGAGCCTGAACCTGCTCTACTATGCGACGCTGAGCGTCCTCGACGTCTTTTACGCGCACCGCGCCCAAAAATTGCATCTCTTCTTTAAACGAGTCGCTGGCGCGCTGGGACATACTGGAGAGAAATTTCTCTTTAAGCGCGTCGCCGCTGCCTTTTAGAGCGATCATAAGGTCTTTTTTATCTACGTTTTTGAGTATCTCGCGGATAGCTGCTTGGTTGAGAGTATTGATATCCTCAAAGGTAAACATAAGCTCTTTGATCGTCGTAGCGAGCTTCTCATCGACGTCCTCGATATATTCGATCGTAGCTTTGGATGCCTTTTGGCCGAGGCGGTTTAACACCTCCGCCACAGCCCTTGGTCCGCCGACTTCGACCTTGTAGGAGGTTAGGCTCTCTAGCTTGCCCTCAAGCACGGTTGAGACGCGCTTGATGATAGAGGGGCTGATGTCGCCTAAATTCGCCATCCTAACTACAACCTCGCTCCTAAGCTCATCAGGGAAAAACGACAACGTCTCGGCTGCGCTGGTTGAATCCATATGCGCCAAAATAAGCGCGATAGTCTGAGGATGCTCGGTAACGATAAAGTCGGCAAGCTGCTGAGGCTTAACCTTGGTAAGATAGCCGAAACTCTTTGAGTTTTCCATGCTTTTTGCGAGTTTGTCGAGGATCTTTTGCGCGGCTTCCGGACCGAACGTGCGGTATAAAATTTCCTTCGCATAATCAAGTCCGCCACTTCTTATATATTGGTTTGACTGCATCAAGGCGTAAAATTCGTCCAAAACCGCCGAAGCCACAGCCTTATCGACGCTTCTTGCCGTAGCGATGTAGCGTGAAATTTCGGTTATCACATCGACTTCCATGTGCGAAAAAAGCTGCGTCGTGGCATCCTCGCCAAGCTGTATAAGCAAGATAGCGACCTTTTCCGGCATCGACAGATCGTCATAAGTCATCTTTTGTTGTTCCGTGAGTTTAATAGAAGCCATCAAATATCCTTACGATTACTAAATTCGGCGTCGTTTTTTATCATATCTTGGAGTAGTACCGCGATCTCCTCGGCGCGCTCTTGAGCCACTAGCTTCATCTTTTCGAGCATCACGTCGTAGCGCAGCTCGTCCTCGTTAAAGTCGCCTCCTACGCCCAGCTGCTCTTCAACCTTTTTCTTAGCGGCCTTAAATTTCTCCAGTGTATCCTCGCTATCGTCAAGCTCGACGATATCTGGCATCGGCTCCGGTTCTTCTTCTTTGACGTCCTCAAGCATCTTAGACATAAACGGCACGATAACTTTTTTGTAGAAAAAGTAGAGCAAAATCGCTACGAATATATATTTTAGCAGCGGCGCAAAAGGCAAGATATAAAGCTCAAAGAACGAATTTACCTTGCTAGCTGGAGTTTGTCCGTCCGGGCGCTGGAACTCGAAGTTGCTAACCGTTACCTCATCGCCTCTGTTTTGATCAAAGCCGATAGACTGGCGGATGAGAGCGTCGATTCGACTTAACTGCTTTTCATCAAGCGGGACGTAGACAATTTCTTTCGTAGGCTCGCCCTTTTCGTCTTTTTTATTTTCGTATTTTCCGTCTACTACGACTGCGGCGCTTAGGCGGTTTATCTTAGCAAACTGATCCTTGACGCGCTCGACCTTTTTTGAGATTTCGTAGTTCGTCGTGGATGAGCTTTTAGAGTAGAGTTCTTTCATTTTGCCGTCTTGCAGGCCTTCGACCG
Source organism: uncultured Campylobacter sp. (assembly GCA_963518965.1). GTDB lineage: Bacteria > Campylobacterota > Campylobacteria > Campylobacterales > Campylobacteraceae > Campylobacter_A. The sequence goes on from CAUQMF010000028.1 coordinate 9,021, forward strand.
GGCCGATGTTACTTACGGCTCCAGGCACGCCTTGCACCTCGGCTTCTTTGCTGCCTTGGCGCTTTTCTTCGACGTTTTGCTCGCTTCTAGCGACCGAATTTGGATCAAAGGTCTCGCTTTGGCTATCTTTTCTGGCAAAATCAAAATCTATAGTTACCTTAGCTACGACCTTATCAGAACCGCCCACGATAGGAGATAGGACGTTTATGATCTTTTCTTCTAGGCCTTGCTCGGCGTCGCGCTTATATTTTATTTGTTGGGTGATTTGATCGCTGTCGTATTCGCCGTCCTCTTCGCCTAGCGGAGCTCCGTCTTCGCTCACGATTTTTACCTGCTCGGGTTTTAAATTTGCTACCGCGGCGGCGACTAAATTTTTAATACCCGTAGTTTGCTTTAAATTTAAGCTCTGTCCGTCTTTTAAATTTAAAACGATCGATGCGCTTGGCGGCGTAGCTCGCTCTGTAAAAAGCGTCTCTTTAGGTATCGCGATACGAACGATAGCTTTTTTAATAGGCGCTAAGCTCTCGATCGTGCGCGCTAGCTCGCCCTCCAAAGCGCGCTGAAATTTAACCTTTTGTTCGGCATCCGTCGCGCCGAATTCTTGCTTATCGAAAATCTCAAATCCGACCTTGCCGTCTTTTAAAATCCCAAGCGACGCGATCGAGATCCTCTCGCGGTAAACGTCGGCATTTGGCACTAAAATAGTGCCTTCATTTAAAATTTTATATTTAACCTTATCTTTTTCAAGCTGCTGGATTATCAGCGCAGAGTCCGCTGCAGAGGTATTTTCAAAAAGAACGCTATATCCGTCGTAGTTTACGTTTGAGCTTTTGTAAATGCTTAAAAATACTAAAAATCCGACCACTAAAGCAACCGACCCCATAGCCACCAGCCGCTGTTTTAGCGAGAGATTTTGGTAAATTTGCCCGATTTGTTGAAATATTGCTTTAAAATCCATTTATTTTAAATTTTCCTCGATTTGTTTTAAAACTACGTCGTTTTGATTCGGCAATCCAATCGTTATGCGAATCGCATTTAATCCGTAGCCTTTTAGATCACGTAAAATTATACCTTTTTTTAACAGATTTTGAGCAAGCTCGCTCGCGTTTTGACGCTCGAATTCAAAAACGATAAAATTCGTAAAGCTAGGCAAACGCTTTATACCGCGGAAGTCGGCAAAATTTTCGTATTTTTTCATCTCCTTAAAATTCGTCTCAAGCGTCATTTTTACGAACTCTTCGTCCCTTAGCGCCTCGATAGCCGCTTTTAAACTAAGCGTCGTTATATTAAAAGGCGCTCTTAGCTTGCCTAGCTCGTTCATCACGCTTTGCTCGCCGAGGCCGTATCCTACGCGCATACCGCCAAGGCCGTAAGCCTTAGAAAACGTGCCCAGATATACCGCGTTTGGAAATTTAGCTATGAGTTCACGTGGCTTTATCTCTTTTTTCGCGTCTTTAAATTTAGCAAACTCCTGATATGCGCCGTCGATAACCACGAGAGTGTCGGCATCTATTTGCTCTAGAAATTTATAAATTTCTTCGGCATCTAGGCAGCCTCCGAGAGGATTGTTTGGTACGCACAAAAATATCACGCCGATTTCGTCTTTATTAGCCTTGTAAATTTGCAAAAACTCGCCTAGATCATGCTCTTTGCTCTTTGTTTTAAATACCTTCGCGCCCGCTGCTTTAGCATAAATTTCATACATAGCAAAAGTTATGCCCGCAGTCAAAATTCCCTTATTAGCGTTTGCCTTTGCATGCACGGCAAATTCTATTATCTGATCGCTTCCAGAGCCTATTACGATAGATTTTTCGCCGACGCCGAATTTGCTCGCTAGCGCGGCCTTTAGCTCAAAGTAGCTGTCGTCCGGGTAGAGATGCATTTTATTTACTATCTCGCCGATCGCTTTTACTACCGCAGGGCTCGTGCCGTACGGGTTTTCGTTGCTGGCTAGCTTGATGACGTCTTTTGCGTCGATGCCGTATTCGCGTACGACAAGCTCGATAGGTTTGCCCGCTTCGTAGCTTACTAAATTTGCCAAATTTTCGTTAAATTTCATCTCACTCCTCCCACGCGACGTAGCTTCCTAGCCACGCGATCTCGTGGCCGTAACTTATCGCTTTTTGTATCGCTTTTTGGACGTTGTCGTCGTCTATATGCCCATCAAAATCTATATAAAAATTCGCCTTAAATTCGCGCTGTTTTATCGGGCGGCTCTCTAGTTTGGTTATATTTATGCCCTCATCTCTAAAGGCTAGTAGCAACTCCACGAGCCCGCCGGGACGGTGATCGGTCTTTGCTAAGATAGATGTTTTATTTCTTTGCGCTCGCTCGTTTTTAAAATCGCTTAATATAAAAAATCTCGTGCGGTTTGCGGCATTATCCTCGATCGTCTCAAACAAGATCGGCACGCCGTAAAGCTTGGCTGCGATCTTAGAACAGATAGCGGCCGAATTTGGCTCGCTACCAGCTAGCTGTGCGGCCTGCGCGGTAGATTTTGCCGGGATAAACTCGACTGATGAAAGCATATGATCGTCTAAAAATTTGCGGCACTGATTGTAGCCTTGCGGGTGCGAGTAGATGCGTTTAATGTCTTTTAAATTTTCGCACTTGCTAGCAAAAATATGGTGAATATCCATGTAAATTTCGGCCACGACCTTGACGCTATCAAACCGCCCCAGGCAGTCTAGCGTGGCGCCTACCGCGCCTTCTGTATTATTTTCTATCGGCACGACGCCGTATTTGGCCTCTTTGTGCTTTAGTTTCGTAAAAACCGCCTCTATGCTAGCTAGCGGCAGATACGCACTCATCGCGCCGAAACGGCTCTCGGCGGCTTGGTGCGTGTAGGTGCCCTCAGGCCCTAGATAGGCGACTTTTTCAGGCATCTCGAGGTTTCTACTGACGGCAAAAATTTCAAGATAGATCGCCTCGATCGCGGCTTTATTTAAAAACGCGGAGTCTTGCCCCTCAAGGCGGTTTAGGATAGCTCTTTCGCGCTCGGGGCGATAGATCGCGCTGCCGCTGGTTTGCTTTAGCTCGCCGATCTTTCGCACGAAATTCATACGCTCATTTAGGCGCTTTAGTACCTCGTCGTCGATCTTATCTATCTCGCTTCTAAGGTCGTTTATGTTTTGCATTTTCGCTCCCTAGCTTAGAAATTCGCGCTCCAGCGCCACTACGTCCTCAAAACTCTCGCGGCGCCTAATCATAAAGTCCTCGCCGCCCTTTACCGCAACCTCCGCGGCGCGTCCGCGAGTGTTGTAGTTGCTGCTCATCGCAAAGCCGTATGCGCCGGCTGATTTGACGACAACGAGATCGCCTGGATTTAACGGCGGCAAATTTCGATCTTTTGCGAGGAAGTCGCCGCTCTCGCATATCGGCCCGACAACGTCGCAAGGGCTAAATTTGAGCTCCCGAAGCTGCTCTTTTTTACACTCGCAAAGAGTCTTGCCGCCGCTAAGAGCAAAAATTTTATGCTTAGCTTGATAAAGACTCGGGCGGATAAGGTCGTTCATCGCGCCGTCTACGATCACAAAGCGCTTTTCTTTATTAAATTTCTCGTAAAGCACGCTAGTTAGAAAATATCCCGCGTTGCCGACGATAAAGCGTCCCGGCTCGCAGACTACCGTGACATCCAGTCCGCTTAAATTTGCCAAAATACCCTGCGCGTATTCGTATAGATCAGGCTCGCTCTCGTCGCCGTAAACGATACCTATACCGCCGCCGACGTCAAAAAATTTGATGTCGATTTGCGCCGCCTTTAGCTCGCGAGCCAAATTTGCCACGATCTTTGCCGCTTCGATAACGGGCTTGATGTCGGTTAGCTGCGAGCCGATGTGGCTATGGATGCCCACGGGCTCGAGATACGGCGAGTTTTTAGCGTGAAGATACATTTTTTTGGCCGTTTGCAGATCCACGCCGAATTTATTTTCGTTTAGTCCGGTTGAGATGTAGGGGTGAGTTTTAGCGTCGATGTCCGGATTTACGCGGATGCTGATGCGAGCGGACTTGCCTAGCTGTTTTGCGATCGCTTCCAGGCGGTTCATCTCGGCTTCGCTTTCTAAATTTATCATAAGGATTTCATTTTCCAGCGCAAATTTGAGTTCGTCGTCGCGCTTACCCACGCCGCTTAGGATAATCTGATAGTTTTTAGCCCCTGCTAGCAGCGCGCGCTTAACTTCGCCTACGCTCACGCAGTCAAATCCAGCTCCAAGCCTGGCTAAAAATTTCAAAACGCTTAAATTTGAGTTTGCCTTAACGGCGTAGCATACGAGAGATTTTCTAGCGTGAAAGGCGTTTTTTAGCGCTTCGTAGCGGTGCGCCATATAGTCAAAATCGTAAACGTAAAGAGGAGTGCCGTATTTTTGTGCCAAATTCGTAAAATCCATAACTAACCTTGTTTAAAAATAGTTAGATTTTACAGAAATTTTGCCTAAATCTCTCTTAACGACTTTTAAAATGTAGATAAAAAGCGTATGCGCCGAGTAAAATAATCGGTAAAAGCACGCCGATCTCGGGCGAGACGACGCCGTTTCTGGCAAACCTCATCATAACAAAAAGTGCACCCCAGACGCAAAGCGAGGCGATCGTGAAGATAAAGCTTTTTAAGGCGAGGTTAAAAAATCGTCCCGTAACCGGCAAAAAATAGTAAATAATAAGCACCATAAAAGGCGCAAAAAAAGGCGCAAAAGCAAGGTTATAAAGCGTCGTTTTGGTCGAATTTAGCCCGATACCTTCGTCTTTAAACGCCAAAATATAATCCACCGCATCAGAAATCGTGATCGCCGAGCTCTCCGCCGACGCGCTTTCTATCGTTTTTGGTTTAAAATTTTCAAGCGTTTTTAGCTCGCTTGGTGTTTTGATATCGAGTCCCTTTTCGCCCAGTTTGATATTTTGCGGTAAATTTACGATTTTAGCATTCTTTAAAAGCCACGCATCATCTGTAAATTTCGCACTTTCGCCGAAGGTAGCGCTGCGCAGATTGCTACCGTTTATATCAAATATCCGCACGTCTTTAGCTTCGCCGCTAATCGGGCTAAGGCTATCTATATAGATAAATTTGCCCTCGAATTTTAAGAAAATATCCGAGCTCGTACGCGATAAATGCGAGAGTTTAACGATATTTCTGGCGTATTCGTAAGAGTAGGCAAACGGCGTAAAATTTAATCCGACATAAATAAACGTGATAGCAAGCGCGATGTAAAAAGGCGGCTTTATTAGGCGATTTTTGTCGATACCCAGCGCGTAAAAGCTCACAAGCTCGTTGCTGCGGATCATGCTAAATTTGCTAGTTATCAGCGCAAAAATGAGTGCAAGCGGCAAGACGTAGTTTACCGCCGTAAGCGAGGTAAGTCCGAAATAAAGTAGTTTTAAGTTTGCGCTTGCGGGCATATCTTTTAGATTGGTTAGAATATCGATACCGACGTAAAAAAGCGTGAGCGCGATAAACAATATCGCGAAGTATTTAAAATAAAGCCAACCGACGTAACGAGCGTAAAGGTTCATTTAAGCTCTTTTAGATCAAATTTTACGCACGGTCGAAGGCGAACGAAAACGGCGCTACCGAAAATACCGAAAACTTGCCAAATAAATTTATTATTTGAGCTATGCTGCAAATATGCATCCTTTGCCGCCGTAATGACGCTCAAATTTGCCGCTTTTTGGCTAGACGAGAAGCAGACTTGTTTTACGCTCTTAAAAAACCCGAATTCAAGTTTTTGTCTAGGCGTTTTTTTCGTAAATTTTATAAATTTGCATGTAAAGTTTTTAAGTAAATTTATAAAATTTACGGTAAGGAAAATTAGGCGCAAGGCTTTAAATTTGTGCTCTAAATTTAACCGATTTTTGAGCGCCTTTAAAATCCTCAAAATTTGAGAAAATGCAAAAGTCGCAAATGCTAAATTTAACCCTCTCACAAAATGCCTTTTTTTGTCGAGAATTTTTGCGAAACGGTATCGATATCGGTTTTTATTAGCTCATTTAGCGCGTTTTCGCAGTAGTCCAAAATTTTTTCCAACCCCTCTTTTTCATCTGCGTTAAATTCGCCAAGCACATGTCCGGTTACCGCGCTTTCGCCTTTGTGCGAGCTTCTGCCGATACCGATACGTACGCGCTCGTAGTCTGCGCCCATTAGCGCATCGATTGATTTTAGCCCGTTATGTCCGCCGTTTCCGCCGCCTTTTTTAAATTTAACGACGCCGAAATTTAGATCAAGGTCGTCATGAATAACGATAATGCGCTCGGGTTTGTAAAAATCAGCAACGGCTTTTACGCTTCGTCCGCTTAAATTCATAAAGGTCGTCGGTTTTAGAAAAAGCAAATTTTGAAATTTAAACAGCTCGCCTTGAAATTTAGCTGAGCTTACGTCGGTGAAATTTGAATTTTTGAGTCTATCTATCAGCATAAAGCCGACATTGTGTCTTGTTTTGGAGTACTCGGGACCGGGATTCCCCAGTCCGACTATGAGTATCAAGGCTAGCCTTATTTAGCTTTTATTACGCCTAGAACCGCTACGCGGTCGGCATCGATCATAGTGACGCCCGCAGGAACGGCTATATCGCGCACCAACACGGTATTGTCTATATCAAGACCGCTAACGTCTATGTCAAATGAATTAGGCAAATTTTCAGCCGTGCATTTTACGGCTAAGCGCCTTTTTGAGATGATCAAAACGCCTTTATTTTTTAGACCGACCGGAGTTCCGTAAGGCTTAACCGGGATCATATATTTTGAGACGACGCCTGGAAGCGCAACCTTTAGATCAACGTGTTTTAGCGCATTTGTCACAGGGTCTTTTTGGTATTCGACTACTACGACTTTTAAGGTTTTTCCGCCTACTTTTACGTCAAACGCAAGGCTCTCTTTTTTGCGAACCTCTTTTATAAAATCGTTGATTTTAAAAGCGGCTTGCACATTCTCTAATCCCTTGCCGTAAATGTTGGCGATTAGATAACCATCTCTTCTCAAGGCTTTTGACGCCTTTTTACCGATACTCTCTCTAACGATACCTTCTAACATCGTTTTCCTTTCTTTAAAAATAGAGGCAGATAATACCCAAATTTATATAAATTTCGCCTTACTTGATATCTTTAAGCGCGATAATCTCGCTTTGAAACTCTTTTAAAAGCTCGTCGTCCTCTTCGATAGAGGCAACCATAGCTCGCTTTTTAGCAAGGTCTGCGCTTTTGATTTTTATATCGAGATTTTCCCTTCTGCTCGCGCTTCTTAGCGCCTCTTCTTTCGTGATAACGCCCGCAGTATACATGTCAAGCAAATGCTGCTCAAAGGTCTGCATCCCATAGGTGTTTTTGCTTTGCTCTATCGCATCGTAAATTTCGCTATCTCTATCTTCGAGAATCATATCCCTTACCCTGATGTTTTTTACCATTATTTCGCAGGCGACGCGGCGTTTGCCGGCCGTAGTTAAGACCAGGCGCTGAGAGATGATAGCCTCGGAAACCGATGCGAAAGTCATTCTTATGCGGTTTTGCTCCTCTTTTGGAAACATATTTATGACGCGGCCTATAGTTTCTTTAGCATCAAGCGTGTGAAGCGTCGCAAGCACCAAGTGACCGGTTTCTGCGGCATTTATCGCGGTTCTAACGGTCTCCAGGTCTCTCATCTCACCCACGAATATAACGTCCGGGTCTTCGCGCAAAGACGCTCTTAACGCATCGGCAAAACTATCGACGTCTTGTCCGATAGCGCGTTGGTTAATAACGCTTTTATCGTCATTATATATAAACTCTATCGGGTCTTCGATAGTGACGATATGATAATTTTTCGTATGATTTAGATAGTTTATCATGCTAGCTAGCGTCGTAGTTTTACCGCTTCCGGTCGGACCGGTTACTAGGATGATGCCTCTGTTTACCTTATCGCAAAGTTTCTCGATAATAGGCGGCAGCAAAAGCTCGGACATCGTAGGGATTCTAGTCGGAATCGTTCTAAAAACGAAAGATACGCCGTCCATCTGCAAAAAAACGTTTGCGCGGAAGCGAAAGTCATCATTTAGCTTGTACGTAAAATCTACGTTCTTTTTTTTCATGAGATTATAATAATTCGTTCCCAAAATTTCTTTGGTCAAAAGTACGGCCCTATCGTAGTCTAAAACCCTATCGCCCATCTTTACGATCTCGCCGTTAAATCTACCTCGCACTACTTTACCCGATTTTACGTGCAAATCGCTTCCGCCGCCTTCGATTAGCTTTAGCAGATACTCATCAAGCTTATTTTTTATCTCGGCTCTTTCTTCGCTATCGTCCTCTGTCGCTGCGCCTACGCCAAATCCTTGCGGCGCAAAAGGCTCTGCGACATCTGCAACAAGATCGGCTAAAAGCGCGGCTCTATCTACTCGTGCCGGCTTGGCAGGCTCGTTTTGAGGGCTTAAATTTAACCCGGCTACGCTTCTAGCATCTAAATTTTGCTCATCCCGTCGCTCTTTTGTTTGTTTTAAATTTATCTCTTGTGCTACCGTTTGAGGCTCGCTTTCATGTACCTTTTTCAATTTTTCCTCGTTTTTAATAATAAATTTCGACGCCGAATTTTCTTTATCGTCGCTTTTCTCGCTTTTTTCTTGCATTAAGCTTGGCGTTTGCAAATTTAGCTCTTCTGCGCTTTTTTCGTCTGTTTGAGCCACTTGTTCTAAATTTTTGCTAAATTTAGGCTCTTCGTCCAAAATCGCGTCCTCATTTGCCTCATCTTCGCTAGGCTCGTAAGGAACGTAATCTAAAATATCTATCGCCGGTTTTAGCTCTACGTCAGGTTTGACCTCCTCAAGGCGAGGCAAATCCTCATCATTTATCTCCGGCGCGTCTTTGTGGACTTCGTCGATTATTTTTACATTGTTTTCGCTAGCTAGATCGGCTCCGGTCTGCAACAAAGGCAAGTCCGAATTTAGCGCTGTCTCGCCGTTAAAACCAACCTCGTCCTGCGCCGGCGCGTCTTTGCTATCTAGTTTAATATCATGTTGCTCAAAAGCGTATTCGTAGTCGTTAAATTTAATCTCATTCTGAGCGGGTATACCCTTACCGTCGTTAAATTTATCGGAGGCGTCCATTTTATCTATCTCGTGCAATGCTTCGCTTATTTCTTGCAAATTCTTATTTACGTCTAGTTTAAGCTCCAAAGGCTCGTAAAGATCGCTAAAATCGTTATTCTCGTAATCATTAGGCTTAGTATCGCCTTGGGACGGCTCGTTTAGTGTATCGTTTGTCTGCGCCAAATCATCGTCGTCTACTAGTTTTATCTTAGGCAAATCCTCATCGTCGAATTTAACCGACGGTATACGCGCGACAAATGTCTCGTCGCTAGGCTCGTCTTCGCTAAAGGATTGGTTAAAAGATTCGTCGTCTAGTTTGCCTTCTTGCGAAATTTGATCCAAAACCTCGCTCTTAAATTTACCGTCGCTAGAGGGGTCGTCAAACAGTTCTTCTTTGGGCTCGTCGTTGCTCGCATCCTGCGCAGTCTCCTCAGACTCGTTTGCAGCAGCCTCTCTAGCCTGCGCCATCTGCTTATTTTTGGCTCTGACGGCTTCTATGTCGCTTTTTACGGCACTTGCGCGCTGGTTTATTATGCGCTCAAGCTCGTCGTCCCTAGTGTCAAATTTTATGCTAGAGCCGATAGGTTCGTAGTCTTTAACCTCTTCTTGCTCTACTGAAGTAAATCTTAAAGGCTTCATTTTAATGCTTTCATTATATCTTCAAATGCCGTCACGAACTGCTTTAAACCGTCATTTAACAAGTCTTTATAAACCTTCTCCATGTCTATGTCGGCTCTTTTTATTACGCCGAAAAATTTCTCTATACTATCGTCGCTAACGGCGGTTTTAGCTTCGTTTTTGCCCTCGATAAAGGCTTTAATAGTATCGAGCGGAGCCGTATTTACCGCATTTTGATACATCAGCTCTTTTACGTAATAATCCTTTGCCAGTTCATCGCCCTTTACGCCCGTACTAGCAAACAGCGCTCGCGTCGTCGGCAAGTTTTTGTTTTCTATGATTTTGTAAATTTTAGTCGCGTTCATGATGCCGATTTGACCCGTCGGCAGCGAGTTCTCGCGCATTTTTTCATCTAGCAAGCGATCAAACCTGCTAACAAAAATGCTAATCACGCTTTTTGGTAGCGGCGTTAGCGGAAATTTCTTCTCGTAAGCCTTCACGCCCTCTTCAAAAGCATCCAAACACGCTACGGCTTGCTCAGGCGAGAAAATCAGCGTCGCGTTTACCGCGATACCGCGCGCGGTTAGTGCGCTCATCGCTTCAAAACCCGCTTTTGTCGCGGGGATTTTGATCATGACGTTTGGCATGCCGATCTCCGCGTGCAGCCTAGCGCCCTCGTCCACCGTAGCCGCGGCATTATCGCAAAAGCTAGGGTCGACCTCGATGCTAACAAACCCGTCGTCGCCGTTTGCGTAATGCCTCAAAAGCTTGGTCGCGGCTATCTTGATATCTTGCACCGCGAGCGCCTCGTAAAGCGCCTTTGGATATTTTTTGCCCATTTGGCCGATGACGTCTTTATAGGAGTCCGACAAAAACGCGGCTTTAAAGATGGATGGATTTGAGGTCACGCCGTTAATAGCGCCTATTTGAAGTAAATTTTCAAACTCGTCTTGCAAAAAGTCGCGCTCGATAAAGTCGCACCACAATGAAAAATTTATATCGTTATTAAACATTTTTCTCGCCTTTTATATCAAATTTATGATCTCGCGCAAATCTTTTTTATCCACGCAACAAGTTGCCGCTTGCCTTAAAATTTGCTTCGCGCAAAACGCGATTTTTAAATCCGAATGCTCAAACATAGATAGGTCGTTGGCGCCGTCGCCCACGCTCATCGTCTCCTCTTTTGAGATTCCAAG